>JBAUYI010000218.1:0-19410 GCA_049584715.1 Xanthobacteraceae bacterium
GCCCGAGCAGCGTTGCCGCGGGCGAGCGGCCTGGAGAGCAGCATGGCATCCGATGATGGCCAAAACCAAGACGACGCCGAAATCCCGTTCTGGAAGCGTAAACCATTGGATGAAATGACGAATTCAGAATGGGAAAGCCTCTGCGACGGCTGCGGTAAATGCTGTCTCAACAAGCTCGAGGAAGAGGTGACCGACCGCACCTATTACACCAATGTCGGCTGCCGGCTGCTTGACGGGGACACCTGCCGCTGCCGCGACTATCCAAACCGGCAGGAGCAGGTCGACGATTGCGTGCGGCTCACGCCGAAGAGCCTCAAAACCATCACCTGGCTGCCGCCCTCCTGCGCCTACGTGCTGCTCGCCGAGGGCAAGGATCTGTACTGGTGGCACCCGCTGGTGTCCGGCGATCCCGAGACCGTCCATGCCGCCGGCGTCTCGGTGCGCGGCCGCGTCTATGACAGCGAAGTGAACGTCCCCGACCGCGACCTCGAGGACTACATCGTCAGCTGGCCGCTGAAGCTGCCGAAGCGGGCGCGGCGGCGCGGCTAAGCGGCCGTGCGAACTGCGCGTCTGCTCTGCATCGAGGCCGGTTGCATTGCAGCGCGGCACGGGCCAAGGGATGCCCGCCAAGGATTCCCCGCAATGACCCGCCAAATCGCGCCCGATGACGCCCACAGCATCGCCCCCGACATGGGCGGCGATGCGCGAGCGCAGAGGCGGGGCAATGCGCTGCCGGCTGCTAAAGCCGAGGAGCCGGATCGGCCGCCGCAGCATCACGCGCCGGCCGCGCCGCTCGATCACGCCACCATCCGGGCCATCGTCGCCGGCATCATGCTGGCGATGTTCCTCTCGGCGCTGGAGCAGACCATCGTCGCCCCCGCTCTGCCGGCGATCGGCAGGAGCCTCGGCGGCATCGACGATCTGTCCTGGGTGGTGACCGCTTATCTGCTCGCCGCCACCGTGGCGACGCCGCTGTTCGGCAAGCTTTCCGATATTTACGGTCGCCGCGCGCTGCTACTGGCGGCGATCGTGATCTTCGTCGCCGGCTCGGTCGCTTGCGCGTTGGCGCCGACGATCTGGGTTTTGATTCTCTCGCGCGCGCTGCAAGGCGTCGGCGGCGGCGGCCTGTTGCCGATCGCGCAGACTATCATCGCCGACCTGTTGTCACCGCGTGAGCGCCCGGTGGTGCAGGGCCGCACCTCGATCATGTTCATGAGCGCCAGCATCCTCGGCCCGGTGCTCGGCGGCTTGCTCACCGACCATCTGCACTGGTCGTTCATTTTTTGGATCAACCTGCCGCTGGGTGCGGTGGCGCTGGTGATGACCGAGCGCGCGCTGCGCCGCCTGCCGCGCAACCACCGGCCGCATCAGCTCGACGTGATCGGTGCAGGCCTGATGATCGGTGCCGCGCTGGCGCTGATGCTGGCGCTGGCCTGGGGCGGCGTCCGTTTCCCCTGGAGCTCGTGGCGAATCATCACCCTGATCGCGAGCTCCGGCGCGCTGTGGGTGCTGTTCACGTTGCGCCTTCTCACCGCGCGCGAACCCTTCATTCCGCTGGCGATCCTGCACGGGCGCGTGACCAGCACGATCACCATTGCGGCGTTCTTTTCGATCGGCACCATCATCGGGGTTACCATCTATATGCCGCTGTATTGCCAGACCGTGCTCGGCGTCTCGGCGAGCCTGTCCGGCCTGGCGCTGATCGCCTATATGGGCGGCGCCACGCTCGGCTCGCTGGTATCGACGCGCGTGATCGTGCGCATAAAACATTACATGCGCGTGCCGATCCTCGGCCTTGTCGTCGCCGTCGCGGCGCTCATCGCTCTCGCCGCCGACCCGGCGGGGCACACGCTCGGCACGGTCGTGGCACTGTTGTTCGTGCTCGGCTTCGGTGTCGGCCCGATGTATCCGGTCTCGACGATCGTCATGCAGAACGTGGTCAAGCAGCATCAGCTCGGCACCGCCACCGGCACGTTGAATTTTTTCCGCACGCTCGGCGGTGCGCTCGTGGTGGCGATATTCGGCGCCATCGTGCTCGGCGGCATCGGCGACGGGCCCGGCGTCACGACGCTGGAAAAGATCGCGTCCGGCCATAGCGACCTGGCGCCGGCCTTCCACTGGGTCTTCATCGCGGCTGCGATCTGCCTCGCTGTTTCGTTGCTCTGCCTGTTGGTGATCGAAGAGCGCCCGCTGCACGGCCCCGCGCGCGTCGCCGACCCTGTGGCGGAATAGCAAGGAAACGGCATAGCTGATCCGCTCCAAGTGTGTTGTCCATGAGTCTTGCGCTGTCGCCGTCGCGGCGCAAAGGTGCGGCTCACATTCATCGACGGTCGTCATCGCGGTCATGGCATCGCCAAAACACAAAAAATACCAAACCGGCGAGCCGGCCCCGCAAGGGGGAGGGGACACCGAAAGCGCCGCGCTGGATTCCGGCGGCAACCCCTCCGCCGAGCATAAGCTCGGCCGGCGTGAAGTCATCGCCATTATCGGCGGCTTGGCGCTGGCGATGTTCCTCGGCGCGCTGAACCAGACCATCGTGGCGACGGCGCTGCCGACCATCGGCCGCGCCTTCGACGATTTCGAAAATCTCTCCTGGGTGGTGATCGCTTATCTGTTGACCTCGACCATAGTCGCGCCGCTTTACGGCAAGCTCAGCGATATTTACGGCCGGCGTGGCATGATGCTGGTGGCGCTCGGCGTGTTCATGGCGGGCTCGGCCGCCTGCGCCGCCGCGCCGAGCATGCTGATGCTGATCCTCGGCCGCGGCCTGCAAGGCATCGGTGGCGGCGGCATCGTGCCGCTGACGCAATCGATCATCGCCGACGCGGTGCCGCCGCGCGAGCGCGGCTATTACCAAGCCTATACCGGCTCGGTCTGGATCGTCGCCGGCGCCGCCGGCCCGGTGCTCGGCGGCGTCATTGCCGAGCATCTGCACTGGTCGGTGATCTTTTGGCTCAATGTGCCGCTCGCCTTGGCGGCGGCGATGTTGTCCAACCGGCAGCTCAAACGCGTGCCGGTGCACGAGCGCGCCCATAAGATCGATCTCACCGGCGCCGCGCTGATGATGGCCGCCGCGATCACGCTGCTGTTGGCGCTGACCTGGGGCGGCACGCGCTATCCGTGGCTCTCGCAGCAGATCTTCGGTCTGATCATTGCGGCGGCCATTATCAGCGCGGCATTCATCTGGTGGGTGCTGCGGGCGCCGGAGCCGTTCCTGCCGCTTGCGGTGCTCAACAATCCGGTGATGCGCGCCGGCTGCCTCACCACCGCCTGCACCCAGGGTGTCTCCATCGGGCTGACGATCTTCGTGCCGCTTTATTACGAGATGGTGCATGGCCTCTCCGCGAGCGATTCCGGCTTGGCGCTCATTCCGATCGTGATGATGACGACGCCAGGATCGTATCTGTCCGGCCGCGCCATGCTGCACATGGATCGCTACAAATGGGCGCCGATCGTCATGCTCAGCATCGCCGCCGCGGCAGTCGCGCTGCTCGTGGTTCATCCGCTGATGCCGGTGTGGACGGTGGCGTTGATCACCGGCCTCGTCGGCATCGGCACCGGCAGCTCGTATCCGACCGTCACCGTTTCGATCCAAAACGCGGTCGCACATCAGCAGATCGGCGTCGCCATGGGCGCGATGAATTTTTTCCGGGCGCTCGCCAGCGCCTTCGTCGTCGCGGTGATGGGCGCGATCATGCTGGCCGAGCTTGGCGCCTCGCCACAACGCGGCGGCGCGTCGTCGTCGGCCTTCATTGCGACTGCTGCTAATGTATCGCTCGACGATCTCGCCCGCGCCTTCAGTCATATTTTTGCGGTGGCGGTGATTTTCCTTATCATCGGCATCGTGGCACTCATCATCATGGAAGAACGGCCGTTGCGTACTACCGTGCTGGCCGTGCCCGCCACGCGCGAAACCCCGCCGCGGGCGCCAGCGGAGTAGCGCCGTCCCGCGCGGCGGCTTAAGCTTGTAAAAAAACCAAACGGGAGGAACTCATGGACTGCAAATCCATCTCGATCGCTGTCGCCATCGTCGCGGCGCTGTTTGCGGCAAATCAAGCGCGCGCCCAGACCATCATCGACGATTGGAGCCAAGTGAAGTTCCCGCCACCGCCGCAGCTCAAGCCGGTCACGCTGATACCAAAAGAGACCGCGCTCCTGGTGATGGATTTCACCGTGCAGACGTGCACGCCGGAGCGGCGCAAACGCTGCGCCGACTCGGTGCCAAAGGTGAAAAAATTCGTCGACGCCGCGCGCGAACACGGCGCGCTGATCATTTACAGCGTCGCGGTGCCGAACTCGGTCGCCACCGATGTACTGAAAGAATTGACGCCCGCTGCCGGCGAACAGGTATTGCCGCCGCTCGGCCCCGACAAATTCATCGACAGCGATCTGGAAAAGGCACTCAAGGACAAAGGCATCAAGACCGTGGTGGCGATGGGCACCCAGGCGCAGACTTCGGTGCTGCACACCGGCGGCGAGGCGGCGCTGCGCGGCTTCAAGGTGATCGTGCCGGTCGATGCCATGTCGTCGGACGATCTTTTCCCGGAAGCCTACACCGCCTGGCACCTCGCCAACGCGGCGCGCATCAGCAATCAGGTGACGCTGACTAGGCTCGACATGATCGGGTTCTGATTACCGTCATTCCGGGCCGTCGCGCAGCGGCGGACCCGGAATCCAAAATCACGGCAGGTGAGGGGAGCGCACCGGCGCTCACAAAATCGTTCTTCAAGTTCAGCGATTATGGATTCCGGGCTCGCGGGCTAAAGCCCGCGCCCCGGAATGACGCAGAATTACTTCGCCGTCTGCGCCTTGAGCGCGTCGATCTCATCCTGACTGCGTAACGTCATCACCGCGACCTTGCGGGCGCGGAAGTAGGGCAGCACGACCTGAGTGTCTTGGCCCTGCCTTTCAAGCAAGGAGACATAGCGCGGCTCGGCGCCGCGCGTCGGCAGGTCGAACGCGGTCCAACCGCGGGTAAAGGGGTCGTAGCGCATGACGCGGTCGGCGCCCCAGATGTTGGTCCAGGCGTCGTGGTTCTTGTCGACCGCGACGTGATAGGGCTGCTGCGCGCCGGGCAGGAACACGAGCTTCACCTCGCGGGTGTGGGTGTCGATGCGGGCGAGATTGGCGCCCCAGGAATCGCCGACCCAGAGCACGTCGGCGAACTTGTCGGTACCCATGCGGCGCGGCCCCTGCGCCCACGGCAGCGGATTGTTGAAATCCGGCTGATTGTAGGTCTCGTAGAATTTCATCTCGTCGGCGGTGAGCAGGCTGCCCTGGATCCTGTCCGGCGGCAGTTTGATCTCGGCCACACCGCCCGAGCCGCCGTCGCCGACGCCGATGGTATCGAGCACCATCTCGGCCCAATAGCCATTGCCGTCGCGGTCGGCCGCGGTGCCGTAGGTGACGCCGGTGCCGTTGGCGGTCTTGTAGGTGATCGATTTGTATTCGGTGAATTTCTCCGCCACCGGATCGAAGCGCAGCGCGCCATCGGGCGCCGACGACCAGATATTGCCCTTGCCGTCGTAATCGACCGTGGCGGCGCCGCCGGTCTGGGTCATGCCGTTCGGCGGCAGATAGACTTTGATCTCCGCCGTCGCCGGATCGAGGCGGCCGAGGCCGCCACGGCCGTTGTTGATGTTGAACCAGATGATGCCGTTCGGATCCCGCGTCATGCCGTGGGTTTGCGCGGCAAGCCCGTTCGGCCCCGCCACCTTGAACAGCTTGACCTCGCCGGTCGCGGTGTCGATGCGGCCGATGGTGGTGCGTTTGTTGGGGATGTTGCAGGTGAACCAGAGATTGCCGGACAGATCGAGCCAGGAATCGTGAATGCCCCAGCCGGGGATCAGAACCGATGGCGTGCCCAGCGACCAATCGCTGCCGTCGTTCTGCACGAAATCGGCGGGCAGGTTGGAATCGGGATCGAGCGGAACGTCGTATTCCTTAAACATCGCGCGCGCCGCTTCGCCCGCCGGCCGCGGCTGGAGCTTTACGCGCATGTCGGTCCCGCCGGGGCCGCGCGCTTGCGCGAGATAGGCGGCAAGCTCCTTCTGGTGATAATCGAGAATGCCGGACGGCTTGCGCTCGCCGCCGACGAAGGTGCCGTAAACATTGGCGTTCTTCATCAACTCGATGACGGCGTTCCAGCCGGCCTCGTCGAAACGGTGCTGCAATGGAAAGCTCGCGGTGTGGCAGCCGGTGCAGACCGTGCGCACGATGCGCTTCATGCGGCCTTCTGCCGGGCTGCGCTGCGGCAAGGCATCGAGCATCAAATTGCCGGGAAGCTGCTTGAACGTCGCTTCCGGGTCGCTCATCGCCGTGAGCGTAAAATCCTGCCTGCGGTTTGCTGACAGATCGACTGCGCCTTTGGCGGTTTGATAGCTCAGCGCCTGCGCCCAGACCCGGTAGCTGCCGTTGGGCAATGCCGGAAAAAAGAAATTGCCGTCGGTATCGGTGAATACGGTCGTGGTGATGGTGCCGCCGTCGGGCTTGGCCGACACCGTGATGCCGCCCATGGCCTTGCCGTCCGACGATTTGATGGTGCCGCTGAGCAACGCGTCGGCGAAGGCCGGCACCGAAATCAGGATTGCGGCGACTGCGGTGAGGTTCGTGACGATGAGACCGCGGCGCATGGGTTCTCCATATTTCTAGTCGGCGTCGCGCGATGAGCCGGCTTTCACCGGCGGCGGCGCGTCGGACGGCGCGGGAATGGTTTTGATATAGGCGACGATGGCGTCGATCTCGGCCGGCTTGAAGTGATATTTGAAGCCGGGCATGCGCGGCGTGCCGTTGCCGATCACCTCGCGCATGACATCGGCCTTGCCGCCGAGCGTATTCATCGACAGCACCGGCCCGTATTGCGGGCTGACAAGCTGCGGCTTGGTGTGACAGACGCGGCACGATTGGTTGAACAGCCGCATGCCGAGCATCGTTTGATCGCTGCCGCCGCTCGCCGGCTGCGCGGCCGCGGCAAGCGGCCAAAGCACAAGCGACATTATCCAAGCGCGGCGGCTCATGCGGCTTTTCTCCCGGCGATATTTTATTCTTGCGGCAAGCCTACGCCGCGTCCGCGCTAAGGCGCAAGCGGCGAGCCGAGCATGCGTGCGGTATTGACGATCCAGGCGCGGTAACGTGCCAGCGGCGTGACGCCGGTCAGCCCGCCGCAGCCGTCGCCGAGCTTTGGGCCGGTCGACCAACTCACCACGCCGATGACGACCATGCGGCCGTCCTTGTCGCGAAACACTGGCGCGCCGGAATCGCCGCCGCAGGCGCCCAGCCCGGGGCTGTCGCCCTTGGTCTTCGGATCGAACAGGCGAATTTGCAGGCTGCCGGGCTGGCCGGTCGCAACCAGCGTCGCAGCACGAACCGTGCCGCCGGTGCGGCCATCGCCGCGCACGGTGACGCCATAGCCCGCGACCACAAACGCGTCGCCAACGACGACCGGTTCCTCCTCGGCGCCCAGCGGCACCGGCGGGATTTTCGCCGGCAACGGCTCCGCGAGCTTGATCAATGCCACGTCGGCGGTGGCGAGATGACCGAACAGCCGCTTGAGATCGAATTGCGGATGGCGCTCGATGCGCGCGATGTCCTTGAGCACCGGCCGTTCACCCGGCGCGCTGGCGGCGAGCTTGTATTCGGAGCCCGGCTGCACGCAATGCGCGGCGGTTAGCAGCAGATCGCGCGCGATCGCGGTCGCCGTGCACTGCGTGCCGCCTTCGCCCAAAATCATCACCACCGAGCGTCCGGCGCCGTCGGCTGCCGGCGGCGCGCCGCCGACCATGGCGTGGGTCGGCGCGATCGCGAGCACAGCGATGAGGCCGAAGGTGCAGAAGCGAAGGGGAGTCATCGTCACTTTCATCTTATGCCGGTAACGTTCACAGTGAGATCGTTCCGCTGCGGAGGTTTTTTCCATGGACGTGCGCGAGGCTGTTGCCAGCCGACATTCCTGCCGGGCTTTCTTGCCTAACCCGGTGCCCGAAGCAACCGTGCGCGAAATCGTCGAGCGCGCGGCGCGTACGCCGTCCGGCGGCAATCTGCAGGCCTGGCGCGTCTACGCCATAGCCGGCGCGCGGGTCGAGGCGCTCAAGGCGCTGCTTGCGCCGCGCCGGGGCGAATTGCCGAAAGGTGAGGGCGGCGAATACCAGATTTTTCCGACCGATCTCAAAGAGCCCTACCGCACGCGCCGCTTCGCCGTCGGCGAGCAGCTTTATCGTTCAATCGGCGTCGCGCGCGAGGATCGTCCCGGCCGCTATCGGCAATACGCCAAGAATTTCGAGTTCTTTGGCGCGCCGGTCGGTCTGTTTTTCGCCATCGACCGCACCATGTTGCCGGCGCAATGGGCCGATCTCGGTGGCTTCGTCCAGACCGTCATGGTGCTCGCGCGCGGCTACGGCCTGCACACTTGTCCGCAGGAAGCCTGGATCACCTGGCAGCGCACCATGCGCGATTTCCTGCCGCTTCCGCCCGAATTGATGCTGTTTTGCGGCATGGCGCTCGGCTATGCCGATACGCAGGCGCCGATCAATTCCTGGCGCTCGCCGCGGGAACCGCTCGATTCATTCGCGACATTTGAGGGATTTGCGGCCTAGCCGCCTTAAATCGACCGTTCAGGCTGGGTTCAGTGCGCGGCGCTCAGGATAGCTCATGCGTTTTGCCCGCCGATTCGCCGTTGCGGCATTGATCATGCTTTCGCTTGGCCCGGCACGCGCGGCCGAGCTTGCGCACGATTGCCTCGATCAAAAAGAGCGCCGGGCCGAAATCGAGAGCGGCCGCGTGGTGCGGCTTGACGCCGCGATGCGGGTGGCCAGGAGCAAAATGCCGGGCACCCTGGTGCGGGCGCGGCTTTGCCGCGGTAACGATGGCCTCGTCTATGTGCTGACAGTGCTGGCGCGCGATGGCAAAGTGGCGCGGCTGACCGTCGACGCCGTGAAGGGTACCCTCGTCGGCGGGCTCTGAGCGAGCATCTTAACCGGAGCCTTTAGGTTTGCGCCTTCTTGTTGTCGAAGACGATCCCGATCTCAACCGGCAGCTCGCTACCGCGCTGACCGACGCCGGCTATGTGGTCGACCGCGCCTTCGACGGCGAGGAGGGGCATTATCTCGGCGAGAGCGAGCCCTACGACGCCGTCATTCTCGACATCGGCCTGCCGAAAATGGACGGCATTTCGGTGCTGGAATCCTGGCGCCGCGCCGGCCGTGCCATGCCGGTTCTGATCCTCACCGCGCGCGACCGCTGGAGCGACAAGGTGCAAGGATTCGACGCCGGCGCCGACGATTATGTCGCAAAGCCCTTCCACCTCGAAGAAGTGCTGGCGCGGGTGCGCGCGCTCTTGCGCCGCTCCGCCGGCCACGCCAAGAGCGAATTCACCTGCGGCCCGGTCCGTCTCGATACTCGCACCGGCCGCGTCGCGGTCGACGGCAATCCCGTAAAACTCACCTCGCACGAATACCGGCTGTTGTCCTATCTGATGCATCACACCGGCCGCGTCGTCTCCCGCACCGAGCTTGTCGAGCATCTCTACGACCAGGATTTCGACCGCGATTCCAACACCATCGAAGTGTTCGTCGGCCGCATCCGCAAAAAGCTCGGCGTTGACGTAATCCAGACGGTGCGCGGTCTCGGTTATCTGCTGACGCCGCCCGATGCGCGCTAACTCGCTCGCGCTCCGCCTGTTCTTGTGGGCCACCGCCTGGACCGTGGTGATTCTCATCGTCACCGGCATCGCGCTGTCGACATTGTACCGCCACGCCGTCGAGCGCGCTTTCGACCGCCGTCTCGACGTCTACCTGCGCACGCTGGTTGCCGACGTGGCGTCGCCCGAGGAAGGCGCCGACAAGTTTCCGCAATCGATCGGCGAACCGTTGTTCGAACTGCCGCTGTCGGGTTGGTACTGGCAGGTGAACCGGCTCGACGGCAAAAAGCTCGAAGTCCACTCGTCGCGCTCGCTCTGGGACTCAGGCCTGCCGCGCCTGCCGGTCGACCGCTCGGCGTCCGCCGCCGAAGCGCGGCAAGGCTACGCCGACGGCCCCGAAGAGCAGAGGCTGCGCATCGTCGAGCGCAACATCGATCTTGGCGACGACGGCCGCTACCTGATCGCGGTCGCCGGCGACGCTTCCGAGATCGACGACGAAACGCGTAGCTTCGACCGCGCCATCGGCATGACCTTTGCGGCGCTGACCGCAGCGCTGCTGATAACCACAGCTTTGCAGGTCCGCTTCGGCTTGGCGCCGCTCAAGCGCATTTCGGCAAGTCTCGCCGCCATCCGCTCCGGCCGCGCCGAGCGGCTGGAAGGCGATTTCCCGGTCGAGATCGCCCCGCTGGCGCGCGAGACCAATGCGCTGATCGACGCCAATCGCGAGATCGTCGAACGCGCGCGTACCCATGTCGGCAATCTGGCGCATGCGCTGAAAACGCCACTGTCGGTCATCGTCAACGAGGCGACGACCCGCGGCAACGATCCGCTGGCGCACAAGGTGCTGGAGCAGACCGACATCATGCGCGATCAGGTGGCGCGCCAGCTCGAGCGCGCGCGGCTCGCCGCGCGCTCCACGGTGATCGGCACGCTGATCGACGTCCCGCCGGTGGTCACCGCGCTTGCCCGCAGCATGGAGAAACTGCACCGCGAGCGCGACATCGCCATCGACGTCGACGTGCCCGCCCACGCGCGCTTTCGCGGCGAACAGCAGGACCTCGAAGAGATGATCGGCAATCTCGTCGACAATGCCTGCAAGTGGGCGCAGTCGCGCGTCGCCATCGAGGTGGTGGCCGACCAGGCGGCGCCGGACAACGCAAAGAACGACGCAGGCGACAGCGGCGACAAGTCGCGAGTGCGCATCATCGTCGACGACGACGGGCCGGGCCTGTCCCCCGCCGAGCGCGAGCAAGTGGCGCTACGCGGCGCCCGGCTCGACGAAACCAAGCCCGGCTCCGGCCTCGGTCTGTCGATCGTGGTCGAGCTGGCCGGCCTCTACGGCGGCGTGCTCACGCTCGGCACCGCGCCGATCGGGGGCTTGCGCACCGAATTGGCGCTGCCGGGGGGTTGATCCCTCGTAGCTGCGTCGGCAGCATGTCGCCAAAGGCGCTCATCAGGGGAGGGTTGCCCATGAACGTATCTCGCCGTCGCTTGCTCGCCGCTGGAAGCTCGGCAGTTCTGGCTAGTGCGATTGGGTCGCCACTCGTCGCTCGCGCCCAGCAGGCGCAATGGACCTACAAATACGCCAACAATCTTCCCGAGACGCACCCGATGAACGTGCGCGCCCGCGACATGGCGGCAGCGATCAAGCAGGAAACCGGCGGCCGCTTCGATCTGCAGATTTTTCCGTCGAGCCAGCTTGGCTCCGATACCGACACGCTGAGCCAGGTCCGCTCCGGCGGCGTCGAGTTCTTCACGCTGTCCGGGCTGATCTTGTCGACGCTGGTGCTCCCGGCCTCGATCAACGGCATGGGCTTTGCGTTTCCGAACTACGACACGGTGTGGAAAGCCATGGATGGCGACCTCGGTACCTATGTCCGGGCGCAGATCGAGAAAGCCAATCTCGATGTGATGGAGAAGATTTGGGACAACGGCTTCCGCCAGACCACGACGTCGACCAAGCCGATCGTGTCGCCGGACGATCTGCGCGGTTTTAAGATCCGGGTGCCGCCGTCGCCGCTGTGGACGTCGATGTTCGAAGCCTTCGGCTCGTCGCCGGCATCGATCAATTTCAACGAAGTCTATTCGGCGCTGCAGACCAAGATCGTAGACGGCCAGGAGAATCCGCTGGCGATCATCGCCACGGCCAAATTGTACGAAGTGCAAAAATACTGCTCGATGACGAATCACATGTGGGACGGTTTTTGGTTCCTGGCCAACCGGCGCGCCTGGCAGGCGCTGCCCGACGACGTGCGCGGCATCGTTGCCAAGAACGTCAATGCCGCCGCGCTGAAGGAGCGTGACGACGTCGCCAAGCTGAACGCGACGCTGCAACAGGACTTGGCGGCCAAAGGCCTGGTGTTCAATCAACCCGATCCGGCGGCCTTCCGCGACAAGCTGCGCTCCGCGGGCTTCTACACCCAGTGGAAGGCCAAGTACGGCGACGAAGCCTGGAGCATCCTCGAGAAATCGGTGGGCAAGCTCGCCTGATCGCGATGGCCGAGAGCAGCATTCCGGCTGTGGCGGATGAAGGCAGGACGGCTGGGCGGTCCGTCGTTGTGGTGATCGACGCCTGGCTCGGCGGGCTGGTTGAGATTTTGGCCGCCACCCTGGTGGCGCTCGAGATCGCGATTCTGTTCGGCGGCGTCGTCGCGCGCTACGTCTTCAATCACCCGCTGGTCTGGTCGGATGAGCTGGCGTCGATCCTGTTTCTGTGGCTGGCGCTGCTTGGCGCGGTGATTGCGTTCCGCCGCGACGAGCATATGCGCATGACCGCAGCCGTCGGCAGCCTGCCGGCGCCGACGCGGACGACGTTCGACCTGTTCGCGACCTGCGCCGCGCTGGCATTTTTGCTGCTGATCGCGTGGCCCGCCTATGAGTATGCGCAAGAAGAAACTTTTATCACGACACCGGCGCTCGGGCTGAACAACGCATGGCGTGCCGCGGCGCTGCCGAGCGGGATAGCGTTGATGGCGGTCTTCGCGATGCTTCGCGTCAGCCGCGCGGGATCGCCGCGATCGATCGCGATTGCGGCCGGTACCGTGGCCGTTTTGGTCGCGCTGTTCTGGCTTGCCGGGCCGCTGTTCCAAATGCTCGGCAGCCTCAACCTGTTGGTCTTCTTCGTCGGCGTGGTGGCCGTGACCGTCTTTGCTGGGGTGCCGATCGCGTTCGCATTCGGCCTTGCCATCTTCGGTTACCTGGCGTTGACCACGCATACGCCGTTGATGGTCCTGATCGGACGCATGGACGAGGGCATGAGCCATCTCATCCTGCTGGCGGTGCCGCTGTTCGTGTTTCTCGGCCTGCTCATCGAGATGACCGGCATGGCGCGTGCCATGGTCGCGTTTCTGGCAAATCTGCTCGGCCATGTCCGCGGCGGATTGCACTACGTGCTGGTCGCCGCAATGTATCTGGTGTCCGGCATTTCGGGCGCCAAGGCTGCCGACATGGCCGCGGTCGCGCCGGTGCTGTTTCCTGAAATGAAGGCACGCGGCGCCAAACCCGGCGATCTCGTCGCGCTGTTGTCGGCGACCGGCGCGCAAACCGAGACCATTCCGCCGAGCCTCGTTCTGATCACCATCGGATCGGTGACCGGTGTGTCGATCGCCGCGCTGTTCACCGGCGGGCTGTTGCCCGGCGTGGTGCTGGCGATCCTGCTCTGCTTTGTCGTGCGCCGGCGCTATCGGCGGGAGAATCTCGGCGACGTGAAGCGCGCGACGGCGCAACAGATCGGCCGCACTTTTGTGATCGCGCTGCCGGCGCTGGCGCTGCCGTTTCTGATCCGCGCCGCCGTGGTCGAAGGCGTCGCCACCGCCACGGAAGTTTCGACGATCGGCATCGTCTATTCGGCGATTGTCGGTCTCGTCGTTTATCGCCGCTTCGACTGGGCGGCGCTCAAGCCGATGCTGGTCGCGACCGCGTGCCTGTCGGGCGCGATCCTGCTCATCATCGGCACGGCAACCGGAATGGCGTGGGGGCTGACGCAATCAGGCTTCTCGCGCTCGCTCGCCGCGGCGATGACCGGGCTGCCGGGCGGAGCTTTCACCTTCATGGCGGCGTCGATTGCGGCTTTCGTCGTGCTTGGCTCCGTGCTCGAAGGCATCCCGGCCATCGTTCTGTTCGGGCCGCTGCTGTTTCCGATTGCCAGGGCCGTCGGCATCCACGAGGTGCACTACGCCATGGTCGTCATCCTCGCCATGGGCATCGGGCTCTTCGCGCCGCCGTTCGGCGTCGGCTACTATGCCGCTTGCGCCATCGGCCGTGTTGAGCCGGCAGACGGCATGCGGCCGATCTGGGGCTATATGCTGGCGCTGGTGATCGGCACGATCGTGGTCGCGGCGGTGCCGTGGATCTCGATCGGCTTCCTGAAATGATCAGTTCTGCAGCGCGCGGTTGAGCGCGACGATGTCCGCGTATTCGGACTCAAGACGGCTGCGCGCCTTCGCCGGATCCTCGTATTGGCCGAAGAGTCCGATTCCCTCGATCTTGGCAACGAACGCAGCGTCCTTCGCCGCTTTGGCAACGGCATCGACCAATGTGCTCCGTATCCCGTCCGACAATCCGTGCGGGGCATAGAGGCCCATGATGAGATTGAGGCCGTTCACCGCAATGCCCTTTTCCGCGAGCGTCGGAACATCGGGCAATTTTGGCAGCCGCTTGGGCGCCGTCGTCACCAAGGCGCGGAGTTTGCCGGCTTCGAACATGGCCGCACCGGTGGTGTAGGGCACCATGCCGATATCGACCTGCCGGCCGAGGATGGCCGTGGTGAGCTGTGCGCCGCCTTGGAACGGCACGGCGACTATGGTCATTTTGAAGTGGTGCGCCAGCGCCTGCATGCTCAGCGACGATACGGTGCCGACGCCGGCTGACGCATAGTTGAGCTTGCCCGGATTGCCGTGAACGTAGTCGACGATGTCGTCGAGTGTCCGCCACGGCGCGTCCGCGCTCACGGCGAGCACGCTGACGTCGGTTGCGTAGTTACCAAGCAAATTGAAGTCATCGAGGGTGAACGGCACTGTCGTTCCGGAAATGCGGGTGATCGTGAAAATCGAATTGACCCCTTGTCCGATGGTGTAGCCGTTGGGCTCGGCCGTCGCGACGTCGTGCATGCCGACGGTCCCACTGGCGCCGGGTCGATTGAGCAGCACGACGGATTGTCCAAGCGCCGTCTCCAGCGCCGGCGATATCATGCGCACCGCAGTGTCGACCGGGCCGCCGGCAGTCGCCGGGACGATCACTTGAACCGGACGCGTCGGAAACGGCTCTTGCGCCGACCCATCGGCGTCGATCGCTATCGCCGCGAGCGCGGCGCAGCCCACGGCAAGCGCGAGTTGTTTCATTGACGCCTCCTGTCAACGCCGCTGCGCTTGTCATACCATGGCGGCACGAAACGCCAATGGTTTGGAGAAAAGATGCGTACCGTCACGCTCGAAGAACATTTCAGTCTGCTGATGCCCGGCAGCCAAAATCCTTCGGCGCCGTCGCCCGCCGCCGGCAACGTGCCCGACGTCGTCGCCAATGCGGCGGACAAGATGACCGACATCGGCGTGGGCCGGCTCGCCGATATGGATCGTAACGGCATCACCGTGCAGGTGCTGTCGAAGGCCGGAGTCCACATCACGCCCAGCGCCGATCAGTTCGACGGCAAGGAGGCGATCGCGTTCGCGCAGAAATTCAACGACGGCTTTGCCGAAAAAATCGCCGAGCGGCCCGACCGCTTTGCCGCATTCGCGCATCTGGCGGCGAGCATCCCGGAAGCGGCGGCGGACGAACTGGAGCGCACCGTTACCGCGTTCGGCTTCAAGGGCGCCTTGATCAGCGGCACCATCCGCGGCGCGTTCCTCGACGATGCCAAATTCGCGCCGCTCTTGGCGCGGGCGGAAAAGCTCGATGTGCCGATCTACATCCATCCCGGCATGCCGCCCGCCGAGGTGCGCAAGGCCTATTACGAGGGATTTTCGAAAAACATCAACTTCGGTCTCGCCACCTTCGCCTGGGGCTGGCACTACGAAGTGGCGCTGCACGTGATGCGGCTTGCGGTGTCGGGCACGATGGACAAGTACCCGAAGCTGAACTTCATCATCGGCCATATGGGCGAAGGCCTGCCGGTGATGCTGGCGCGCTGCGAGCATCAATTCCGCAACGAGGTCTCGTTTCTGTCGCGGCCGCTGGCCAAAACCATCACCGATCAGGTCTATGTCACCTCGGCTGGCTTTTTCACCAACCCGCCGTTTGTGGCAGCGCTGGAAACTTTCGGTATCGACCGGCTGATGTTCTCGGTGGATTACCCTTACGCCAGCAATGCCGACGGCCGGGCGTTTTTGGACAATGTGCCGTTGTCGCCCGCCGATCGCGCCAAATTCGCCCACGGCAATGCCGATCGATTATTGAAGCTGAATGCTTAAGCCGCCGTCGATCGGGCGCGAGCAATCGCCGCGCGAACGCGCCACGGCGAGATCGGCGTCTCGAACACCGCGGCGCCGAGCGGCCGCAACGCATCGTTGACCGCGTTGACGATCGCCGCCGGCGGGCCGATCGCGCCGTTCTCGCCGATGCCCTTGATGCCGAACATGGAAAACGGCGACGGCGTCTCGATAAAGTCGAGTTTGACATCCGGCATCGATGCCGCGTTGGGCGCCGTGTAGTCGGCAAGCGTCGTGGTCGTCGGCTGGCCCAACGCATCGTAGCCGTTCTCTTCGAACAGCGCGTTGCCAAGCCCGTTGGAGAAGCCGCCGACGACCTGGCCTTCGACCAAGAGCGGGTTCACCCGCGTGCCGCAGTCGGCGACGATGGCATAGTCGATCACCTCGACGCTGCCGGTCTCTGGATCGACGGCGACGACGGCGGCGTGGGAGGAATAAGAGAACACGCCGGGGTCATGGGCCTTGTGGCCGGCGGTGGCGGTGAGACCACCGGCCTCCATGTCGGCCGGCAGATCTTCGGGGTGGTGATACCAGGCACGGCCGATCTCGGCGAATTCCACGCTGCCTTGCGGGCCGTGGACGCGGCCGTTCCTGATTTCAACGTCGCCGGTTTTGCATTGCAAAAGATGCGCGCCGATCTTGGCAATCGGCGCCATCAGCAACCGGCAGGCTTCCGCAATCGCGCCGCCGGTCGTGACCATCGAGCGCGACGTATAGGTGCCGGTGCCGACGGGAGAGGTCGCAGTGTCGCCGAAGCGCACGGCGATCTGGCGCGGCGCGATACCCAAGACTTCGTGGGCGACCTGGGCGAACACTGTTTCGTGTCCCTGGCCGTGCGAATGCGAACCGACTTCGAGAACGAGCTCGCCGTCGCCGGTGAGACGCGCCACCGCGGGCTCCATCCCCGGCACCAGCTCGATACCCCACGCCGAATAGCCGAACGGTCCCGTGCCATACGCGGTCTGCTCGTAGAACGATGCAAAGCCGACCCCGATCAGCCGGCCGTCCGGCTCGTGTTTTTTCTGGCGCGCTCGCACGGCGGGCAGATCGATGAGCTCGCCGGCGCGCTTGAGCGCTGCGGCATAGTCGCCGCTGTCGAGCGTCTTCTTGGTGATCGACACATGGGGCATCTGCTCGGGCTTGACGAAATTGCGCAGCCGCACCTCGACCGGATCGATGCCGACTGCTGCGGCAATACCATCCATGACGATCTCATGGCCGATGCACGACAACGGCCGCGCCACGCCGCGGAACGGCTGGCCGGCAGGCTTGTTGCTGACGACGTTGATGGCGCGGCCGCGAAAGGCCCGGATGTCGTAGCAGCCCTGCATGTTGCCGATCGCGAGACCGCCTTCGATGCCGGCCGGCCACGGCCACGGCGAATACGCGCCCGAATCCACGGTGACGTCGCATTCGAGACCGAGCACGCGGCCCTGCGCATCGGCATAGCCGATCACTTTGCATTCGTAGTCGCGGCAGGTGGCATCGCAGACCAGCGATTCATAGCGATCCTGAATCCATCGCACCGGACGGCGCAGCCGCATCGCCGCCCAGGCCACGCATACGGTTTCGCTTTCGACATAAGTCTTGAGCCCGAAAGACGCGCCGACGTCCGGTACGACCACGCGCAGCCGGCGTTGGCTGATGCCGAGCACTTGCGCCAGTCCGATCTGCAGCGGCACCGGCAACTGATGGGCGACATAGACCACCAGCTCATCGAGCCGGCTGTCGTAGGCCGCGATGCAGGCGCGGCCCTCGAGCGGCAGCGGGTGCATCCGGTTCATGCGAAACTTGCGCTCGACCACATGAACGGCAGCGGCTTTCGCCGCATTCAGGTCGCCGGCCTCGAGCCTGATATCGACCAGAACGTTGTCGCCCCATTCGTCGTGAACGAATGGGACCGCTCTCTTGAGCGCATCCGCCATGGTCACCACCGGCGCCAGGGGTTCGAAATCCACCTCGACGAGGGCGGCAAAGTCTTCGGCCTCGGCGCGCGTCGATCCAAGCGCCATCGCGATCGGCTCGCCGACGTGACGCACTTTGCCTGCGGCCAGGATCGGCCAATCGGAAGGTTTGAAGCCGGGCAGCTTTGCGGTCGAGCGCATCTTACCGACGCCGGTGAGGTCTCCCGCCAGATAGATGCGGTCCTCAAGCCCTTGCGGTTTGCGGACTGCGAGGATGCGGGCGTGGGCATGGGGGCTGCGCAAAAAAGCGGCGTGCAGTGTCCCCGGCAGCGTTATGTCGGCGCAAAACTGGCCGCGACCTTCGAGAAAGCGCGCATCCTCGAGCCGTGGCAGCCTGGCGCCAATCCCATAGTCGCTCGCCATCGCATGCCTCGGCGCTCTTAGAGCATGATCCCGAAAAGTGGAAACCGGTTTTCGGAAAAGATCATGCTCCAACAAAAAATCTAGACTATGATCCAATTCAATTGAATTGGATCATAGTCTAGCCCCACAATTCCTTCGACGCGATCCGCGCGCCGTCGCTGAGCGCCTTGAACTTTGCCCAGACGATCGAGGGATGCACTTCCTTGGAGCCGGCAAAAGTGGCGAAGCCGCAATCGGAGCCGGCGATGACGTTTTCACGGCCGACCACGTTGGCGTAACGCACGATGCGCTCGGCAACCAGCTCGGGATGCTCGACCAGAATGGTCGAGTGCGAGATCACGCCGGGGATCAAAATCTTGCCGTCGGACAGCCTGACGTCTTTCCACACTTTCCATTCGTGCTCGTGGCGCGGATTGGCGGCCTCGAACGAATAGGCGCCGGCGCGGATCTTCAGAATGATATCGACGATGTCCTTGAGCTCCATATCGTGGATGCGCGGGCCCATATTGATGCCGTAGCAGGTATGGAAGCGGATTTTCTCTTCCGGAATGCCGCGCAGCGCGTGATTGAGCGCCTCGACTCGGAGTTCCGCCCATTTGCGGCAATCAGCGATGCTCGCCTCGGGATGGATGATGTAATAGGTGACCAGCCGCGGATCGTCGATCTGCAGCAGTAGGCCGGCGTCGACGATCGCCTTGTATTCTTCGTTCATCGCCTCGGCGATGGCGAAAATGTAGTCCTCGGTCGATTTGTAATAGGCATTCTTCTGCCAGTCCTCGATGTTGGACGGCGAGATCGCTGGCATGAACGCTTCCTCGACTTTGGCGCCGCTGAGCGCTTTCTTGAAATTGTCGATGTCGCGATGCAGGCGATCGTGGCCCTTATAGGTGATCGGCCCGGTGCAGATCATATGGGTGTGAGCCGAAGAGGGGTGGAGCTGCCCGTAGAATTCCGGGAACGACAGGCCCTCGCGCGACGTCGCCCACTGGTTGCGCGGCCCGGCCTTCGGATTGACTTCGTAGCCGCCGAG
>JBAUYI010000219.1:0-19436 GCA_049584715.1 Xanthobacteraceae bacterium
CGGCGCCAGCGGCCCGATCAGTCCTTCGATGAGAAGCCCGACGAGAGCCGCCGCGCCCAGCGTCGCATCCTGGTCCGGCAGATGGCCGCCGCTGACGGCGGCAGTGATGAGGCTTGCGAATTCGGCGGCGAGTGCCTTGCGCGCGACAAGCCGCGCCGCATCGAGCTCGGCCTCCACCGGCTCGGCAATCGCCGCATAGGCAAGGCGCCGGTGACGCAACGCCCGCGTCGCAAATGTCATGATCGCCGCCGACAGCGCCGACAGCGGGCCGGGCGCGACGTCAGCGGCGGCCCGCACGGCGTCGATCTCGCCCTCGGAAATTTCCATCAGCAGTGCCGTGACCAGATCGGTCTTGCCCGGAAAATAGCGATAGACCGTGCCGGCAGCGATGCCGGCGCGTTGCGCTACGGCTGCGATCTGCACCGCCGCCATGCCGCCTTCGCTCGCCGCCTCGCGCGCTGCGGCGATGATCGCCGCATGGCGGGCGGCGAGTCGGCGCGCGACGTTTTCGGTGCGGCGATAAGGCATCGGCTGTTCGCAAGTTGGAATCGGCAACAGTTGTCGCAACAAGTGAACCACGATTCAAAATCACCGGCAACGCTCGGCTATACCGTCGCAGCGCCCGCTTTGCCCTTTGGAGCGGAAAAATCCTCTGGCATAGGAGGCGTCTGTCGCTTGCGCTGGGAGGACACCATGCTTGCACGGGTTGTCGCGGCCGTTGCCGCTTTGAGCTTTGCCACGGCCGTGCCGGCCGGCGCGCAGGCCTATCCGGACCGGACGATCACCATGATCGTGCCGCTGGCGCCCGGCGGCTCGACCGACACGCTCGGCCGCATCATGGCGAAGGCCATGAGCGCGACATTGGGCCAGACCGTGATCGTGGAAAACGTTAGCGGCGCCGCCGGCACCATCGGCGTCACCCGCGCCGAGCGCTCGGCGCCCGACGGCTACACGGTGCTGTGGGGCATGTGGGGCACCAACGTCGCCAACGGCGCCATCTACAATCTCGGCTTCGATTTCCTTACCGATTTCGAGCCAGTGGCGCTCGCTATGACGCAGCCGTTCCTGATCGACGCGCGCAAAACCATGCCGGCGAACAATCTGCAGGAACTGGTCGCCTGGATCAAAGCCAACCCCGACAAGGTAACCATGGGCACCTCCGGCGTCGGTTCACCGAGCCACGTCGCCGGCGTGCTGATGGAGAATTTGATCGGCGTGAAATGGCAGATGGTGTCGTATCGCAGCGCCGGGCTTGCCACCCAGGATCTGCTCGCCGGCACCACCGACATCCAACTCGACACGCCGGCAGTGTCGCTGCCCCACGTGAAATCCGGTGATCTCAAAGCCTATGCCGTCACTGCCAAAGAGCGCATCGCGGTGGCGCCCGACATTCCGACCACCGACGAAGCCGGCTTGCCGGGCTATTACTTTTCCTTCTGGCACGCGATGTGGGCGCCCAAAGGCACACCGAAGCCGATCATCGCCAAGCTCAACGCCGCGGTGGTGGCCGCTTTGGCCGATCCCGATACGCGGCAAAAACTCCTCGATCTGGCGCAGGTCATCTATCCGCGCGAGCAACAGACGCCGGAAGCGCTGCACGCCTTCCAGAAAGCCGAGATCGAGAAATGGTGGCCTATCATCAAGGCGGCTGGCATCAAGGCGGAGTGAGCCGAAAACGTCCTCCCCTGCAGGGGGGTGATTAGCGCTTCTTCTCCGCGAGCGATCTGGCGCGAATTTTTGCGATTGTCGTCGTCGGCGTGATGGCTTCGCCGTCGATGGCGAGGCGGATGATCGCCGGCTTGCCGGAGGCCTGCGCCTGCTTGAACGCGTCGGGGAAATCCTCGGTACGCTCGACCGAGACGCCGAAGCCGCCGAAGGCGCGCGCGTAAGCGGGAAAATCCGGATTGCGCAAATCGGTCGCCGAGACACGGCCGGGATATTCGCGTTCCTGATGCATGCGGATGGTACCGTACATGCCGTTGTCGGCGATGATGGTGACGAACGGTGCGCCGTACTGGACCGCAGTGGCGAATTCCTGGCCGTTCATCAGAAAATCGCCGTCGCCGGCCAGGCACACCACCGGCCGGTCCGGATGCAGCCGCTTCATCGCCAGTGCCGCCGGCACGCCATAGCCCATGGAGCCCGAGGCCGGCGCCACATGCGAACCGAAGCGGCGGAAGCGGAAGAAGCGGTGAATCCACGCCGCGTAATTGCCGGCGCCGTTGCACAGGATCGCATTAGGCGGCAGATATTCGCGCAGCCACACCATGACGGCGCCGAAATTGACGCCGCCCGGCTGCTCGGTCGGCTGTTCCGTCCATTCCAGATAATCGGTGTGCGCGGCTTCAGCTTGGCCGCGCTGCGCTTCTTTCAGATCGAGGTTGTCGAGCGCCGCGGCAAACGCGGTCGGCGTCGCGTGGATCGCCAGATGCGGGCTGTAGACGCGGCCGAGTTCTTCCGCGCCCGGATGCACATGGACGAACGGCATCTGCGGCCGCGGAATATCGAACAGCGTATAGCTCTGCGACGGCAATTCGCCGAGCCGGCCGCCGACCATGATGACCAGATCGGCCGCCTTGATGCGCTCGAGCAGTTTTGGATTGGGACCGATGCCGAGATCGCCGGCGTAGCAGGGATGAAGCGCGTCGAACAGATGACCGCGGCGGAACGTGGTGCACACCGGCAGCGCATATTTCTGCGCAAAGCGGCCGATGCCGTCGCTGGCCGCTTGCGACCAGCGGCTGCCGCCCAACAGCATGATCGGCGCACGAGCGCCGGCCAGCATTTGCGCGAATTTTGCCATCTCGGTATCGCCGGGCGAGGTCTCGATCAGCGCGAACGGCGGCGCGTCGGGCACGGCGACGCGCTCGACCAGCATGTCCTCGGGGATGCCGACTACGACCGGGCCAGGCCGCCCGTTCGCCGCGGTGTGGAAGGCGCGCGACACGATCTCCGGCACGCGGGCGGGGTCGTCGATCTCGGTCGCCCATTTGGTCATGGAGCCGAAATAGGCGCGGTAGTCGACTTCTTGGAAGGCCTCGCGCTCGCGCATCTCGCGCGCCACCTGGCCGACGAACATGACCAGCGGCGAGGAATCCTGGCGCGCGATATGGATGCCCGGCGAGGCATTCGTGGCGCCAGGCCCGCGGGTGACAAAGCAGACGCCGGGCTGGCCGGTCACTTTTCCAATCGCCTCTGCCATCATGCAGGCGCCGCCCTCCTGGCGGCACACGGTGACCGCGAGATCGGCGTCATGGAACGCATCGAGCACCGCCAGATAGCTCTCGCCCGGCACGCAGAAGACGTGGCGCACGCCGTGAATTTGCAATTGATCGACCAGAACCTCGGCGGCGGAGCGCATATTGTCTTTGGCGCGCATGGGCGTCTCCTTGGCCCCCTGCCCTTTTGTTCCGGGGCGAGGCCTGGGATTTCGTCAGATCGGTGCACTATCTAAAGCAGAAGTGGGCGTCTGCTAACAGTATCCCGGTAGCATGAACGACACGGCCAAAGATCAGGATGAGGTGCTCGGCTTTCTTGCCGATCCGGCAGCCCATGGCGGCAGGGCTGAGAAAGTCCGGCGCATCGATACGCACGCGGCTTCCGTTTTTCTCGCCGGCGACCGCGTGCTGAAGGTCAAGCGCGCAGTGCACTTTCCGTTTCTCGATTTTTCCACCCTGGAAAAGCGCAAGCGCGCCTGCGAAGCGGAGATCGAGGTCAACCGGCGCCTGGCGCCAAAGCTTTATCGTGGCGTCGTCGCCATCACGCGCGCGAACGATGGCCAGCTGGCGATCGACGGCGACGGTGAGCCGGTCGAATGGGCGGTCGACATGGTGCGCTTCGACGAGAACCGCACCCTCGATCATCTCGCCGATGAGATCGACGACGATCTCGCCGATGCGCTCGGCCGCGCGGTTGCCGCCGCGCACGACAAAGCGCCCATAGTCGATTGCGAGCCATGGATCAAGGCGCTCGGCTCCTACATCGACGAGCACGTCGAGGCGTTTGCCGAACACCCGGAGATTTTTCCGACCGCGGACGTCGCAGCGCTCGCCGCAAAAGGCCGCGCCCACTACGAGCGCATCGGGCCGCTGTTGCGCGAACGCGGCGGGCGCGGACTAATTCGCCGCATCCACGGCGACCTTCACCTCGGCAATATCGTGCTGATCGACGGCAGGCCGGTGCTGTTCGACGCCATCGAATTCAGCACCATCATCGGCTCGGGTGACGTGCTCTACGACCTCGCCTTTCTGCTGATGGACCTCTTCGAGCGCAAGCTGCCGCAGGCGGCCAATATCGTGCTCAACCGCTACCTTGCCGAGACGCACAGGGACGAGGACCTCGATGCGTTGGCGGCGCTGCCGTTCTTTCTGTCAATGCGGGCCGCGATCCGCGCCAAGGTCACGGCGGCGCGGATGGAACGTGCGGAGACGGCCGAGCGCGACAAGATCGCCACGTCGGCGCGCGCCTATTTCGACTTCGCGCTGCAGGCGATCGATCCTGAGGCGCCACAATGCATTGCCGTCGGCGGCCTATCCGGCACCGGCAAGACGCGGCTTGCGCGGGCGCTGGCGCCGCATATCGCGCCGATGCCCGGCGCCGTCGTCGTGCGCTCGGACGTCGAGCGCAAAACGCTGTTCGGCGCCGGCGAGACCGAAAAACTCTCCGCGACGGCTTACGCGCCTGACGTGACCGCACGCGTCTATGCGGCAATCGCCGACAAAGCGCGCCGCATTGTTGCCGCCGGACATTCGGCGATCGTCGACGCGGTGTTCGCGAAGCAAGAGGAGCGCGAGGCGCTCGCCGCAGCGGCGAAGGCCGCCAATGTTCCACTCCAAGGCCTGTTCCTCACCGCCGATCTGACGACCCGAATCGCCCGCGTCGGCGGCCGCACCAACGATGCCTCGGACGCCGGTGCCGCCGTTGCCCAAGCGCAGGAGGACTACGACCTCGGCGGGCTCGAATGGCCGAAAATCGACGCTTCTGGCACGGTTTTGGAAACCCTGGGCCGTGCCAGGGATGCGCTTTCCGCAGACCCACAACCGGGATAATTGCTCGATTGACGAGACCCCGCCGTTGCCGCCATAAACGCCCGGACGCGCCGCCTTCCGGGCCCGGCTCGGCCATAAAAGACTTCCCCTATAAAGGAAAAACTTCCCCTACAAAGGACGTGACCATGGCGAGCAGTGCATCGGCGGCGGCAGGTATCGAACACCCGGAAAACCCGTCACGCCGCGACTTCCTCTATATCGCCACCGCCGCCATGGGCGCGGTCGGCGCCGCCGCAGCGCTGGTGCCGCTGATCGACCAGATGAACCCCGACGCCTCGACGCTCGCCGCCGGCGGCCCGGTCGATCTCGACGTCTCAAAGATCGAGGAAGGCGCTCAGGTCGTCATCTACTGGCGGCAGCGGCCGATTTTCGTGTTCCATCGCGGCAAGCAAACGCTCGACGCACTGCAAAGCCCCCAGGACGTGGCGCTCTTGGCCGATCCGGATTCCAGGCAAGTGCAGCAGGCGCCCTACGCCACCAACTGGCACCGCTCGCTCAAGCCGGAATACGGCGTGCTGATCGGCATCTGCACCCATCTCGGCTGCATTCCGCTGTTCTTCCCGACGCCGAGCGCGACCGCGCCGGTGCCGAGCTGGCCGGGCGGCTATTTCTGTCCCTGCCACGGCTCCAAATACGACGCCGCCGGCCGGGTCTTTTCCGGCGTGCCGGCGCCGTACAATCTGCCGGTGCCGCCCTATCACTTCGTCAACGACACCACGATCCGGGTCGGCGAGAACCCGACCGACTCGGCGTGGAATTTCGACGCCATCCGCCAGCTCTGATCGCCCCGCTCGGGCGTCGGCATGACGTGAGATTTAGGCTGTCGCAGCGGCTCGGCCTCAAGCCTGTTCAATAATCACTCCGCCTTGATGCCGGCGGCGCGAACGACTTTGCCCCACTTTTCGGTTTCGTCGGCGATGAATTTTGCAAAGTCGGCCGGTGACATCGGCATCGGCTCGCCACCCAGGTCTGCCAGCCGTTCTTTGATTTTGGGGTCGACAAGCCCCGCGTTGATCTCACCGTTGAGCTTGTCGACAATTTCGCTGGGCGTATTTCTCGGTGCGCCGATGCCGAACCATGCGGTCGCCTCATAACCCGGCACGAATTCGCCCACCGTCGGCACGTCCGGGAGCGACGCGGAGCGGGTCGCCGAGGTGACCGCAAGTGCGCGCAGCTTCCCAGCTCTGATATAGCCGATCGTCGACAGCGTAGGCTCGAACATGACCTGCACTTGTCCGCCCATCAGATCGACCAGCGCGGGCCCGCCGCCGCGATAACCGACGCGGACCAGGTCGACGCCGGTCATGAATTTGAACAGTTCGCCGGCAACGTGGGGCACGGTGCCATTGCCGGCCGAGGCCATATTGATCTTGCCCGGATTGGCCTTGGCATAGGCGATGAATTCGGGGACCGTGTTGGCCGGGACCGCCGGATTGACCACCATGACTTCGGGCACGCGCAAAATGCCGGCGACCGGCGCGATATCGTGGATGAAATTGAAATTGAGGTTGTCGTAGAGCGTGGCGTTGATGGCCGCCGGCGCCGGCACTAGGAGAAGCGTGTAGCCATCCGCAGGCGCCCGCACCACCAATTCGGTGGCCACATTGCCGCCCGCACCGGGTCGGTTCTCGACAACAAATTGCTGACCGAGCCGCTCGGACAGCCACTGGGCTATCAGGCGTGCGGAAATGTCGTTCGGGCCGCCGGCGGCAAAGCCGACGATGACGTGCACCGGACGCGCCGGATAGGTTTCCGCCCATGCCAGGTGCACGGCCGCCGGCAAGGCGATAGCAGTGGCAGAAAGACGCAGAAATTCGCGACGGGGAAGTTTCATGGCATCGCCCCCAATGCGTTTTGTGCTTCCCGATGGCTATTGTCGCGGTTACCGGAAAAGAATCAAGCCAACAGCGCAATCAGCGCGCGCATGTCCGGCTGGGTCGCGAGCGCCTGCACGAAATCGCGTGCGCGTCCCGCGCGCTCGTGGCCGATGACCGGCACCGCATTGGCCATGAATTTCGTTTCGATCGCGGCGTCGCTCATCGGGTTGTCGGCAGTGCCGCTGGCATGGGCGATGTGGATATCGTGACGCCTGCCGCCGGCGATGATCGCCGCGTGGGCTTCGTCCTTGCGGAGCGTGCCGACGGCTTGTGCTTTCACCTTGCGGCGCAGCGCCGCCACGATCGGATCTGCGGCCTTGGCATCGGAATATTGCGCGACGCCAGCGGCGCCGTCGATTAACGCCACCGCCGCGGAATGCACCGTCGAAAATTTCGATTGCAAACCGGTCGACGGTTCGACGACGCCGGTGATCGACAGCACCAGCGGGTGAACTCTTAAAGCAATTTCGCTCACCGCGGCCGGATCGATAGCCTCGCGATTGCGCAGCGCGATCACCGCATCGATCAGCGGATGCAGCACCACGCCGCAGGCATAGGGCTTGTGGCCGTTGGTTTCGATCATCCAACTCTCGCCGAGCCCGGCGGTCAGTTGCTCCGGCGCGGCGACGTCACTGTAGATACGAGAAAAACCCTTCTTGCCCTCGATGATCTCCTGCGTGGAATCGAAGCCGCGCTCTGCCAGCAGCGCTGCCAGCACGCCGTTCGCGGCAGCCTTGCCGGCGTGAAACGATTTGCCCATGGTGCCGCGGTTCTGCTGCATGCCGGCGGCTTGCGTCGCGGCGATACCCAGCGTGTAGGTCAGCCGCTGCCGGTCGAGCTTGAGCAATTTTCCGCACGCTGCGCCCGCCGCGATGGTGCCGAGCGTGCCGGTCAGATGCCAGCCGCCTTTGTGATGACCCGGCGCGGTGCGGCCTGAACGCACGCCGGCCTCAAATCCCGTCGCATAGGCCAGCATGAAGTCGGCGCCGCTCACGGGCGCGCGCTCGGCGAGCGCAAACAAAGCGGCAAGCACCGGCGAGCTGGTGTGCAGCACAACGCCGCCCATATGCGTATCGTCGTAATCGAGCACATGTCCCATCTGGCCGTTGGCCATCGGCGCATCGGTGAGGCCGAGCCGCAATTTGCGGCCGAAGACGGTGGCTTGCGGACGGCCGGAAATCTCCTGCAACACCGCGAGCAATGTGGTGATGGTCTTGTGCCCGCTGCCGGCGAGCGCGCAGCCGATCCAATCGAGTACGCCACGGTGCGCCTCGTGCTTCGCGGCGGCACTAAGATCGCCGAACTGCGCGGCTGCCAAATGGCCGCACAGCGTCTTGGTCAGCGTTTCCGCTTGAGTATCGAGATTTTGGTCCATGATTTATTGCGGCTCGATGCCGGCGTCGTGGATGGCTTTGGTCCAGCGCGCCACATCCGCTTTGATCCGGCTATTCGCCTCCTCCGGCGTACCGCCGATCGGCTCGTAGCTCAGCTCACGCATTTTCCCGATCAGGTCGGGCGATTGCAGCACGCCGTTGGTTTCGCCGTTGAGCTTTGCGATCACGTCCTGCGGCGTGCCGGACGGCGCGGCGAGGCCGTACCACCCGACGACTTCGAAGCCCGGCAGCGTTTCCGTCATGGTCGGCAAATCGGGCGCCAGCGTCGAGCGTTTCGCCGAGGTCACCGCCAGAGCGCGGATTTTGCCGGCCTGGGCGAGCGGCAACAGCGCGGTCGCGGGACCGAACATCATCGGAATCTGACCGCCGGCGAGATCGGTCGCCGCAGGCGCCGCGCCTTTGTACGGCACGTGGACCATGTCCACGCCGGCCGCGCGCTTGAACAGCTCGCCGGCCAAATGCAGCGTCGATCCGATGCCCGCCGAGCCATAGGACAGCTTGCCGGGATTGGCCCTGGCATAGGCGATCAGCTCGGCGACGGATTTGACCGGCAGATCGTTGTTCACCGCCAGCACATAAAAACCCGCGACCGCGGTGATGATGCCGTCGAAATCCTTGACCGGATCGAACGGCAGCGTGCGGTAAAGCCCGGGCATGTACGTCATGCCGCTGTGATCGAGCAGCAGCGTGTAGCCGTCGGCCGCCGATTTCGCGACTTCGTCCATGCCGATGCTGCCGCCGGCGCCGCCGCGGTCATAGATCACAATGGGCTTGCCGAGGCGTTCGCCGAGTGGATTGGCAATCAGCCGCGCGATCGGATCGACCGCCCCACCCGGCGCGAACGGCACGATCAGGCGGATCGAGTGCGACGGGAAGTCGTCAGCCATGGCGGCGCCGATGCCGAGAATGAAGAGCGCAGAAAGGAAAATAAGCCGTCGCATATCGCCTCTTTGGCTTGCAGCGCGCGGACGTGCTTTCGCGCCCCGCCTCGCCCATAATAGCGCAGGTTCCAAGTTCGGTGAGGTCATTGGCGAGCACGGTACGGTGAGGTCATGGGCGAATTTGCCATCGGACAATCGGTTCTGCGGCGCGAGGACCCTCGCCTGTTGCGTGGGCAGGGCCGCTATTTCGACGATTTAAAACTCGCCGATCAGCTCCATGCCGCCATCGTGCGCTCGCCGCATGCGCATGCCGACATCCGCGGCATCGACACGGGTGCGGCGCGACAAATGCCCGGCGTCCGCGCCGTGCTTACCGGCGCGGATTATGCCGTGGACGCGCTCGGCCCGCTGCCCTCGATGGCGCCGTACAAGAAACGCGACGGCGGCCCGATGTATCTGCCGCCGCGGCCGGCGATCGCGATCGATCGTGTCATGCATGTCGGCTATCCGGTCGCGGTGGTGGTGGCCGACACGCTTGAGCTCGCCCGGGATGCCGCCGAAGCCGTCGCCGTCGATTACGCACCGCGACCGGCGGTGGTGTCCGCGCGCGCGGCCTTTGAACAAGGCGCACCGCAGCTCTACGGCGACTGCCCGAACAACGAGGCCTATTTCTACCAGGCCGGCAACAAGGCCAAGACCGATGCGGCGTTTGCGAGTGCCGCGCATGTGGTCGAGCAACGTCTCGTCATCAACCGGGTCACCGCCAATCCGATCGAGCCGCGCGGCGTCACCGGCATCTATGACGCAGGCACCGGGCGCTACACACTGCATTGCGGTTTTCAGCGGCCGTGGCTGTTCCGCAACGACATCGCCCGCACCACTCTGAAAATTCCCGAAGCCGAGCTGCGGCTCGTTACCGGCGACATCGGCGGCTCCTACGGGCTGCGCGGCTCGGTCTATCCCGAGATCATCCTGATGCTATGGGCGGCGCGCAAGGTCGGCCGGCCGGTGAAATGGACCCAGACCCGCAACGAGGCCCATGTCAGCGACGACGACGCCCGCGATAATATCGTCGACGCTGCGCTCGCCCTCGACAACGACGGCAAATTCCTCGGCGTGCGCATCCGCAGTTTTGGCAATCTCGGCGCCTTCGTGTCGTTCCGCGGCGCCATGCCGCCGGTGGTCAATATCGGCACCGTGGTCGGCACCTACACCACGCCGGCGCTGCATGTGGCGGTCTCCGGCATGCTGACCAACACCCATTGCACTTCGCCCTACCGCGGCGCCGGCCGCCCCGAGGCTTCGTACATGATCGAGCGGCTGATCGATATCGCCGCCGACGCGATGAACGTCGATCCGGCGGAGCTGCGCCGCCGCAACACCATCGCGCCGCAAGCCATGCCCTATAAGACGCCGCTGGTCTTCACGTATGACAGCGGGCATTTCGAGGAGAACCTCGACCGCACCATGAAGCTCGCGAATTGGTCCGGCTTCGAAGCGCGGCGCAAGGAGGCCGCGCGGCGCGGCATGTTGCGCGGCATCGGTATCTCCAACACCATCGAGCAAGCCGCCGATCCGACCATCGAGACCGCGGAGATCCGCTTCGACCCGCTCGGCGGGCTGACGCTGGTGACCGGCTCGATCTCCCACGGCCAAGGCCATGCCACGATCCAGACCCAGATCCTGGTCGACCGGCTCGGCGTCGATCCGGAGCGCGTCAAATTCATCCAGGGCGACACTGATGCCGTTGCTTTTGGCATGGGCACCGGCGGCTCGCGCTCGACCACCATGAGCGGCGGCGCCATCGCCATGGTGGGCGAGAAGATCGTCGCCAAGGGCACCAAACTTGCCGCGCACTTGATGGAAGCGGCAGAAAGCGATTTGGAATTCAAGGACGGCCGCTTCACCATTGCGGGCACCGATCGCTCCACCGGCATCCACGACGTCGCCAAGGCCGCGTTCCAGCTGGAGAAGCTGCCGACCGGCATGGAGCCCGGTCTGTACGAGACGGCGACCTATCGCGCGCGCACCGGAAATTTTCCCAACGGCTGCCACGTCTGCGAGGTTGAGATCGATCCCGAGACCGGCGTCACGCAAATGGTCGGCTATTGGGTTACCGACGATGTCGGCACCGTCATCAATCCGATGCTGGTCAAGGGACAGATCATGGGCGGCATCGCCCAAGGCATGGGCCAGGTGCTGATGGAGGACAAAGCCTATGACGAGGAAGGCCAGGTGCTCTCCGGCTCGTTCATGGACTACGCCATGCCGCGGGCGGAGGATTTTTGCTTCGTGGTGATCGAGGACAATCCGGTGCCGACGCCGACCAATCCGCTCGGCGTCAAGGGCGCCGGCGAAGCCGGCACCGTCGGCTCGCTGTCCGCCGGCGTCAACGCCATCGTCGATGCCTTGTCGGTGCTCGGCATCCGCCACATCGACACGCCGTGCACGCCGTATCGAGTGTGGCGGGCGATCGCGGATGCGAGGCCCCCCTCGCCTCCCTCACAATAGCGCATGAGTTTCGATCCCCGCCTACTCGGCATCGCCACCGCCGGGTTCTGCGCCTTCGTCAATCTGTATTCGCCGCAGGCGCTGCTGCCGCAGCTCGCCAACGAATTCCATGTCAGCGCCGGCGAGATTTCCGCGCTGATGACCGCCGGCACCGGCGCAATCGCGCTCACCGCGCCGTTCACCGGCGTGCTCGCCGATATCGTCGGCAGGAAGCGCCTGATCACCGCGGCCATGTTCTTGATCGTGGTGCCGACGGTGATCATGACATTCGCCACCACCGTGCCCGAGATGGTGTTCTGGCGCTTCGTGCAAGGCATGATGGTGCCGCCGATCTTCACCGTCGCTGTAGCCTATATCGGCGACGAGTGGCCGGCGTCCGATGTCGCCAGAGTCGCCGGCCTCTACATGGTGGGATCGAGCGTCGGCGGTTTTTCCGGCCGCTTCATCCCCGGCATTTTGACCGATTTGATCGGCTGGCGCTCAGCCTTCGACGTGGTAGCACTGCTCACGCTCGTCGCGGCGATCATCGTGGCGCTCACCCTCACTCGCGAACGGAATTTCGTGCCCTCGGGCGGGCTTGCCGCCTCGGCACGCTCCATGGTGCGGCATATCCGCGATCCGCGGCTGATCGCGACTTTTGCCATCGGGTTCGGCGTGCTGTTCAATTTCGTCGCCACCTTCACCTATATCGGCTTTCATCTGGCGGCGCCGCCCTATTCGTTTTCGGCAACCCTGATCGGCGGCCTGTTCGTCACCTATCTGGCCTCGAGCGTCGTGGTGCCGTGGGTCGGCCGCGGCATCGCGCTGTTCGGCCGCCGCCGCCTGGTGCTCGGCATCATCGCCGCCTGGATCGTCGGCGCGTTGCTGATGCTGTTGCCGCCTGTCACACTGATCCTTGTCGGGCTGACGCTGTGCGCCGTTTGCGGCATGCTGTGCCAGACCGTGGCGACCGGCTACGTTACCATGACCGCCAAGGAGGGCCGCTCGTCGGCGGTCGGCCTCTATGCGTCGATCTATTATATCGGCGGCAGCGCCGGCGCCTTTCTCGGCGGCATCGCCTGGAGTTTGGCCGGCTGGCCCGGCTGCGCGGCGACCATCGCCGCCATGCTGGTGATCATCGCCGCGATCGTCGCGGCGGCGTGGGAGTGATACGGGTTTATAAAAAAGGAAACGCCATGGTGTCGGAGAGTCAATTTTCGTTCCTGCGGTCGATCGATACGCCGACCGTCTGCAACCTGATCGAGATCGTAAAACCCGAGAGCCGCGGCGCGGGCTATACGGTGACGCATCTGCACTGCCCGTTCCCCGATCTGCCGCCCATGGTCGGTTTCGCCAAGACGGTGACGATCCGTTCGCGCAACGCCGTGAGCGGGCCGAGCTACATGGCAAAGCGCATGGACTATCTCGATTACGTGGCGGCGCAGCCGCGGCCGAGCGTGGTGATGATCGAGGACAAGGACCAGCCCGCCGGCTACGGCGCGTTCTGGGGCGAAGTGCAAACCAACGTGCACAAGGCGCTGGGCTGCCTCGGCACCGTGACCAACGGCTCGATCCGCGACATCGCCCAGGTCGCCGAAGGCTTTCAGATGCTCGCCGGCTCGATCACGCCTTCGCATGCCTATGTGCATGTGCTCGAGTTCGGCGTTCCGGTCACCATTGCCGGCATGGAAGTAATGAGCGGCGATCTCATTCACGCCGACCGCCACGGCGCCGTCGTCGTGCCGGCGGATAAGATCGACGCCATGAAGACCGCGCTCGACGGCCTCGTGAAGCAGGAGGCCCGCATCATCGCCGCAGCCCGCGCGCCGGGCGCCACGGTCGAAACCATCAAGGCCGCGTTCCGCGGCTAGAGCATGATCCCGAAAAGTGGAAACCGGTTTTCGGATAAGATCATGCTCAAACGTAAAATCTAGGCCCTGATCCGATTCAGTTGAAGCGGATCAGGGCCTAGTCGACAACCGAACCAAAATCACCGGAGGACTTAATGCCACGCATCGCCATCATCGACCGCGCCGCCATGAACGCCGAGCAGGCGCGCGTCTACGACGCCGCCAAAGCGGGAAGCGGCATCGTCGGCGGGCCGTACTATGCCTATATCCGTTTGCCGAAATTGTTCGAGGCGGCGCAGAACATGCGCGAGTCGCTGTCGTCGGGGCCGCTGTCGCCGCGCGAGCAGCAGGTCATTAATCTCACCGTCGCCCGGCACTGGGGCGCGCGCTATCCGTGGTCCGCGCAGGCGCGCCGCTCGCTCGCCGTCGGCATCCCGCAAGCGGTCATCGACGCCATCAATGCCCGCAAGCCGCCCGAGATACCGGACGTACGCGAGCGCGCCTGCCACATCGTGGCGAGAGAGCTCCTCGCCAACAAAAATCTGACTGACGCCACCTACGCGGCCGCGGAAAAAGATTTGGGCACCGAGAGCTTGGTCGCGGCAGTAGCGACCACCGGCAGCTTCTCGATGACCTGCATGACGGCGAACACCTTCGGCATCGAGCCGCCAGCCAATGATCCGACACCGCTCGCACCGTAGCGCTGTCAAGTTTGTTCCGCGCTCGGATGCCAATGCGGCCGATAGCCGGCTGACAGCACCGCGAGGATTGCCGGCGGCGTGAGCACATCGACGGCGGCGCCTTGCGGCCGTCTTTTGCGGGCGCCGTAGCCTTGCGGCGTCCAACGCAACAGCGCCTTGCCGCGGACCGCGAAGGCCGCCCCGTCCAGCGCCACGAAGGCGCCGTCGGGTAGCGCGTCGATGTTGCGCCGGTGCAACCGCTTGGCACGTCCGCGCAGGCGTTCGCGGTGCAACGTATCGTCCATCGCGCTGGCATAGGGCCGCGTGCGAAGTCGACACGCCTGCCGCCATTTTTCGGCAAAGGTTTTGGCATCCTCGTAACGGCACTCGAAACAAGGCCGATGCCCGGCCGCGAGTGCGGTCGGCTCGTCAAGAAAAAACAGCTCGGTGTAGAAGCGGCCCCAGACGTCGCGCTGACGGCCCTTGAAATCGAGCACACAGCAGATCCACTGTCGCGACGCCCAGCGCCGCGCCGTCAGCGACTTGGCGTCGGTGTGAAACCGCCCGCCGCGGTTGCCGAAGAACGTGCCGCGCGCCGGCACAGCAAGCAGCTCGCCGAATGGATTGACGCGATTTTGCAGCGGCATGGTCTAGCTCGAACGACTTTTCCGCCTTACCCCATCTCGTCTGCGCGTGCTGGGGCGCCACCCGATTCCGAAATAGTGCCACTTACGAGGGGCCGTTGGAACCGATAAGGTTTTGCGCAATGCGGAGGAAAGCATGGGTAAGAAAATAGCATTTGTCGGCGCCGGCGCGGTCGGCGGCTACACCGGCGCGCATATGGTGCAGGCCGGCGAGGACGTCACCTTCATCGATCCGTGGCCGGAGCATGTCGAGCACATGCGAAAGCATGGCCTGCGCGTCACCCATGCCATGACGGAGCCGGAATTCACCGTGCCGGTGCGCGCGCTGCACGTCACCGACGCGCAACAGCTCGCCAAGGAAAAACCGGTCGACATCGCCTTCGTCTGCATGAAGTCCTACGACACCGCCTGGGCCGCCATGCTGATCCGGCAATACCTGGCGGCGGACGGCTATGTGGTGTCGTTGCAGAACTGCATGAACGAAGAGACCATCGCCGGCGTGGTCGGCTGGGGCAAAACGCTCGGCTGCATCGCCTCCAGCATCACCGTCAACCTGCCGGAGCCCGGCCACATCCATCGCGGCGCCGCCAAGCACGGTGCGGCGCACACCGTGTTCCGCGCCGGCGAAGTGCACGGCCGCATCACGCAGCGCGCCGAGGAGATCTGCCGCCTGGTCGCCTTTTCCGACAGCGCCAAAGTCACCAACAATCTGTGGGGCGAGCGCTGGTCAAAGCTGGTCGCCAACGCCATGGCCAACGGCCTTTCCGCCTGCACCGGGCTCGGCGGCGGCGATATGCTGAAAAACGATCCGATCCGCCGCTTCTCGACTCGGCTCGGCTCAGAAGCGATCCGCGTCGGCCAGGCGCACGGCTATCAGCTCGAAGAAATCCTGCACCTGCCGCCCGACACCATCGCGCGTGCCGGCGAAGGCGACGCCGAAGCGGAACGCATTTGCGACGCGCAGCGTTTCAAAGACTCCGGCCGCACGGCAGCCGGCCAGAAGCCGTCGATGGGCCAGGACATGCAGAAAGGCCGCCGCACCGAGATCGAATTCTTGAACGGCCTCGTGGTGCGCGAAGGCGAGAAGGTGGGGCTCGCCTGCCGCGCCAATGCGGTGCTGGTGGATATCGTCAAGCGTGTCGAGAAGGGCGAGCTGAAAGCTGATCCGCGGCATATCACGGAGCTGAGGCTGAATTGAGCCGCGGGGCGATGACGCCCAAGGGGTTGCGATCGTCCACTATCGGAGCAATCTCCGGGGCTACGCTGCGGACTTCGGCGCCTCCCCGCAATTTGCTCGGCGTGATGCGGCAACGATCAGCTCTTATCTGATCTTGCGACAGGTATTTTCTCGCTGTCAGCGATCCCGCTTTCAGACCCATACTGCCGATCGCTGCCGCGGCATGATTCTCGTCCGATGCGGCGAAGGGTTGTCATTGCCCAGCATTGCTGCTACAATTTACGATTGATCGAAGTGTCGAATGCGCGTCACTGGCGCGACAGTCGCTATGCTCCGAACGCCGGCCGGAGAACCAAACTGCAATGAGAGCCAACGCGCCATTCGCGAAGCGCCGCAAGCTGATGCCGACAGTCGACCAACGAACATTCCCACCGGATTGAGAAATGATCGAACAAAGCTCGGGTACGTGCGAGGATGCCGGTGAGCGGCGAGCGATCGAGGAATTGGTCCGGATTAATGTTGACGCGGCCGACTCCACTCCATGTTACGCCAAGCGCGGCCAGCACCCGAAGCATCATGGCTGCGTTGCAGCCACCTTCACCGTCCTCGACAGCGTTCCAACCGATCTTCGACAGGGCCTATTCGCAAAGCCGCAGAGCTTTGATGCATTGATACGATTCTCGAATGGCCGCCAGCAGGATGATCGCCACGCCGATGCTCATGGCATGGCCATCAAGTTATTGCACGTACCCGGAGCGAAACTGCTTGAAGGACAAGAGAGCCAAACCGCCCAGGATTTTGTGCTGGTCGACAGCGACGTATTCTTCACGGGCGACATGTCGGAGTACATGTTCCTCAATCGCGGCCTGCTCGGAAAAGACCAGACGCTGCTCGAGAAACTTGGGTTTTGGGTTCGGCTGATTTTTTGTCATCCGTTTCTGTTGATCCGAATACTGAAGTTTACCGGGAAAAAACCGTCTTCGCCTTTGACCTCGTCTTATTTCAGCGCGGTGCCTTTTTCCATCGGACGCCAAGCGGTGAAATACGTAGCGCGGCCGCGCTCCAACGCGGCTGATAGGCCGGTCACAACGACGAACGGTTTGTCGGAAGCGCTGGCGCGCAGCTTGGCCAATGAAACCTTCTCTTTCGATTTCGGCGTCGACGTGCAAACGGATGCAAATTCCCAGCCGATCGAGGACCCGACGGTCAGCTGGTCACGACTTGCCGACGGCCGCAGGGAATGGCTGGCACGGATAGAAATTCAGAAACAATCGGTCGATCCGCATTCTGCGCTCGCCGAGAACTTGGCGTATTCGCCGTGGCATGGCCTGATCGAACATCGGCCGCTCGGCCTGATCAACCATATGCGCAGGCCCGTCTACCGAAGCATGGCGATTCATCGCCACGAACTGAACCAGGTATTCCCAGTCGATACATCAGAAGTTCCGGAGACCGCGGGTTGCGCGCAACATGCAGGCACCGGCGAAGAGCCAGCCGCGGCGCCGTCCTTCGCCGAAAGGTCTGGCGGCCAGGCGGCGCGCGGTAGCGGCGGCGCGTGGAAACCGGCTCGCTTCATCATCGGGCTGTTCCTGGCGGCGGCTTGCGTCTTGTTCGAGGTCAAAAAGTTCGCGACCGCACCGTGGCCACCGGACAATTGGATCTGCAGCGTTGCCGGCAAATCCGCTCTCAACGCGACAATGCTCTCAATCAAACGACGCTTGTATTGAACGAGGATTTTTCCGGGGGGCACATGAAGGGCGTTACTTTCATAATCACGCTGGTGGTATTCGCCATCTGTCTCGTACTCGAGTACGGACGCCTCACCACGAAACCGTGGCCGCCGAAGACTTTCAGCGATCCAGCCATGGAGTTCAAATACGGCTCAATCGGCGCCGAAGTAGACGGATTTCCCTATCAGATCTGGCGCGAACTGCCCACCATCTTCCATGACAGGATTCCCGCAGGCTGGCGGCAATTCGGCTTCATATACGAAGGAGATCGCGAATTGCCAATCGGCATAAGCGTTCGCCGAACCGCGGTCGACCGAGTGGGATTCAACTGCGCGACCTGTCATACCTCGACTTACACCTTGAACGGAGCTCAAGCTCTGGTATTGGGCGCGCCGGCGAACCAGCTCAATATTCAGGCCTATCTGCAATTCATCGCGGAAGCAGGCAATGATCCTCGCTTGACGCCGGACGCTGTTTTTAACAGCGCGGAAGCCGCCGGGCGGCCGATTAACTGGTTGAGCAAGCTTGTGATCAGGTATGTCATTTTTCCGCGCCTGCCTCAGCAAATGGCCGACCTCAAACAAAGTTTTGGTTGGATGGCTCGCCGGCCAGCGCATGGACCGGGACGCACCGACGCGGGAAACTTTTGGCGAGAGCGCTGGGGACTGCATCCGGAAAACGACGACCTTGTGGGAGCGGTTGATTTTCCTTCGGTGTGGCACCAGCGCATCAGATTGAATGGTTGGTTCCACTGGGACGGGGACAACTCATCGCTCACCGAACGCAACTACTCGGCAGCCCTGGCCGGGGGAGCCACCGACTGGCTGCTCGACCGGTGGTCCATTGATAAAATGTCCGACTGGCTCTTAGACCTGCCACCGCCGAAATTCCCTACTGCGCTCGATGCGCAAAAGGTCGAACTCGGAGCCAAAATCTACCAGCGCGAGGGCTGCGGCGGCTGCCATGATGCGACCGCCGGTCGATTCGGACAGGTGACCGATTTGTCGGTGGTTCAAACCGACCCGCAGCGGGTCACGCTGTTCTCGCCGCAAATGGTGCAGTATTTCCAACAGGTCGGAGCGGGCTATTCGTGGCATTTTACCCACTACCGGTCGACGCACGGCTACGCCAACATGGCGCTCGACGGCATCTGGATGCGCGCGCCATATCTGCATAACGGATCCGTTCCCAGTCTCGACACTCTGCTGTCACCCGCAAAAGACAGGCCACGGACGTTCATTCGCGGCTGCGACCGGTTCGACCCGATGACAGTCGGCTTCGCATGCAGCCAAGGTTTCGAATACGACACCGGGCTGGCCGGCAACAGCAACGAAAGACACGAGTTCGGAACCATGCTTCCGCCGGCGGAAAAATCCGAACTCATCGAGTATCTCAGAAGTCTTTAGGGTTCGCCGCAACCTGCCCCATCGGAAAACTGCAACGGCCGGCATCAAGTTTTATTTGGGAGGCTCAAAGTGTTTTCGATCAGCGAAACCTGGGAACGCCGGTTCTTCAACATCATTTGCGCGGTCATCGGCACGATCATGTTCTACCGCGGCGTGATCACGCTTTTCTTCTATCATGAGGATCCGGCATGGAACATTCTGGGGCTGATCTTCTTCGGCGGCGTGGCCGGCATCTTCATGATGTATCGCCGCATAAAGT
>JBAUYI010000220.1:0-25954 GCA_049584715.1 Xanthobacteraceae bacterium
GTGCGGGAGCTGGCGCCGGCGGATTGGCGGCCTGCTTGCGCGATTTCTTCGACGGCGGCGCCGATGCGGTCGCGGCGGCCGGCGCCGGCGGACTTGCACTGACCGCGGACGCCGCCGCTCCTGCCGGCGCGGGTTTGGTGCCGGGCTCGGGATTCATGATGCTCACTGCCGGGATCGATGCCGCGGTGGGGAAGTCGATGTTGACCATCTTGCGCGGGCCCGGCGTGCCCGGCTGGTACGTTGGCTGGCTTTGCGTCGCGGCGTCGGCGACCGGCCCCGGGCCATCGGGTTGCTGCGCCCAGGCGGTCAAATAGCGATCGAGATAACGTTCGAGCGTCTGTCCGCTCAAATTGGCGCGTACGCGGGTCGGATCGCGCAGCACATCGAGCGCCTTGCAATTCTGGTTGGTGCAGCCGTCGCGTACCGCAAGCGCGTGGGCCACGAAGCCGTAAGCGTCGGTCTCGAGCGAATGCCGCAGCGGCAGCAATGCACCGTCGATATCCCGGCCACCGTGTTTGACATAGGCGGCCATGTCCGAAAGGAGCTCGAGCCGCGCCGCCGCATAGGACGTGGCGGCGGCCACCGTTGCGGGAGATGCGAACAGCGCCTTTTCGCAAGCGGCGTCGACGGTCTCGCCGGCCACCGCGTCGAGGCAGGCAAGCGCCGAGCCCGGCGCCAGCGTGCGCGCGGTGAGTTCCTGGGCGCGCAATTCGAGCGCCCGGCGGTCGGCGCCATGATCTTGCGCGACGGGACCGCCGAGCAGCGCCCATATCATCGCGGCACCGACCAGCGCGCCGAGCGCGACGACCCCGGCCCGCGCCGCATTCGTGCGTAGCCCATTGAACGCCACTGCACAGATGGCGACGAGCACCGCCGCGGATCCAGCCGCGATCCACAAGCGCAGCACCGAGCTTCCCATCTCGGGATCAACGCCGACCATCAACCCCACCCTACGGACACGGACGCCACGCTGCGCGCAGTCAAAGTATGACGCAGTGGCGCCGGAGACTCCAGTCCTCGACGGATTCGGCTTAAGGCGAAACCGCGGCATCACCAAGGCGTCGCAGCGCCGGAACCGACGTTCGAATGGATTTTCGCAACCGCGATCAGTGCTCGACTTCGAGCTGACTTTCCTTGGCGACGCGTTCGAACGCCTCGCCGGGATTCTTGATGCGATATTGATAGTCGTCGCCGTCGGACGGCAATAGCCGGACGACCTGGTAGCTCCCGCTGGCGCCGGGGCGGCTGATCGGGCTCGACGTGTAGAACACGGTCTGGCCGACGCGATATTTATGCGACCGCAACGCCGAAGACGTTCGCGCCACCACTTCGGCGACGGTCACCGTCGTCATGTTGACGATGTTGGACGCTTCCGGCTTGCGCACCGGCTGCCGTGCCGAGGCTTTCCGAACCGGGGCCTTACGCACTGCCGTACGGGCGCTCGCCTTTGCCGGCCGAGCCTTTTTGACTGAACGCTTATTCATGGAACAACTATAGCATCTCAAATAACGGCCGAGCAAAACATATCGTGCTCAGCAATGCACTTTGCGAGGGGCACTTAAGCGTTATGATTAAGATCGAAAAATACCATAATATTCAATCCGATAAGCCGGGATCTTGGAGCAAGATTCGAGGCCAATAAGGCTATGCCTGACGCTGCCAGCGACCCTTGTCGTCGGCCTGCCAATAGGTGACGTCGAAGCCCGCGGATTTGGCTTCGCTCCAGCGCCCGCGGGCTGTCTCGACGGCCTCCGGATCTTCGCCGTCAAACAGCAAGACCAGGCGCTGATACAAGGCGGGATTGCCCGGCATGCCGGCGCCCTCGACCAGGAAGCGCACACCGGCGCCGTTCGGATTGTCCTCGTTGACGGTCAGGAGGATCGGGTGCTCGGCCGCGTCGGCATCGCGCCACGTGCCATGGGGCAGAAAGGCGTCGTCGCGCCAAGTCCATAGATGCGCATCCAGCCCGTCGACGCGCTCATCCGAGGACGCCTGCACCACCACGCGCCAGCCGCGCTCCAGCGACTTTTGCAGGAGCGACGGCAGCACCTGCTCCAGGGTCTGGCCCTTGAGGTGGTAGAACAGGACTTCGGTCATCGGCCGGACATGCACATGCGCGCGATGTTACTGCAATGGATGCCGGGCGCAATTCGGCAGGCGCAGTCTGCCGGCGGCCGGCTCAGCGCGAAAAATTCTTGACGAAGGACCAGATCTCGTCGGCCGTTTCGATATCATGATTGCGCGTGCCGAACTTCTTGGCGTCCTCTTCGCTGTTCGGCGTCAACGACGGGACTTGATGGCCGCCGCCATTGACGCGGTATAGGCGCAGCGACGCCCCACCCTGGCAGTCCGTCCAGTCGGTGAGCCAGATCCGTGTCGGATCGGAGCGGTCGCGGTGTTGAACGACTTTGCCCTCCTGCTTGGTGCAGCCGTTTTGCACCCGCCAGTATTCCATCGTCTCGGGTATCGAGAGCAGACGGCCGAGCGGATCCATCCAGCCGTCATAGAACAGATCCGTGTCGTTGGTGCCGGCAACCGCCATGATCGGCAAAGGCTTCGCCGGTTTGCATTCCTGTCGCTGATATTCAGTCATGGGGGCGATGAGCGGCGCGGCCGCGGCGATCCGATCGGCGAGCGCACAAGCGACGGTGTAGGTCATCAGGCCGCCGCGGGACAGCCCGGTCACATAGATGCGGGCCGGATCGGCACGCTTGGTCGCGACGAGATTGTCGATGATCAAGCGGATGAAGCCGAGATCGTCGGCGGGCTCGCCGTTGACGGTCGGCATGGCTCTGACGATGGGCCGGCCGTAGCTCCACTCCTGATCGATGGCGTCGGGATAGACAACGACGAAATGCTCGCGGTCAGCGGCCGCGTCGAGACGCAGCCAATTGCGGAAGCTCTCGGTGGTCTGGCCGCGGCCGTAAAGGCCGATGACCACCGGCGCGGGAGCGGCCGGCAGCCCGGCGGGTTGATGCATCGTCGCGGTCCGCGCGATGCCCTGGTGGGTCACGGTCAAAACGTCATCGGCGCGCGCTTGGCCGAGCCAAACGGCGACCGCCATGACCACCGTGAGGGCCTTGATCGGACCGAGAAAAATCCTTCGAGCGCGCATGGAGGACTCGATGCCGGCGTCGAGCGCTACGCAAGTCTAAATTGAAAGATGATCCGATGCAATTCGACCGGCGCGACATTTTTTTGGCGCGCCGAGCAAAATATCGAAGGTCTTAAAGCCTCAATCAGCGCTCGTAATAATCTTCGACCAGCCGATCGAGCAGCCGGACGCCCCAGCCCGAGGCCCAGCTCTTGTTGATCTCGGTCTGCGGCGAACCCATGCCTGTGCCGGCGATGTCGAGATGCACCCACGGCGTCTTGTCGACGAAGCGCTGCAGCAATTGCGCAGCCGTGATCGCGCCGCCCCAGCGGCCGCCGGTATTCTTCATGTCGGCGAATTTGGAATCGATCATCTTGTCGTATTCGGGCCCGAGCGGCATGCGCCAGACCCGCTCGCCGGTCGCGTCGCCGGCCTTGTTCAAACGCTCGACCAGCTTGTCGTCGTTGGCGAACATGCCGGCATATTCCTGGCCGAGCGCGACAATGATGGCGCCGGTCAGCGTCGCCAGATTGATCATGAAGCGCGGTTTGAAGCGCTTGTTGACGTAGTGCAGCACGTCGGCGAGCACCAAACGGCCTTCGGCGTCGGTATTGATGACCTCGATGGTCTGGCCCGACATGGTCGTGACGATGTCGCCGGGCCGCTGCGCCTTGCCGTCGAGCATGTTCTCGACCAGGCCGATGGCACCGACCGCGTTGACCTTGGCCTTGCGTGCGGCCAGCGCATGCATGAGGCCGACCACGCAAGCCGCGCCGGCCATGTCGCCCTTCATGTCCTCCATGCCGGACGCCGGCTTGATCGATATGCCGCCGCTATCGAAACACACGCCTTTGCCGATGAAGGCCACCGGCGCGGTGCCGCGCTTGCCGCCGTTCCAGCGCATGACGACGACTTTCGACTCATGCACCGAGCCCTGGCCGACGCCGAGCAGCGCGCCCATGCCGAGCTTCTTCATGGCCGCGACATCGAGCACGTCGACGCCGACGCCGAGCTTCGTGAGGCTCGCGGCGCGACGGGCAAATTCGGCGGGATAGAGTACGTTCGCCGGTTCGTTGACGAGATCGCGCGCGATAACGACACCGTCGGCAACGGCCGCGGCGCTGGCCCAGGCCTTTTCCGCCGCCGCCGGATTGCCGCAGGCAAAATTGACCTCGACCTTTTTCGGCCGATTGTCGTCGTCTTTGCGCTTGGTCTTGTAGCGGTCGAACGTATAGGCGCGCAGCCGGGCACCCAGCACCAGGTCGGCGACCTGATCGCCCTTGAGCGCGCCGGAGGCGAACTCGGCAAAGATCGTCGCCTCCGCGGCAACCGCCGGCACCTTGCCCATGGCAATGCCGCCGAGCTTGACCACGTCCTTGCGCTTGAGCTCGGTGTCCTTGCCGGTCCCGACCACGACGAGCCGCGGCAGCTTGAGTTCCGTAGGCGCCACGATGTCGAGCGTTGTGCCGTTCTTGCCGGTGAAACGGTCCGCGGCCGCTGCCCGGCGCACCAGATCGCCAACCGGCGCCAGCGCGCGCTGGGCGGCGCTGCCGAATTTGAGGTTTTCCCCACAGAACACAACGAGAACGCCGCGCACGCGGGCGAAGGGGGTAAAGCCGAGCTTGGGGGCGTCGGTCATGGTTCGGTCCTTCCTGACCGGCAGGGTCGATTTCGATACCGCCATATGAACCGGACGCTCCCGTGATGCAAAGCGCATTTAGGCGGTTCCCCGCGGTCCGCGCCGGGAGCACGGTGGCTTGCGTTAACCGGCTGTTGTGCATGACCAATAGGTCTGCCTTGGCCAAGCCATTTTGTGAAAGCATGAAAGGACTTGCGTTGGGGAGATCGGCTCACGCCGCGGGGCGGCGCTGGGGGGCCGGTGCAGCCTATTGGTGGGCTGTCAGTGGGGAAGTCGGGTTCGATGGGGTCGATTGGCTGGTACGTATTTCGCACCACCATGGTCGCGTTCCTGATCACGCTTGTCAGTTTGACAGTGGTGATCTGGTTCACGCAGGCGATGCGCGATTTCGACCTGATCACGAGTCAGCGGCAGACGATGTTCGTCTTCGTCGGCATTACCGGCCTGATCATTCCGCTGCTGGTCATGATGCTGGCGCCGATCGCGCTGGTCATGGCCGCGGCCCATACCCTCAATAAGCTCAGCACGGATTCCGAGATCATCGTGATGAATGCCGCCGGCATGTCGCCGTGGCGGCTGCTGTGGCCATTTCTTGCCTCGGCCGTCGTGGTTTCGATCCTGGTCGGCGGCATCGCCGCCTATGTCTCGCCGCTGAGCCTGCGTGCGCTACGCGATTGGGGCGCGCAGGTGCGCGCCGATATTCTCACCAATATCGTGCAGCCCGGCCGCTTCACCACGGTGAGCGGCAATCTCACCTTCCACATCGCCGATCGGCGGCCTGACGGACTCCTGGTCGGCATATTCGTCGACGACGGGCGCGATCCGAAAGAGCATTCCACCTATCTCGCCGAGCGCGGCGAGATCGTGAAGAACGAAAACGGCTCGTTCCTCGGCATGGAAGGCGGCAGCATCCAGCGCGTCACCTCAGGCGAACGCGATCCGCGCATCATCGTGTTCGACCGCTATGCCTTCGACCTGTCGAAATTCACGACCGGACCGCAAAACACCAACTACACGGTGCGGGAGAAGTACATCTGGGAGCTGCTTCGGCCGCGGCCCGACGACGTGCTCTACCTGTCGCAGCCCGACCAGTACCGCTCGGAGCTGTCCGATCGTCTGGCGACGCCGCTCTATCCGTTGGCTTTCATCATCGTGGCCTTCACCTTTCTGGGGCCGCCGCAGACCACGCGGCAGAGCCGCACGCTGGCGCTGCTTGCCATGATCGGCGTGGTGTCGCTCTTGCGACTGGTCGGATTCGTCAGCGTCATCGTCGGCGTGCGCGTGCCGGGCGTTTTGTCCATTCAATTCATAGCGCTGATCGGCGCGATCGTCGCGGGCGTCTGGCAAATCTCGCGCGGCCAAGCGATCGAGCCCGCCGTCGCGGTGTCGAAGATCGCAACCGCCATCGGCGATCGCATCGCCCGGGCGACGAGTTGAGGAGCGGTCGATGGTCATCGCCACCACGCTCTCGCGCTACTTCGGAATGCGGTTCCTCACGTCCGTGGTCGGCTCGTTCATCGGCGTCGTCGTGCTGGCCGCTATGATCGACTATGTCGAGCTGCTGCGCCGCGGCGCCGATTGGCCTAACGCGACGCCGTGGCTGCTGGCCAAGATTTCCATGTATCGCGTGCCGCAGCTCACCGAACGCATCATGCCGTTCTCGGTACTGGTCGGCGCGATGTCGTGTTACCTGAACCTGTCGCGCCGGCTCGAACTGGTGATCGCGCGTGCTGCCGGCGTATCGGCCTGGCAATTCGTGGCGCCGGCGATCGTCGGTGCCTTGCTGTTCGGCGCCGTCGCCACCACGGTCTACAACCCGATCTCGGCCACGCTGCAGGAGCGCTCCAAGCGCCTGGAATCCGAAGTGGTGGGTGAAGTGCCATCGGCCTTGCAAGAACGCAGCACCAGCGGCTTTTGGGTGCGCCAGAAGAGCGCCGACGGCGCCGCCATCATCAACGCCAAAACCAGCCGCGAGCAGGGCGCGACGCTCGGCAATGTCAGCGTCTATACCTTCGACGGCGACGGCCATTTCCAAAAGCGCATCGAGGCCAGGAGCGCGACGCTGGAAGACGGCTTTTGGCGCCTTGAAGACGCCCGCGTCTACGAGGCCGGCAAGCCGCTGGTGATCCAGGACGCGTACCGGCTCAACACCAATCTGACGATGGAGCAGGTGCGCGAAAGTTTCGCGACGCCCGAAACCGTGCCGTTCTGGCAACTGCCGACCTACATCAGGATGGCGGAACGCGCCGGGCTGGGCGCGGCGGGTTACCGGCTGCAATTTTACCAGTTGCTCGCGCGTCCGTTCCTGCTCGCCGCCATGGTGTTGCTCGCGGCTTCCGTGAGCTTGCGCTTCTTCCGTTTCGGCGGCGTGCAGAAGATGGTGTTGAGCGGCGTCTCCGCCGGATTTCTCCTGTTCGTGCTGTCGAAAATCACCGACGACATGAGCAAAGCGGAGCTGATATCGCCGCTCGTTGCGGCGTGGACTCCGGTGTTGATCGGCAGCCTGACCGGATTCGTCGTGTTGTTGTTCCAGGAGGACGGATAGTGGCGCGTTCGGCCGGCCCTGTTTGTCCTGGCTTTCGCGTTGGCGCCCGACTGGGCGCGGCGCTTATTGTTGCCTTGGTCGCGTGCGCTCTAGGCCCGCTTGCGCCCGAGCGCGCGGCAGCGCAAGGCGTCAGCAACCCGCTTCGCTTCCAGCAGCGGCCGGCCCAGCCGAAGCCGCCGCCGGTCCCCGCCAATGGGCCGATGCTGGTTCAGGCCACCGAGATCAAATACGACTACACCAACAACAGCGTGTCGGCGGTCGGCAATGTGCAGATCTATTACAACGGCGCGACCATCGAGGCCGACGAGGTCACCTACAATCAGAAGACCAAGCGCCTGCTCGCGCAAGGCAACGCCCGGCTGACCGAGGCCGACGGCAAGATCACCTACGGCCAGGTCATCGATCTCACCGACGACTACCGTGACGGTTTCGTCGATTCGCTGCGGCTAGAGACCACCGATGACACGCGGTTTGCCGCGCAGCGCGCCGATCGCACGGCGGGCAACTACACGGTGCTGCAGAACGGCGTCTATACCGCCTGCGAGCCCTGCAAGAACGATCCGACGAAACCGCCGCTGTGGCAGGTCCAGGCGGCGCGCATCATTCACGACCAAAGCGAGAAGATGCTCTATTTCGAAGACGCTCGCGTCGAGTTCTTCGGCGTGCCGCTGGCTTGGGTGCCGTTCATGTCGGCGCCCGATCCGACCGTCAAGCGCAAGAGCGGTTTTCTGTTTCCGACGGTGTCGGACACGACGCAATACGGCTTCGGCGTCGAGGTTCCCTATTATTGGGCGCTGGCCCCGAACTACGACGTGACCGTCAGCACCATGGCGACGACACGGCAGGGCGAATTGTTCCAGGGCGAATGGCGCCATCGCCTGATGGACGGCGCCTATTCGATCAAAGCTGCCGGCATTTTTCAGCAGGACCCCGGCTATTTCGCCGCCCGCGACGGTGCGAACAGCCCGACCGCCGATTCCTTTCGCGGCGCCGTTCAGACCGCCGGTCAGTTCGTGCTCGGCAACCACTGGGTCTGGGGCTGGACCGGCATCCTGGTCACCGATTCCCAATTCTTGAACGACTACCGGCGCAGCCAGTTCACGCAGTCCTTCGACCCGTTCCTCACCGGCATCGCCGCCGAAGGCGTTTCCCAGCTCTATCTGACCGGCACCGGCGACCGCAGCTTTTTCGATATACGTTCGATCTACTACTACGGCTTTTCGCAACTGGACGTGCAAAGCCAGCTGCCGGTCATCCATCCGGTGCTCGATTATTCCAACGTGCTGGCGCAGCAAGTGGCCGGCGGCGAGTTCAGCTACAAGATCAATCTCACGAGCCTCAACCGGCAGGAAGCGAGCTTTGACGCGATCAGCCAGACCGCCGTCAACAACGGCTCCTGCGTCAGCAATACCGCCGATACCGCGGTCCTGATCCGCTCCAACTGCCTGTTGCGCGGCATACCGGGCGATTACAGCCGCTTCTCTGCCGAGACCGACTGGCGCCGCACGCTCACCACCTATAACGGCCAGGAGATCACCCCGTTCTTCAGCTTGCGCGGCGATTTCGCCGCGCTCAATATCGACAATCAGCCCGGCGTCGCCAACTACATCGCCACCGGCCAAAGCGACCTCGCCCGGGTGATGCCGGTCGCCGGCGTCGAATATCGTTATCCGCTGGTCGACGTCGAGCCGTGGGGCACGCAGACCATCGAGCCGATCGCGCAACTGATCGTGCGGCCGAACGAGACGCAGATCGGCAAATTCCCCAACGAAGATGCCCAGAGCCTGGTGTTCGACGACAGCAATCTGTTCAAGGTCGACAAGTTCTCCGGCTGGGACCGCGTCGAGGGCGGCGGCCGCGCCAATGTGGGCTTCCAGTACACCGCCCAGATCAACCGGGCCGGCTCCGTCAACGTGATGTTCGGCGAGTCGTATCAGCTGTTCGGCACGAATTCGTTCAGTGCCGGCGTCAACGATATCACCAATACCGGACTGAACAGCGGTCTGGACAAGACCGCGTCGGACTATGTCGCACGCGTCACTTATCAGCCGAACTCGGTCTACTCGTTCACCGCGCGCGGGCGCTTCGACGAGCAAACCTTCGCGGTCGAGCGTTTCGAGGCGGAAAGCCGCGCCAATTTCGACCGCTGGACGCTGCAGGTGCTATACGGCAATTACGCACCGCAACCGGAACTCGGCTTCCTGTTCCGCCGTCAGGGCGTCCTCGGCGGCGCTTCGGTCAAGCTCACGGAGAACTGGATTCTGCTCGGCTCGGCGCGCTACGATCTTTACGCCAAAGAAATCGATCAATCGCGGCTCGGTATCGGCTATACCGACGATTGCTTCCTGCTCTCGGTGAACTGGCTGACCGGCTACACCTATACGGCGATATCGGCCCCGGTGAAGAACAACACATTCATGCTGCAAATGAGCTTGCGCACGCTCGGCCCCGATGCCTTGAGCCCGGTGGGAGCTGCATTCTAAATTTTGCCGCGAGTTGGTAGGATTTATTGTTGCCGAGTCTTTATTGTTGCCGAGTCTTTATTGTTGCCAGGCCTTTATTGTCGCCAAGTCTGGGAAAGGCGGAAGGTACGAGCCGGCAGCAGGCCGGCCGTTGAAGGAGAGCAAAAGGTGATGTCACAGACTACGATCCGCGCGCTGTGCCGGGCCTTCGCCGCCGTCGCATTGGCCGCGGCAAGCTTGCTGACCGTCCCCGCGGTGGGCCGTGCGCAAGAAGTCGTGGTGCTGGTCGACGGCGAGCCGATCACGGCGCTCGATATCGAACAGCGCGCCAAGTTCATCCAGATGAGCACCCAGAAGACACCGGCCCGCAAGGAGGTGCTGGATGGCCTCATCGACGAGGTCCTGGAGGTCCGCGAGGCCAAGAAATTCGGCATCAACGTGCCCGACTCCGAAGTCGACAATGCCTTCGCCAATGTCGGCAGCCGGATGGGCGCCGACCCGGCGAAGCTGACGGCGATGCTGGCCAAGGGCGGCGCCAGCGCCGACACGCTCAAGCACCGGCTCAAGGCCGAACTGGCCTGGAACGCGCTGGTCAAGGGCCGTTACAAATCGAGCCTGGAAATCGCCGACAGCGACGTCGAAGCCCAGCTCGATCTGCATAAGCCGGAAACCAAGAACGAGGTCGGCTACGAATATGTGCTGCGCCCGGTTCTCTTTCTCGTGCCGCGCGGTTCGCCCGATACTGCTTTCGAGGCGCGCAAGAAGGATGCCGATGCGCTGCGCGTACGGTTTGTCAACTGTGCCGAGGGGATTCCGTTCGCGCGCGCGTTGGGCGAGGTCGCCGTGCGCGATCAGGTCACCAAATTCTCCGCCGAACTGCCGCAGGCCTTGCGGGACATCCTCGACAAGACCGAAGTCGGTCATTTGACGCCGCCGGAGCAGACCGCCGAAGGCGTGCAGGTGTTTGCGCTATGCTCCAAAAAGGAAAACAAGACAGACACGCCGGGGCGCAAAGAAGTGCGCGACGAAATATTCCTGCAAAAGTTCGGCGCGCAGGCCAAACGCTATCTCGCGCAAATTCGGCGTGAAGCCATGATCGAATACAAGACGCCGGTCGAACAGAAGTAACACCGTGCAACCTTTGGCACTGACGCTCGGCGAGCCAGCCGGGATCGGCCCCGACCTGGCGCTTTCGGTTTGGCGCCGGCGTTCCGAGCTTGACGTTCCGCCGTTCTATCTGGTCGCCGATCCGGATTTCCTGAAACTTCGGGCCGAACGGCTCAGGCTCGACGTGCCCATCGCCACGGTGACGCCTCGGACTGCGGCGACAGCATTTGGCTCCGCGCTTCCGGTTGTCGCCATCGATGTCCCAATCACCGCCACGCCCGGCCGGCCGGATCGATCCAGTGCACCGGCGGCCGTGGCCTCGATCCGCCGCGCTGTCGCCGACGTCATGGCCGGTTCGGCTGCCGCCGTCGTCACCAACCCGGTCGCCAAGAACGTGCTCTACAATTGGGGTTTCGCCGAGCCCGGCCACACCGAGTTCCTGGCCACATTGGTTCACGAGGCGACCGGCAAGTCGCTGCGGCCGGTGATGATGCTGTGGTCGCCGGAGCTGGCCGTCGTGCCGGTGACGATCCATCTGCCGCTCAAGGAGATCTTCAAGCAGCTCTCTGTCGAGCTCGTGCTCGATACCGGACGCATCGTCGCGCGCGACCTGGCCAAGCGGTTCGGCCTGCCCCATCCGCGCCTGGCCATTGCCGGACTCAACCCCCATGCCGGCGAGGCAGGCACGCTGGGCGAGGAGGACGAGGCCATCGTTGCACCGGCGGTCGCCCGCCTCGTCGCCGACGGCATCGATGCGCGCGGCCCGCTGCCCGCGGACTCGCTGTTCCACGCCCAGGCCCGCGCCACTTACGACGTCGCCTTGTGCATGTATCACGACCAGGCGCTGATCCCGATCAAGACGCTCGCCTTCGACCACGCCGTCAATGTCACGCTCGGCCTGCCCTTCGTGCGCACCTCGCCCGACCACGGCACCGCCTTCGATATTGCCGGCACCGGCCGCGCCGACCCGACGAGCCTCGTCGCCGCGCTGCGGCTTGCGGCACGGCTGGCCATGGTCGAAAGCCCCGCTTCGCTCGCCGCGTCGTGACCGGCGCCAAGGACGGCTTGCCGCCGCTGCGCGATGTCATTCGCCGCCACGGTCTCGAAGCGAAGAAATCGCTCGGGCAGAATTTTCTCTTCGACCTCAATCTCACCGAACGCATTGCCCGCGCCGCGGCGCCCCTCGCCGATGCCACCGTCTACGAGGTCGGGCCCGGGCCCGGCGGCCTCACCCGCGCCCTGTTGGCGCTCGGCGCCGCCCGCGTCATCGCCGTCGAGCGCGACGATCGCGCCATCGCCGCGCTGCACGAGATCGCCGCGCATTATCCCGGCCGCCTCGACATCGTGGCGGCCGACGCGCTCAACTTCGATCCACGCCCGCGTTTCGATCGCGCGCCGGTACGCATCGTCGCCAATCTGCCGTACAACATCGCCACGGCGCTTTTGATCACGTGGCTCACCGTCGAGCCGTGGCCGCCGTGGTACGACAGCGCCGTGCTGATGTTTCAGCGCGAGGTGGCCCAGCGCATCGTCGCCCCGCCAGGCTCGAAGACCTACGGCCGATTGTCCGTGCTCACACAATGGCGCTGCGAGGCGCGCATTCTCTTCGACGTCAATCCGTCGTCGTTCGTGCCGCCGCCGAAAGTCACGTCTTCGGTCGTGCGTCTGGTGCCGCGGCCGGCGCCGGCAGCCTGTGACCGCAGGCTCCTCGAGAGCGTCACCCAGGCCGCATTCGGCCAGAGACGCAAAATGCTCCGCCAAAGCCTGCGTTCGCTCGGCGCCGATGTGCCGGCGCTGGTCGCGGCGGGCGGCCTTGACCCGACCGCGCGCGCCGAAGACATTTCGGTCGAGGGCTTTGTGGCGCTGGCGCGAGCGCTGGCCGTCTGCCGCGCTCATGAGGCATGATGGCGCCGGTGAGGAGACGGAAACGTCGATGACAAAAATGCATCGCCAGTCGCTGGTCGCGTACGGCGAGCCGCTCTGCGAGACCATCGTGGATTGTCCGACGCCGCGCGGCAGCGAAGTGCTGGTGCGCGTCGAGCGTTGCGGCGTGTGCCATTCGGATCTGCATTTGCAGGACGGCTATTTTGCGCTCGGCAACGACAAGCGGCTCGACATCACCAAGGATCGCCCTTTGCCGTTTACGCTCGGACATGAAATCGCCGGCGTAATCGAAGGCGCCGGGCCGGATGCCGAAGGCGCCGCCATCGGCCGCCGCGTCGCGGTCTATCCCTGGATCGGCTGCGGCACCTGCGCGGCTTGCCGTGCCGGCGAAGAGAACATGTGTTCCGCCCATCATCATCTCGGCATCACCACGGACGGCGGCTTTGCCAGCCACGTGCTTATCCCGCACCCGCGCTATCTCATTGACTATGAACCGCTTTCCGCGGCGATCGCGGGGCCGCTGATGTGCTCCGGCCTGACCGCTTACGGCGCGCTGAAGCATCTCGACGCGCGGGCCGACCGCGGCCCGGTGCTGCTCGTTGGACTCGGCGGGGTCGGCATGATGGGCCTTGCCATCGCGCGTGCCTTGTTTCGCCAGCCGCCGATCGTGGCCGACATCGACGCGCAGAAACGCGACGCGGCGCTCGCCGCCGGTGCGGCCGCCGCCTACGACCCATCCGACCCGCAAGCGCGGCGGGCGATCATGTCGGCGACCGGCGGCGTGCTGGCGGCTTGCGACTTCGTCGGCTCCGATCGCTCGCTGCAATTCTGCACCGGCGTGCTCGCCCGCGGCGGCAAGGTCGTGGTGACCGGACTGCTCGGTGGCACATTTTCCATGGCTGCCGCCATGTTCGCGATCAAGGCCATGACCATCGAAGGCACGCTCACCGGCACCTTGGCGCAGGCTCGTGAACTGATCGAACTGGCGCGGGCCGGAAAAATCGCGCCGATCCCGACCCACGAACGGCCGTTCAGCCAGGCGCAAGCCGCGCTCGACGATCTGCGCGCCGGCCGGGTTGTCGGGCGCACCGTGCTCGCAAAGTGACAGCGGCCTTTCAGCGAGACGAGCCGGACTGCGGCGGTGCGCATGGGGAATTCTCGATGCGCAGCCGCTGACCATTGGCTTCTACTTCCTTGAAAGCGGGCTGCGCGATTTCAAAATGACCGGCGCGCAAGGCATCGCGGACTCCCGGACAAGCGGCGTTGGCGATCGTGCCGACGAAGTCCCAATTCTCCGTGGCATTCGCCTTGAACGCCGCGGCGGCACCGCTTGGCACACCGAACACCAGGATTTCCGGTCGCCCGTCGCCATCGAGGTCGGCGACGATGGCCTCGCACTTGGCCGAGGCGGCGAGGCACTGCGGCAGCAGCCAGGGCCGCTGCAAAGCGCTCCAGTCCTGCTGCAGAAAGCTCTCCGGCAGCGTGCTGCCGGCCGGCACAATCACGGTGATGTTGTCGGCCCGTTGCCGGGCTGAAATGTGCTGCTTCGCGGGACTGGCTTGCGACAGCGTCGTGGTGTGCAGCGCCTTCGCGGCGCGTTCGGCGATGACAGCCGCTTGCGGGCCCTGCGCATGGGTTGCGAGTTGCTCGAGCGCGCGGGTGCCATAACGGCCGGAGCCGAAGCGCAGGAATGCGAAATCGAATTCGTCCGGCGAAATTCGTCCCGACTGCAAGCGGCTGACCTGATCCGCGACCGAAATCCGGTCCGGGTCGGCGATCGGAGAGTTCAGAACCAGCAACAGGCCGACGACAATGAGCACCGTAACAACGTTGGTACCTTCAACACCGTGCAGCAACGCACCGGAGCGGGCCGCAGCGACGACGTACCCCACCCCAAAGCAGACGCCCACCACGACGCAGACCGCGACACCGACCCGGTCCGGCGTGAGGCCATATTGGCCGATGCGCAAAGCCAAGGCGTAGCCGGCAAGCGCGATCAGCGGCACCACAACGACGGCAGCAAGCACGCTGGCATAGCGCAACGCCGCCACGGCCCGATTTTCGGCGCGGCCATCCTGAAAGGCGGCATTGATGAGCAGGATCAGCGCGGCCGCAGCACCCAGCAGAATGCCGCTGGCGCGCCGCGTGCTCCACAGCGGTTCAAGCCCGGTGAACGGCAGCGCCAGCACGAAAGCGGCGCCGATCAGGGCCATCATCGGCAGCAGCCATGACAGCAGGAACAATCCCAGCGTTCGTGTGCCACGCACGATCGCCACGTTCACGTCGGTGACGTGAATGCCATAGCTGAAGGCCAAGGCCGTGGTCGGAATCCAAAACGCGTGGCGTTGAAACAATCTGGTCAGAAACTCGATCCCGATCAGGCGGAACAGCTCCGCACTCAAAAACAGCAGCATCCAGAAAACGCCGACGAAGGCCGCCGCTAGCCCGGCCTGGACCGCGTGCTTGCAGAACACGTCAAAGCAAGTCGGATAGCTGGCGAGCAATCGACGGTCGGCTTCGGCCGCGACGATGAAGCCGTGGACGATGAACAGGATCGTCGCAATCGAAAACAGCACCATCACGGTTGGCACGATGCGCGGTATCGGTGCTGAGCTGAATTGAGCGGCGACGGGATCGCTGATAATGCCGTAAATGCCAAAACCGACGCAGCCGATCGTGGCAATGACCGCCCATACGATCAAGCCGCGCGGGCGAATATTTCCGAGGCCCGATATGACGAGGAGCGGAATGGCAGCAGCAACCGTGACCAAGGGACCAAACACCAGGCCGTCGGTGGCCGGCCACGTCTTGTCGTCAGCGGCTTGATAGAGGATGAGCAGCGCGAGGCCTTGAACGAGGCCGATCCCCAGTCGCAACCACGGCACCGCAGACGCATTGATCGTCATGTTCGCCTCGTGACCGATCCCGCAAGACTCAGGCGGTTGACGCGACGTATTTGGCCCGGCTTGCGTCGCCTCACAGCTTCGCTTGCAGCCGCCGCACGTAAGCGGAGATCCACGGCTGCCGTTCGCGCTTCATGCGCTCGGCCGCCAAAATCATTCTCACTTCGGCGAAGGCGTGGTCGAGCGCGTCATTGATGATCACGTAGTCGTATTCGGCCCAGTGACTGAGCTCGCCGGACGCCTTGGCCATCCGGCCCCGGATCACGTCATTGTCGTCGAGCGCGCGGGTGTGCAGACGACGTTCAAGTTCGGGAATGGACGGCGGCAGTACGAAAATACTGGCAATATCGCCGCGCGCTTTTTCACTCAATTGTTGCGTGCCCTGCCAATCGATATCGAACAAAACATCGCGGCCGGCGCGTAACGCCCGTTCGACGGGCCGGCGCGGCGTACCATAGGAGTGGCCGAACACTTCGGCCCATTCCATGAGTTCCCCCTTCGCCACCATGGCATCGAAGCGGGCGCGGTCGATGAAGTGATAATCCCGGCCGTTCTTTTCACCACGCCGTTTCGGACGCGTCGTGACCGAAACCGAGAGCTCGATGTTGGGATCGGCCTTCAGCAGCATCCGCGACAGCGTCGTCTTGCCGGCGCCCGACGGCGACGACAGCACCAGCATCAGGCCGCGGCGGGCGCCTGCTTTTTGTTTTCGAGCCTTGCGCGCCATGGCTATTCCACGTTCTGCACCTGCTCGCGGAATTGCTCGACCGTCGCCTTGAGCTCCAGGCCGATATTGGTGAGCTCGAGATCGTTCGCCTTCGAGCACAGCGTGTTGGCTTCGCGGTTGAGCTCCTGGGCAAGGAAGTCGAGCCGCCGGCCGATCGCGCCGCCCTGCTCGATGAGGCTTCTCGCCTGCGCGACATGTGCCGCCAGCCGATCGAGCTCCTCGCGCACGTCGGCCTTGCTCGCCATCAGGATCGCTTCCTGGTGCAGCCGGTCCGGATCGAAGCGCTCGGATTGTGCCAGCAATGTCGCGATCTGTTCGGCGAGCCGGGCGCGGATCGCCTCGGGCTGGCGCCCCGGCGACTGATCGGCGCGCGCGGCGAGGACGGCAATCTCGCTGAGCCGGGTCATCAAGACTTGGCCGAGCGCTGAGCCCTCGTGCCGGCGCATTGCGGCGAGCGCGCCGATCGCTTCGGCAAAACCTTTGGTCACGGCGGCCTCGGTACTGCGCCGTTCCTCCTCGTTCTCTTCGGTGTCGCCGATCTCCATCACGCCCTTGAGCGCCAAGAGGCCGTCGATTGTCGGCGGCGACGATTCGATTTGCCGCGCCAACTGCCGTGCGGTCGCCAGCACCGCATCGAGCACGGCGGCATTGACGCGAACGACTGGCGCCGCGCCGGTGCGCTCGACGGTCAGGCCGGCTTGAATGGAGCCGCGGGTGAGCGTCTCGGCGGCGCGGGAGCGTACTGCGGCCTCGATCGCATCCCAGCCGGGCGGCAGGCGCAGCCGCAGATCGAGGCCCTTGCCGTTGACCGATTTGATTTCCCAGGCCCACGCATAGGAGCCGCAGACGCCATGGCTGCGAGCAAATCCGGTCATGCTCGACAGCGCCATGGAATGCGATCTCCGGCAGAATCGCGTGAAAAAATCGCGCCGAACTTAGCCGCGGCCCCTCGCGCTCACAAGGGTGTCGGTCGCGGACAGAACCGACGACGGTGCCGGCATAACCGCACGTCAATCAATGGGTAGGCTGCGCAGGCGGAGCGGACTGCGTGGCCTGACTACGGCGGGTGGTCGTATGGTGAGGAACCTGCGACGGCGGCGCAGTGGGGGCGGGAGAAGCGGCAGCAGCAGCCGGAGCAGCCTGCGGCGCGGGCGGCGCGGCATCGGCGGGAGCGCGATCCTTCTGATCGGTTTCGAACGATCGTAGCCGCGCCACGTTTTTCTGGTGCTGGTCGTAGTTTTCCGCAAAAACGTGACCGCCGGCGCCATCGGCGACGAAATAGAGCTCGCGCGTGCGTGCCGGATTGGCTGCCGCCTCGAGCGAAGCGCGGCCGGGATTGCAGATCGGCCCCGGCGGCAAGCCGTCGATCTGATAGGTATTGTACGGCGTCGGCTGATCGATCTCGCTTTTCATGATCGGCCTCCCGAGCGTGCCTTTGCCGCCGACCAGCCCGTAAATGATCGTCGGGTCGGACTGCAGCCGCATCCGCTGTTTCAGCCGGTTGATGAAGACGGCGGCGACGCGCGTGCGCTCTTCCGGCTTGGCGGTCTCTTTCTCGATCAAGGACGCCAGGACGACGAGCTGCTCCGGCGTCTTGAGCGGAAGATCGGGCGAGTGCCGGTCCCAGACTTCCTTGAGCAGATGCTGCTGTGCCGCCTGCATGCGCTGAATGATCTGCTCGCGGCTGATGCCGCGGGTGAAATTATAGGTGTCGGGCAACAGGCTGCCCTCGCGCGGTATTTCCTTGATGTTGCCGGTGAGGATGTCGTCCGCCAACAATCGCGCGACGATCTGCTCGGAGGTCAGCCCTTCGGGAAGGCTGATCTGATGCGGGATGACTTTGCCGTCGACGATGGTCGCGACCACGTCGCGCAGGCTGGCATGGGCAGCAAACTGATATTCGCCGGCTTTGAGGTCCTCGCGCGCCTTCAACGCCAGCACGCCGCCGATGAACACCCAGGGCTGATCGATGACGCCTTCGCGTTGCAGGACATCGGCAATGTCGCGAATGCCGGAGCCGTGCGGAATATTGACGATCTTGTCGGCCGGCAGCGGGCCCGGCATCTCGAACCGCTGTTTGCCGAGGAAGAGCGCGGCGATGCCGACAACCGCGAGCAACACAAAGAGGCTGAAAATGGCGTTACCGATGACGACCAGCGGATGGCGAGCGCTGCGTGAGCGGCGCGCCGGAGCGTCGACCATTTCGGGCTCGAGCGCCGAGCGCGGGCTGCGCGGCGTGATGCGTTTTAACTCGTTGGCCTTCGCATCCATGGACGCCGCGCCCGTTCCATTCGCCTGCGCCTGCCGTTGCGCGAGAGGCTCGCCCGCGCCTGCTCTGCCGGAAGCGCCGGAGTATGACACGGGCACGGGTATTGGCGAGGGCTTCACCGTCGCAACCGGTGGTGGCTTGGCGGCAGCCGGCGCGGCGGCCCGCAAGGGTACCGGACCTCGCTCGCCGCCCTTGGGCGGTGGGTTGGACGCCGTCACCGCCGGTTATCCGCTCTGATGCAGTGCATGATTAGCGACGAAGCCCCGTTCGCCCACAACGGATGCTCGCAGATTCTCCAATGTATGCCCATGGTCAAATGCGCGGCAGTGGATCGCAGGCGAGTGCGGAGCAAATATGGCGAAATTTTTGCACTATTCGGCCAACTGACGGAAGACCAGACTGGCATTGGTGCCACCGAAGCCGAATGAATTCGACAGAGCGATGTTGATCGACTTTTCGCGCGGCTTGTGCGGCACCAGATCGATGGCGGTGGCGACCGAAGGATTATCGAGATTGATGGTCGGAGGTACGATGTTATCGCGCATCGCCAACAGGCAGAAGATCGATTCAACCGCGCCGGCCGCACCGAGCAAATGACCGATCGAAGATTTTGTCGATGACATCAAGATGCGGCCCGCCGCATTGCCGACCAGGCGCTCGACGGCCTTGAGCTCGATCTCGTCGCCGAGCGGCGTCGAGGTGCCGTGGGCATTGATATAGTCGACATCGCCGGGCGCGATGCCGGCGCGGCGCAGCGCCGCCGTCATGCAGCGGAACGCGCCGTCGCCGTCCTCGGCCGGCGCCGTGATGTGATAGGCGTCGCCGGACAGGCCGTAGCCGATCAGCTCGGCATAGATGCGGGCACCGCGGCGCTTGGCGTGATCGTATTCTTCCAGCACCACGGCGCCGGCGCCCTCGCCCATCACGAAACCGTCGCGGTCGCGGTCATAGGGCCGCGACGCGCGTTCGGGCGTATCGTTGAATCCGGTCGAGAGCGCCCGGCAAGCGGCAAAGCCTGCGAGCGAGATGCGGTTGACCGGCGATTCCGTGCCGCCGGCCACCATCACGTCGGCATCGCCCAGCGCAATCAGCCGTCCGGCATCGCCGATGGCGTGCGCCCCGGTCGAGCAGGCGGTGACTACGGCGTGGTTCGGACCCTTCAGGCCATGGGTGATCGACACATAGCCCGAGGCGAGATTGATCAGCCGCCCGGGAATGAAGAACGGCGACACCCGGCGCGGGCCGCGGTCGCGCAATATCAACGAGGTTTCGGCGATGCCTTCGACACCGCCGATGCCGGAGCCGATCATGACTCCGCTGACGATTTGATCTTCGTATCGGCTCGGGTGCCAATCGGCGTCGTCGAGCGCCTGCGTCGCCGCTCCCATGGCGAAGATGATGAAGTCGTCGACCTTGCGCTGTTCCTTAGGCTCCATCCAATGATCGGCGTCGAAAGTGCCGTCGGAGCCGTCACCGCGCGGAACCTGGCCGGCGATCTTGCAGGAGATGTCGGACACTTCGAATTTTTCGATGCGCCTGATGCCGCTTTGGCCGGCAAGGATCCGCTGCCACGTCGGCTCGATGCCGCTGGCAAGCGGCGTCACCATGCCGAGACCAGTGACGACGACACGTCTCATCATCGACACTCCCGGGACTCGGCGCGCGCTGGGCTCATCGCCACGGCGCTACTCGCGCACCGTCCTCCCGCGCCTAATATGGTGCGGCTTTCACCGGCTTGCGTGCATGTCATGCGATGACGGTCAACGCCCGCCGGCGGTCAGCTTTTGGCGTTCTTTTCGAGGAACTTGACGGCGTCACCGACGGTCAAAATGGTTTCGGCCGCATCATCGGGAATCTCGCAACCAAATTCCTCTTCGAAGGCCATCACGAGCTCTACCGTGTCGAGGCTATCGGCGCCGAGATCATCGATGAAGCTGGCGTTATCCGTGACCTTGTCGGGCTCGACGCCCAAATGCTCCACGACGATCTTCTTTACCCGCTCGCCAATATCACTCATTGCTCCAACCTCTTCGTTCAACGCGAACCAATCAATGCTGTCTTGGTCCTGTCGTGGGCAACGGCCATGGGTCCAATAGCCATGGGTCGTTGCGATTCAGAGGCGGATATGCGCCCCGCTCTCCGGCGTTCCGGTTCCCCAGCCCCCGTTACGGCTCGGTTACCACACTTCATTTCCGTTGACCAGCGTGACGGATCGAGACCGGGAATAGACCTATCCCCTTCAAATCATCACCATTCCGCCGTTCACATGCAACGTCTGTCCGGTGACATAGGCGGCCTCGTTCGAGGCGAGAAACACGACCGCTGCGGCGACTTCCTCGGGCGTGCCGGCCCGGTTGGCCGGAATCTTTGCCAGGATGACGTCGCGTTGCTTGTCGTTGAGCTTGTCGGTCATCGGCGTGACGATGAAGCCGGGCGCGACGCAGTTCGCGGTGACGCCGCGCTTGGCATATTCCTGGGCGGTGGCCTTGATCATGCCGGCAATGCCGGCTTTGGCGGCGACGTAATTGGCCTGCCCCGGATTGCCGGTGGTCCCCACCACCGAGGTGATCGCAATGATGCGGCCAAAGCGCCGCCGCATCATGCCGCGCACGGCGGCGCGCGTCAGGCGGAAGGTGGCGGTGAGGTTGATGGCAATCACCTCTTCCCAATCCGCATCGCGCAGCTGGACCAATAAATTATCCCGCGTCACGCCGGCATTGGCGACCAGTACGTCGAGCTGCCCCATCGTTTCCTCCGCGCTCGCGACCAACGCATCGACGGCGGCGGCATCAGCCAGATTGCACGGCAGAACATGGACGCGGCCGCCGAGCTCGCCGGCGAGCTGGTTAAGCGCGTCGACGCGCGTGCCGGAGATCGCCAGTGTCGCCCCTTGCCCATGCAGGGCGCGCGCGATGCTGCCGCCGATGGTGCCGGTCGCTCCCGTGACCAAGGCGGTTTTTCCGGTGAGATCGAACATCGCGTCCTCTTCAAACGCTCAAGATGGCCTTGAACTTGGCGACGTCGTCGGGCGTGCCGATCGCGGAGGCATTCGCGCCCGGCGCAGTGCGCTTGATCAAGCCGGTGAGCACCCTGCCGGCGCCGACCTCATAGAACGTCGTCACGCCGGCTTGCGCCATGAAAAGAACCGACTCGCGCCAACGCACCATGCCTGTCACCTGCTCGACAAGGCTGCGCACGATGTCGGCCGGATTACTGATCGGCCGCGCCAGAACGTTTGCGACCAGCGGCACCGACGGCGGTTTCACGGCGACCGTCGCGAGGGCCTCGGCCATCGCGTCGGCGGCCGGCTGCATCAAGGTGCAATGGAAGGGTGCGGAGACCGGCAGCAGCATGGCCCGCTTGGCACCGCGCGTCTTGGCGATCTCCACGGCGCGCTCGACGGCCGCCTTGGCGCCCGACAGCACGACTTGCTCGCCGCCATTGTCGTTGGCGGCCGCGCACACCTCTACGCCGGCCGCTTCGGCGGCGATCACTTTGGCGTCGCCATAGTCAAGTCCGATCAGCGCCGCCATGGCGCCGGCGCCGACCGGCACCGCCTTCTGCATGGCGCGGCCGCGTATTCGCAAAAGCCGCGCCGCGTCGGCGATCGACAGCGACTGCGCGGCGGCGAGCGCGGAATATTCACCGAGCGAGTGGCCGGCGACGAACGCGGCATCGCGCGCCAATTTCACGCCGGCCTCCGCTTCGAGGACCCGCATGGCGGCAAGCGAGACCGCCATCAATGCCGGCTGCGCGTTTTGCGTGAGCGTGAGCGTTTCCCCCGGTCCGTTCCAGATCATCTGGCTGAGCCGTTCGCCGAGCGCCGCGTCGACCTCCTCGAACACCTGACGCGCCGGCGCAAAGGCCTCGGCCAGCCCCTTGCCCATGCCGACCGTCTGGCTGCCCTGGCCCGGAAAAACGAACGCAACCGCCATATGCCCTGCCCCGGTGAAAGGGGCGAAAGATACTCCGATCCCGGCCGTGTCAAGGGAGCCAAGCCGGCGGCGGGCCAAAGACGAACTCAAGGTAACAAAGCGACAACCGCATATTGATATTCTGGCCCTGTCAAATGACGCCGCGCCACAGCGCATTGTTCAAGAGCCGGGTCCTATGGGCATTTATGCGCCAGTCACCGAAGACGAACTCGCCCGCGCGCGAGCCGACCCGGCATTTCGGCAGAAGCTTCTGAGCCAAAACATGGAAGCTCTCCTCGGCGGCATAAAGAAGCTGCGCAAAGCCCCCGCTGCCGCCGGTCCCGGCGACAAGCAGATCCGCGAAGGCGTCGAACTGGCGGTGCGGCTCGCCGAGCTGATCCAGGGGCCGACCAAGCCCTCCCGCTGACCCTCAATCGCCTTGTCTCTATAGCCTTGCCTTTCCTCGCCCCCCGCGCGTATAAGGCCCCCTTCCGCTCTACCCCGGCCGGGGGCTGAACGGACGGCCGTATCGGCGTTTAAAGCGCAAGTCTCGCTTAGAGCGTCGGACACGGTAGGACCCTCGGGTCCGGCGTCCGGTGTCCCCGCCTTCAGAGCATTCGAGCCTTTCCCGAAGGGCTCGAGGGGCTTGGCGCCGAGGCGAGCGAGGGCAAAAGGAAAGGGCATTCATGCCGCTCTATGAACACGTCTATCTTGCGCGCCAGGACGCCAGCACGCAGCAGGTCGAGGAATTGACCGCACAGTTGAAGGGCGTCATCGAAGGTCTCGGCGGCTCGATCGCCAAAAACGAATATTGGGGCGTAAAATCCCTGTCGTACCGGCTGCGCAAGAACCGCAAGGCGCACTTCACGCTGATGAACGTCAACGCGCCGCCGGCCGCGATCAACGAGATCGAGCGGCTGGAGCGTCTCAATGAAGACGTGCTGCGCTATCTCACCATCAGGGTCGAGGAGCACGAAGAGGGCCCGTCTGCCATGATGCGCCGGGCGGAGCGTGATCGCGACCGTGACGACCGCAGGGGCGACCGGGGCGATCGCTTCGGCGACCGCGACCGGGGTGACCGCTTCGGAGACCGCGGCGACCGGGGTGACCGTCCGCGCGACCGCGATCGGCGTCCGCGCGAAGGCTCCGACGAAGCTGAAACACCGACGGCGACGGAGGAATAACCATGGCAATGTCACCGCAAGGCGGAGGCGGAGGTGGACGCCGGCCGTTCTTTCGCCGCCGCAAGAGCTGCCCATTCTCCGGCGCCAACGCGCCGAAGATCGATTACAAGGACGTCAAACTGTTGCAGCGCTTCGTGTCGGAGCGCGGCAAGATCGTGCCGAGCCGCATCACGGCGGTCTCGGCGAAGAAACAGCGTGAGCTCGCCCAAGCGATCAAGCGTGCGCGCTTCCTTGGGCTTTTGCCTTACGTAATCCGCTGATGACAATCCAACGTCCCTGCCCCGATGCAACGGAGGCGGCCGCAAAGGAGACGTCGAGATGGAAGTGATTTTACTCGAGCGTGTCGCCAAGCTCGGCCAGATGGGCGACGTGGTGCGCGTCAAAGACGGCTTCGCCCGTAATTTCCTGTTGCCGCGCGGCAAGGCGCTGCGCGCGACGGAGGAAAACCGTGGCCGCTTCGAGACCATGAAAACCGATCTCGTAGCCCGCTCGCAAACGCTCAAGACCGAAGCGTCCGGCGTCGCCGAGAAGCTCAATGGCAAGAGCTTCACTGTTCTTCGCCAAGCTTCGGAAACCGGTCAACTGTTCGGCTCGGTATCGCCGCGCGACCTCGTCGGCCTCATCAACAGCTCAGGCTTCGCCGTCAATCGCAATCAGATTGCGTTGAATACGCCGATCAAGACCATCGGGCAGCACAATGTGCCGATTTCGCTGCATCCCGAGATCGAAACCATGATCACCGTGATCGTGGCCCGCAATAACGACGAGGCAGCGCGCATCGCGCGCGGCGAGGACGTCACCCGGTTGCGCGAAGAGCCGACCGAGGCGGAAGCCGCCGTGATCGCGGCGGAAGCGTTCTTCGAGCCGGAGGCCGCGGAATCGGCGCTTGCGCGCGAAGGCGGCGAGCCGGCGGAAAACGCCGCTGCGGCCGACAAGGCCTGAGCGGATCGGGCTGAGCCTTCGTCAGCCGAAAATCTTTTCTTCAGTCGGGAATATTGTCGCGCGGGACCGGCGCGTTTTCGCCGGAATCGGCGTTCGCCGGCGCAGCCGCGCTCGGGCCGGGAACTGCAGCCGGGCTTTCCTGTGCGGCCGGCGCGGACGGAGCCGGCTCCGCAACAATAGCCGCGGGCGGTTGCGTCGGCGGGGTGGACGCCGGCTTCCGGCTGGCCGTCGCCGGTTGCGGCCCTTGCCGACCGGAGGCAGGCGGCCCCTGATCGGGCTTTCCCGGCGTTGGCGGGGCCGCGGGTTCAGTGGAAGCTCTGTTGCGGTCGGGAGCGGAAGCCGGCTTAGCCCCGCGGGCTGCTGGTGCCGCTTCGCCACCGCCCGCTCCCATCACATAGGCGGCGAGCGCAGCGGCCTGATCCTTGCTCGCCGTATAATGCTCGACGAGGAAGCTGGCGAGGCCGGAACTGCCCCGCCCATTAGCCAATCCCCGCGCCGACTTGTGGCAGGTCCCGCAATCGTTGGCGAAGATCTCGGCCGGCGACTTGCCCTGGTCGATATTGGTCTGGGCCTGCGCCATTGCTGGCAGGAGTCCCACAAACAGACCGATCGCAGGCGCGACACCCCGAAACACTCCGGCCTCCTTCGGTTTTGTCGGCTGACCCATCATCCTTAACCCAAAACCGGCCGCATGGGAGGGGGCGAGGCGTTTCCCCGCAGGGAGACATGATTAGTGCATTGCTGGTCAAGGAGGATTTTGTTTTAATGACGGCAGGAACAACGACGCCTCTGGCGGAATGATCGATTGAGCGGCCTGCTGCAGCGGCCGCAAGCCTGATTGAGGCATCAATCGTGCGCCGGGGCGACGGAGTCGTGCGTGGAGGCGGCCGTGGATCGGTTGCTGCCAATGTTCTTGAGACGGCTCGTCCGCCGTGGATCGTTTACGATCACGACCGCGGGAGGCAAGGCATACACCTTCGGTGACGGCCGCGGCCCGCCGGTTGCCGTGCGCTTTACCTCCGCAAAGGCGCAACGTTCCGTCCTGCTCGATCCCGAGCTGAAGCTCGGTGAAGCCTATATGGACGGCACTTTCGTCGTCGAACGCGGCTCGATTGTCGACGTCATAGCGATCCTGTTCGGGCAAGAACAGGTTATTTCACCAGTCTGGGCCTTGCTGCCGCGGTTCTTGCGCTATCTGTTCCGGCGCCTGCAGCAATTCAATCCGCGATCGCGTGCGCGCCACAACGTCGCGCATCACTACGACCTCGACGGCAGGCTCTACCG
>JBAUYI010000221.1:0-7262 GCA_049584715.1 Xanthobacteraceae bacterium
GTTCGATCACGTCGCGCGCCGCCCGTTCCTGTTCGCGCTCGGTACGGATTTCTCGTCCTGTCAAGTCCTCGAGCTCGCGCAGGCTCGGTTTCAGAAGATAGATGCCCCGGTCCGCCCGTTTCAGGGCGGCACCCGAGGTGTCGAGAACCAGCCGATTGCTATGCCGTTTGGCAAGCGCCGCGACCCGCGCGTAGAAATCGTCGGGGACGCCGAGCGGCAGGCTGCCGCTGGCGACGATGTAGTCGGCGCGCGGCGCCGCGGCCGCAAGCTCGTCAAGGCTGCGCTCTTGATCGGCTGGACCGATTTCGGGTCCCGGCAGGATGAAGCGGAACTGGTTGCCACTCTGCCGTTCCTCGACGGCGAGGCTTTCGCGGGTGAACCCGGAAATGGCGATCGCCCGATAGGCGACGCCTTCCTCGTCCAACAGGTGCCTGATCATCTCGCCGGCGGCACCGCCGGCCGGGAAGATCGCCAATGCCTCGCCGCCCAGCGCATGGACCGCCCGCGCCACATTGATGCCGCCGCCGCCGGCATCGTAGCGCGGTGCCGTACAGCGCAGCTTGTGCACCGGCTCGATCCGCTCGGTCGTGGTGGCGATGTCGAGTGCCGGGTTCATTGTCAAGGTGACGATCGTGCCCATCAGCGAAATCCCGCTAAACGCCTATTGGGCGGCGAGCGGCGGGTTCGCCGTCGTCTGCTCGGCTTCGTGGACGACGGTCATTGTGCGCAGCAGGCTCGAAGCGTTGACGCTGATCGAATCGATGCCGAGCCCGGCCAGGAAGCGGGCGATCTCTGGATAGTTGGCCGGCGCCTCGCCGCAGATCCCGACATGGCGGTGGTTGCGCTTCGCCCCGGTGACGGCGAGCCGCAGCATTTCGAGCATGCCGGGATCGCGCTCGTCGAAGTCGAAGGCGACGATCGCGGAATCGCGATCGACGCCCAAAGTCAGCTGAGTCAGATCGTTGGAGCCGATCGAGAACCCGTCGAACAGCTGGGCGAAGGCATCGATCGCAATGACATTGTTCGGGATTTCGCACATGACGAAGATCTGGAGCGCGTTCTCGCCGCGCTTCAGACCGTGCCGCGCCATCTCGCCGATCACCTGCTCGGCCTCGGCGGCGCGGCGGCAGAACGGCACCATGATCTTCAGATTGGTCAGGCCCATCTCGCCGCGCACCCGGGCGAGGGCGGCGCATTCGAGCGCGAAACCCTCGGCATAGGCCGGATGGGCATAGCGCGAAGCGCCGCGGAAGCCGAGCATCGGGTTGTCTTCCTTCGGCTCGAACCCGGCGCCGCCGATCAGGCTGGCATATTCGTTGGTCTTGAAGTCGGAGAGCCGCACGATGACCGGCTTCGGGTAGAACGCGGCGGCGATCGTGCCGACGCCTTCCGACAGCTTCTCGACAAAGAAATCGCTCGGCCGGGAATAGTTGCGCACCAGCCGGGCGATCGCCGCGCGCGCCACTTTCGAAGCGACCTTCTCCGGCGAAACGAGCGCCATTGGATGGACGCCGATATGCTCGCTGATGATGAATTCCATGCGGGCGAGCCCGACCCCATCATTCGGCAGCATCGCGGTGTGATAGGCGAGTTCCGGATTGCCGAGATTGACCATGATCTCGGTGTGCGGCCGCGGCAGCGCACCCGCTGAAACCTTTGTCACCTCGAACGGCAGTGCGCCCTTGTAGACCGCACCTGTCTCGCCTTCGGCGCAGCTGACCGTCACGACCGCGCCGGTTTTGACTTGTTCGGTAGCACCTTCGGCGCCGACCACCGCCGGCACGCCCAATTCGCGGGCGACGATTGCCGCATGGCAGGTGCGGCCACCGCGATTGGTGATGATCGCCGCGGCGGTCTTCATGACCGGCTCCCAATCGGGGCTCGTCGACTCGGCGACCAGCACCTCGCCCGGGCGGAAGAAACCAAGCTCACGCGCATCCGCAATCACCCGGACGGTCCCAGAGGCAATCTTCTCGCCCACCGCGCGGCCGGTGACCAGCACCGCGCCCTTAACCTTCAGCGAATAGGTCTCAAAGGCTTCGGCCTGGTGCTGCGAGGCGACGGTCTCGGGGCGAGCCTGGACGATATAGAGCCTGCCGTCCTTGCCGTCCTTGGCCCATTCGATGTCCATTGGGGTCGGGTGCCCGGCCAGCTTCGAGTAATGGTCCTCGATGCGGATCGCGAAATCCGCGAGTTCGAGCACTTCGGCATCGGCAAGACAGAAACGCCGGCGTTCTGCGCGGCGCGTCGTGACGTTGCGCGTGGTCGCGTCGCCACGCCTGCGCCCATAGACGAGCCGCAATTCCTTGCCGCCGAGCGAGCGGCTCAGCACGGTACGGTGGCCCTGACGGAAGGTCGGCTTGTGGACGTAGAACTCGTCGGGGTCGACCTTGCCCTGCACGATATTCTCGCCCAGCCCCCACGACCCGGTGACGAAAACCACGTCGCGAAAGCCGGATTCGGTGTCGAGCGTGAAGATGACGCCGCTCGCCGCGAGATCAGAACGGACCATCTTCATGACGCCGACCGATAGTGCCACCTTGAAGTGGTCGAAGCCGTTATCGATCCGGTAAACTATGGCCCGATCGGTAAAGATCGAGGCAAAACAACGCCGGCACGCCTCGATCGCCGCGACCTCGCCGCGCACGTTCAAAAAGCTCTCGTGCTGCCCGGCGAAGCTGGCGGTCGGCAGATCCTCGGCGGTTGCCGAGCTGCGCACCGCAACCGCGACCTCTGCCCCGCATTTCTGTTCGAGCACGCGATAGGCGGCCGCGATTTCGGCGCGCAGCGCCGCGTTGCCGGTGGCGTCGTAGACCAGGCGGCGAGCGGCGGCGGCGCGCGTGGCAAGGAGCGCCACATCATGGTGGTCGAAGTCTGAGAGCAGCCGCCGCAGTGCCGCCTCGACCCCGGCCTCGGCGAGTGCGGCGCGATAGGCTTGCGCGGTCAGCGCGAAACCTTCCGGCACCCTGTCGCCCAACAGTACGCGGAGTTCCCCCAGCGACGCGGTTTTCCCCCCGACCAAGGGGACATCTTTCAACCGGATATCGTCAAACCAGCGGACCCAGGACTCTGCCGACATCGGATCCAACTCCAATTGTACGCCATGAAAACTTTGGCTGCCGGGACCATCCCTTACATTGATTTGGATCAAGCCGCCGCCCTCCTCCGCGACTGCCTACGGCGCGAGCGCCCTTTGCGGCATGCACCACATCGGCAAGACCATTCCTATGGCAATGTCGCTAATGAGACTTGGATTAGGCCGCTGCCCACACAGGCGTCAGCAAGCGGGCGCCCGAAGCTTGCCGCCGCAGCAAAACGGACGGTCCGGTGCGATCACACCGGCCATTTCCAGCCGGTAACCTCCGGCATGTCGATCCCTTGATCGTAGGCATAGTTGCGACAGTCGATCTGCTGGTTCAACAACTGCTCGCGGGCATGCGCGCCGCGCACGCGCAGCGACGGCACCCGATCGATCGCATCGATCGCCGGAGTAAAGCGGTCGACCTGGTTTTGGGTTTCAGCGGTTCGCGCAAAAGCGGGTTGCCGCGCAGGTAGATCATCCCAGCCGACAGGAACAGGCTGGCATGCCAATAAGCCTCTATGGGCCGCAGCTCCTGGGGTTCGGCGGACTGCCCAGTACCGTAGCGCGCGCCTGACCGTAGGCGCTGATCGACTGAGCATCGGTCACGACCGAGTTCATCGCTCTCTCCGAGATTTCGCTTCATTGGAGGATCGCCTCGCTGCCCGTGTTGCGCTTTGATTTGCATCAATGAGGGGACGAGAATCCATATGTTTGATCCTCCCCTCAAAGCGAGTCAGGACGCTGTGCAACATTTATACCCACCGTTGCAGATGAAATCAGTCACAGCCATAAAACGCCTATTGGCTGCACGGCTAAGGATTGGTCTATGTCAAAACGCGGGCCAACAAGACGACGAAATACTAAACATTACCGAGGCCTCTCTGCCCAGTGAGGGTTGCTGTGGCTCTCTACCGGGTGCATTTTGCTGATCATGACAACAACATCTACTCGACGGTTAGATCGAGACTGACCGCGACGAAAAGGGGTCGCCGCCGCCCGTCGCCCAAACGCGCCGAGCGTTGGAGCAGGGTTTCAGGTCTGGGACGACGAGCGCCTCGTGCATCGGAGCGGAACTGATCGGGTGGCCGCCGCTCAAGCAGCCGCAAACGCGCCCCTGGCGCGGGTCCGTCGAGCTTGCGCAACCGCGGATCAGAGGCTCCGGATGTAGGCGGCGACCTCGTGGATCTGCTCTCTGGTCAGATGCTTGGAATTTTGGTGCATGATTGGGTTGGCTCGCGCCTTCGAGGCAAAGTCCTCGAGCTGTCGCTCGATATACGCATTATGTTGCCCGGCGAGCCGCGGAAACGCAACGTTTCCCTCGCCTTTTTCGCCGTGGCAGGCCATGCAGGCCGGCACGTCCTCGGCCGGGATGCCCTCAGTGTATATCTTGCGTCCGGCTGCCCATTCCGGCGAGTTGTCGGACGTACCGGGAACCGGCGGCTGTGCCGCATAATAGCCGGCAAGCGCCGCGATCATCGGGTCGCTGAGCCGCGCCGCCATGCCCCACATATAGGTCTGCGCGTGGGGATCGGCGCGTTTGTGGTCGCGAAAAGCCGTGAGTTGCGCGATCAGGTAGTCCTTTTGCTGCCCGGCGAGGCGGGGGAAAGTCGAGGAGATGCTTTGGCCGCCCGGCCCATGGCAGGACGAACATACATGCACGGTACCGGAGACATCCGGAGGTCCGCCTTGGGCTTGAGGCGCTTGGCCGGAGCCGCCGCAGGCAGTGAGCCCGAGCGCTGCGAGAAGCAACGCGAATGCCGGAATTCCACCGTTTCGATGGGCCTGATGGCGCCCTCGAGCCCAGTGTCGTTCAGTCATCGATCTTACCGCGCGGATCAGAACGCAAACCAGGCAAACGCAAACAGCGTGTTGTTGGCCGAGGCATTCGTGCCAGCCCCATCGTAGTTCGTACTGGCGCCATCGAACTTGTTGTAACGGATGTATTGTAGTCCAAGTTTCATATTAAGCCACGGCCAGAACGCCGGACCGCCGTAATTGAACGGAATATAGTCAAGCTCAAAGATCTCACCTGCTGAATTGGGGCTGTTGTTGGCTGAGACATCACCATATAGCAGTGCGTCGCTGCTGCCTTGAATGTTGAAATAACCGATGGTAAGGCCGATCATTTGCTTGTAGTAATAGGTTCCCTTGATGTGAAAACTGTGTAGATTATTATAAGAATTAGTGGAGAAGCCGAGCGCCTGACTGGCCGACAAGTCCTGATATTCGAGAATGTAGCGGGCCTGCAGTGAGAAGCTGTCGCGGGCGCCAAGGAACTCGTACTGTGTGTCGAAGCCGACATCCGTCACGTGATCGCTGCCAGCGCCGCTGATTCGTTGCGGTAGCAGCGAAGCGGCGAGGCCGAAGGTCCCGACTTCCCACGTATTGTTTCCCCAGGCCGGTTCGAGCGCAAGCCGCCACGAGGGTGCGAGACCGTCGATTGAACTGGTCCCCGGCGGTGGGATGCCAACCGCGCTTAGCGACCACGGGCTCAAGGTCCGGTATCCGCCGATCTCCGCATAGACCAGCCGGTTCCAGTAGATATACGGGTTGAGACCGAGCACCTGCTGTGCCAAGGGGCCCTCGATCAGAGGGCTTGCGGCCAGGGTCGGCGCCACCTGGGAACCAACGTAGGGGTAGCCCCAAGCCGGCGTCGAATTCCATACGTCCTCGACGGTCGGGTTGTTGTTGAGGCTCATGCCGTAAATCAATTCCCGGCCCGCGAGTTGCCCGGTGTTGGCATAGCGGATATCGGTATTGTCCCAGTGAATGCCGTTCGGGACCTGGTCGTAGGTGCCTTGGATGAACGCCCCCACATGGTCGTAGATCTTGCCGCCATAAAATAGGCTGCCGGTGAACGCGACATCGTTGTTGTTCCCAAACCCCGGCGCCAAGCCGCCAGGCTGGGCTTGTGCAACATGCGTGAGATTCGGAATCGTCATCATCGCCAGCGGCGGCCAATTCAAATTGCCGCCGGTAAAGGTGTAGCCGTTGAGCTTGAACAATCGGCCATAAGGGGTCAGCTCGGGAAAGCCGTTGTGACAGGCGGCGCATTGTTGTCCGGTCTGCCGGGCGTAGCTGGGCAGGGCTTGCGCCGGCCGTGCGCCGAGGCCGAGCAGCATGATCGTCGCGATCGCCAGCAGGCCATACCGCCGGCTCGGCCGGAATAGGCGCGACGCAATCGTGGTGGCGAACCTCATCGTCGGCGTGGCTCCGCAAGCACTACCTCACCGCATTGGGCCCAAGGGGGGCGCCGCTGAAATTGATCTGGATCAACGAGTGCGAAATTCGTTTTCGATCTATTAAACCCAAACGCGGGTCAGCGAGGCGACATGCCTCCGACTGCAAGGCCCGCAGCCTCGTACCCGGCAAGAACACGATTGGGCCTACGCCCGGGTTCATGCGGTTATCGCCTACCGTCTATCCACCTTTGCGCACTGCGGGGCCACCGAAAGCTGACAGCGTTGTGCGCCGACTTCTTTCCTCTATTGCGTCGGCGCTTTGGCTGTTTGGCGCCGGTCGGCGAAAGTCTATTGTCTGACTGCCCCGATGAAATGGTTACGCTGGATTTATCGCTGATGGCCTGGGCCACGTTCACTCGTCGCCAATCGCGAGCGCGTCCGGGTGGCTGTTTCGATTTAGGGAACCTGCGTCCGGAACCCTCTCAAGCTGGTGCTTTGGGCGCATAGAGCGAGCACCAGCCCGCTGGGCTGATCGGGCCGGCGACCACCTTGCAGCTCGAAGGCGGCTCGAAATAATTGCAACTCGCACAATCCTTGCCGTCCTTCGGCGTCTTCTGATACTGGACCAAGTTCTGCGGCGCCTTCGTCTGCGCGGCGGCCCGGCGCACCGGGACGGTTTCGGCCAGCAGGATGGCGCAGGCGGCGGCGAGCGCGGCGCCGCGGCGCAGGAATAACCGGCGAGCTTCGCATGTCGCCGTCTCTTTCCAAATCTCTGCCATCAATAGCTCCTTTATCGTCGATCGTGAGTGCCGGCGGTTTATTCGAGACACGCCGCTGGAATAGTCCGCAAGTTGCCTGTGATCCTCGGATCAGGAAGTCAATGTTGCAAAAGAGCCGGTTGTTCTGATTTTAATTACCTCACACGAGTTTGAAGCTTCCGACGAAAAAACTGCGCTCGGCTCGCGGGGCGACGGCCTCGCGTTCGGGGACGCCCAGCT
>JBAUYI010000222.1:0-21867 GCA_049584715.1 Xanthobacteraceae bacterium
CCCAGGCTCCTGAGCCTGGGCTTTGGATACCGGTTGGAGGTTCGTTCAGGGTCGGCTTGGCATCCTCAAGATTGCCGCACCCGCCAAGCCAAGTAGCCCAGCGCAACGCCTTCGCTGATGAGCGAAATGCCAAGCAACATGCCGAGAAACCAGAGCGCGGTCACCGGCATGCTGGACCAGAGATAAAAAGACAACAAGACGCTGATGATCCCGCTCACCAGGATCCAGCCCCAGTTCGCGAACGGCCGGATGGTGAGCGAAAAGATCACCTTTGAAATTCCTTCGACCATCAGGAACACGATCACCAACAGCGTGAGTGTGACCACGCTCTCGGCGGGGTTGCGAAGGAAGAGTGCTCCGACGATGATGAACAGCGCGACCGAAACAAGTTGCAGCCAGAAATGCGGCACGCTGCGGGCGTCGATCAGGCTGATACCCTGGGCGATGCCGCTGATGATCAAGAGCCATCCGAAAAAGATAACCAGGGCAACCGACGACATCGCCGGGTGGGCTACCGCCAGGATGCCGGCCACCACCATCAGCGCACCTTGGAACATGTACCAGAGTGAGTGCCGCTTGACCTTCTCGCGCATCGCCTCGCGCATCACTTGGGCTGCTGCATCAATCGACATCGACATGATCAATCTCCATCAGGTTGCGACAGTCTCCACTTAAGATGAGCCAAAGGTTTGTCCGCCATCATCGCCACTACCGCCACCATGATAGTCGAAATGGACAGCGAATGCAGGCCGGATCTATTTCTCCTCCGGCGGCGCCTCGGCGTACATTCCCGAGACGGGTTCGATCCAAACGACATGATCGTCGACCTTCTTGACGCCCGGAATGTTCTCGGCGGTGACGCGCAGCGCCTGACGCTGCCTCTCGTCGGTAAGGGTGCCGGAAAGCTGCACGACTCCGTTCCGCACGGTGATGTCGATCCTGGTCACCGGCGCCCACGGTTGCCGTTCCAGCTCGGCAATGAATTGCTCGCGTATAGTCGAGTCCTGAGCTGAAGACGGCGCGATCTCGCCGACAAAGCTGGCCATGGCGTGAAGCAGATTGGCGCGGGTGACGATGCCGACGATCTTGCCGCCCTCGACGACCGGAACTCTCTTGATGTGGCGGCGCTCCATCAGCCGCACGACATCTTCCAGCGGCGCATCCTGCGTCACCGTCCACACGTCTTCCGTCATGACGTCGCGAACCTTGCGGCCGCTGATTTGAACGTACTCGTCCGCAAGCCGGCCGGGGCCAAGAAAAAACTCCATCCATTTCGGCCGATGGCGCTTGGTGCCGGTTTCGGCGCGGCGCAGGAAGTCGCCTTCGCTGACGATGCCGACCAGCTTGCCATGACCGTCGACAACGGGAAGGCCGCTGATTTTCTTCTGCAGCATCACCCGCGCAGCGACGAATACCGATTCATCCGGTGTCACTGAAAGAACGTGCGAGGTCATTACGTCTTTTACCTTCATGGCTCGTTTCCTCCAGACTTGACGAAACTACCGCGCTACGAACGGGCAAAGCGGCCGTTCGGCGGGCTTCTATGTCGCGCGGGCAGCGGCGTCCGGCTCGCTGACGCGAAACCATGCGATGTAGAGCGCCGGTAGAAAGATCAAAGTCAATACGGTAGCGACCAAAAGACCGCCCATGATCGCGTAGGCCATCGGGCCCCAAAAGATCGTCGGTGCGATCGGTATCATGCCCAGCACCGTCGAGATTGCCGTCAGCATGATCGGGCGGAAACGCGACATCGCGGCCTCGATCACCGCGTCCCAGATCTCCTTGCCCTCGGCGCGCTCGGCTTCGATCTGGTCGATGAGGATTACGGCATTGCGCGCAATCATGCCCATCAGTGCCAGTATCCCGAGGATCGCCACGAAGCCGAGCGGCTTGTTGAAGAGAATAAGGGCCGCGACCACGCCGATCAGCCCCATCGGCACGACGCTCAACACCAGCACGAGACGGCTGAAGCTTTGCAGCTGTATCATCAAGACCGTGACGGTGATGAACAACATCAAGGGCAGGACCGCAAAAACCGAGGCTTGGGACTGCGCGCTTTCCTCAACGGTGCCGCCGACGGCGACGTGATACGCCGCCGGCAGGCTCGCGCCGAACTTCTCGATGGCGGGAGCGAGCGAAGCGACCACGCCTTCCGGCGACGCGCCGGGTATGACGTCGGCCTGTATGGTCAAAGTCGGCACGCTGTCGCGCTGCCAAATCAGCGGAAACTCCTGATCGAAATCGAGCGTCGCGAACTGTCCGAGCGGAACGGTCCGGCCGTTGGGCAACGGGAACTGCAGGTTACGCAGCGTCGTCAGAGAAACCCGCTGCGCGTCGGTTGCCCGCATCACGACGTCGACCAGATAGATGCCATCGCGCACCTGCGTGACGGCCACGCCCGACATCACGGCGTTGAGCACGCCCGCTATCGAATCCGAGCTCAAGCCCAAGAGCCGCGCCTGATCCTGGTCGACGCGAATACGGACCTGCCGGGCCGGCTCCATCCAGTCGAAATTGATCCGCCGCGTGCGGCTGTCGGTGGCGACGACCTGGGCCAGCCGGAGCGCCATATCGCGCACTTGGTTCAGGTCCGGACCGCTCACCCGGTATTGCACCGGCCATCCGACCGGCGGCCCGAGCTCCAGCGGCACCGTTCGCGTCACGGCGTCCGGAAAATCCTCCTGGAGCAGGTGCTCCAGTTTGGCGCGAAGCCGTTCGCGGGCGGCGATGTCTTTGGTAATGATGACAAGTTGGCTGAAGAAACTATTTGGCAGCTCGACACTGAGCGGCAGATAGAACCTGATTGCGCCGCGTCCGACATTGGTGCTCCAGCGCTCGACGTCTGGATCGTTTTTCAGAAAAGCGTCTATCTTGGCCGAGGCGTCGCTGCTCGCATAGATCGAGGCGTTTTGCGGCAGTCTCAGATCGACGAGCAGCTCAGGACGGTCCGAGGAGGGGAAGAACTGCCTGGGCACCGAGGGCACCGCCAGCGCGGCGATCACGAAGCAGCCAAGCGTGACCAGAATGGTGATCCATCGCATCCGCATCGCGGCGACGAGCATGGAGCGGAAAATCCGCAGCGCCCAACCGGGCTCCTTCGATTGTTCCGTTTTGGGCTTGGCCAAGAGTGCGACGCCAAGAAGCGGAATGAAGATGACCGCGACCAGCCACGACGCCAGCACGGCAATGCTGACGACGGCGAAGATCGAGAATGTGTATTCGCCGGCGGCGCTCCTGGCAAAGCCAATCGGCACGAAACCGGCCATGGTGACAAAGGAGCCGGTGAGCATTGGAAATGCCAAGGTCTTGTAGGCAAACGTGGCGGCATCTTCCTTCTTGTCGCCCATGGCGAGGCGCATCGTCATGGCGTCGATCGTGCTCATGGCGTCGTCGACGAGGAGCGTGAGCGCGATAATGAGCGCGCCCAGTGATATGCGCTGCAGGTCGATGCTGACGGATTCCATCACCGGAAACACGACCGCAAGCGTCAGCGGGATCGACGCCGCGACGATCGCGCCGGCCCGAAAGCCGAGGCTGACGACGCTCACCACCATGATGATGGCGATGGCCTGCCACAGCGATTCCATGAACTCGCCGATGGCGCTTTGCACGACCGACGATTGGTCCGCCACCAGCGCCGACTCGATGCCGATCGGCAGGTCCGCCGTGAGCTCGGTCATGGTCCGGCGGATGGTCTGCCCCAGCGCCAGGATGTCGCCGCCGTCGCGCATGGCGATGGCCAAGCCGATGCCCGGCCGGCCGTTGATGCGGAAGATCGGCTGCGGCGGATCGACAAAGACGCGCCTGACCGTGGCAATATCGCTCAGGCGCAGCAATCGGCCGTTCGAGGCGATATTGAGCGCCAAAAGATCGCGTTCGGATTCGAAGGCTCCCGAGACGCGCAGCAGCAGCGTCTCATTGCTCGTGTCCAAAGTGCCGGCGGGGCTGACTGCGTTTTGCGCCTGGATGGCCGCTATCAGCGAGGCGCGATCGATGCCGAGCCCTGCGAGTTTCTCGGTGGAGAACTCGATGATGATCTGCTCGTCCTGGGCGCCGAGAACCTCGATCTTGGAGACATCACCGATGCCCAACAGCCGCGCGCGGATTTTCTCGACATAATCGCGCAGCTCGCGATGGGTGAAACCGTCGGCGGTGAAGCCGTAGATGATTCCGAACGTGTCGCCGAACTCGTCGTTGAAGCCGGGGCCGACGACGCCGGGCGGCAAAGTACGGCGGATGTCACCGACGTTCTTGCGGACATGATACCAAATGTCCGGCACCTCCTTGGCAGGCGTGCTGCCTTTGAGGTTCACGAAAATGGTGGTGACGCCGGCGCGCGTGAAGCTGCGCAGAAAGTCGAGGTTCGGCGTTTCTTTGAGAGTGCGCTCGATGCGATCGGTCACTTGATCGAGCGTGTCATTGAGGGTCGCGCCCGGCCACGCGGCCTGAACGATCATGGTTCTGAAAGTGAATGCCGGATCTTCGTTGCGGCCGAGCCGCATATACGACATCACGCCCACGACGATCGCGACCAGCATCAAATAAACCACGAAGGAGCGGTGATTGAGCGCCCATTCGGATAGATTGAATTGGGTCATTTCGGCGATCCCAGCAGGCGTACCTTCTGGCCAGGGTGGAGCGCCTGGACGCCCGCGGTCACCACGATGTCGCCGGACTCCAGGCCTTTGGAAACCGCAATCGACACGGCGTTCTGACGCAACAGCTCGACGTTGCGGATGGCGACGGTGAAGGCCGACGGGTCGACGACCCAGACGGCGGGCCGATGATCGGACTCGGTCAGCGCAGAAGCGGGAATTTCGATGACTGCGGTCGCGTCAAGCTTCACGCGCCCCGCGACAATCGAGCCGAGCCGCATGTCCGCGGGCGGGTCGATCAGGCCGACCCTGACCTCGAACGTTCCGGTTATGGGGTCGGCCTGCGGCGAGATTTCACGGACCCGTCCGGTGGCTGTCACGCTCGCAGCATCCGTCAGGCTCACCGTGATCAGACCATCGCTCGGCGCCGACCTGAGCAATTCTCCCGGCACATCGAACACGGCATCGCGGCCGCCTGACAGCGCAACCCGCACGATCAGCTGCCCGGCCTGCACCACTTCACCCGGCTCCGCCGCGGTGGCCGTCACGACGCCGGCTGCATCCGCGTTCAATGTGGTGTAGCCCACCCTGTCCTCGGCGGCCTTCAACTGCGCCTGCGCGATATCGATCTGAGCCCGCGAGGTTTCCTGCTCTTGCTGCGCCTGCTCGAATTGGGCGCGGGACGCGGCGCGGGCGGCGAGCAGCGACTGTTGGCGATCGAAGTTGCTTGCAGCCTGGGCGGCTCTTGCTTGGGCCGCCACGAGATTGGCCTGCGCCGAACGCAAGGCGTTCTGCTCGTCCTGCGACTCGATCCGCGCCACCAGCTGTCCGGCCTTGACGCTGTCGCCGACATTCACCGGCCGTTCGACCAGCCGTCCGGCCAGGCGGAAGGCCAGACGCGTCTCGGTTTGGGCCTGGATGCGCCCGGTATAGGTGACGGTCTCGCCGGCCTCCCGCTTCACCACGGTCACGGTGCGAACCGGACGAACTTCCGTCGGCGGCGCTTCAGATTCGCGTTGACATGCCGACAGCAAAGCAGCGGCCACCAGCGCTATAATCGCAAGGCCTTGCGGTCTCATGGGTCGCACCATTCCGTTGCGCATCGAAGTCAAAAAAATACATCAGGTCACTATTCCCAGCTCGACCTGAAGTCTTTGCGGAGCCCTCGCTGCCGCCGTCGCCTGCAACAAGCACGGCAAGATTAGCAACTCGCTCGAACTTTGCCAGTCACGCTATCAATCGGTCTTCGCGAAATCGCCGAGCGTAACAATACCAAAGTCACCATTCGGGCGGCCGGACCGTAGGCCCGAGGTCTTCAGGACCGGGAAGACCTGGAGCTGCCGGTTGCGGCTCGCCCTCCGGCGCCAGCAGGTTACCCCAATTGGTCCGCGCCCGCATTTGGTCGCGCGTTGGCGCATTTACAAATTCGCTGTCTTGCCGGATCTGCCATCCGCCGCCGAGCGCGCGGTAGATCGCGGTCGCGCCAAGCAACACGTTGCTGCGTGCCACCGCCAGATTGCTCTGCGCCTGGAAGAGGTTTTGCGACGCCGTCAGCACAGTCGTGAAATCCACCTCGCCATGTTCGTACCGCACGGTTGCTACGCGCAGCGCTCCGTTCGCGGCGTCGGCGCTGCGGCGCAGAAATTCCGCCTGGGATCGCGAATTGAGGAACGCCGAGATGCCATCGCCGACCTGCTGTTCCGCCTGGAGAACGCCGTTCTGGTAATCGACCAGCAATTGCTGCAGCGTGGCGTCCTGCAGACGAATGTTGTTGGTGATCTGGCCGTAATTGAGGATGTTCCATTGGAATGACGGGCCCGCCGCATAGGCGACGCCGATGGGTTTGAAAACCTGTCCGAGATTGTGGCCGTTGGCGGTGCTGGCCATGCCTCCGAACGTGCCGGAAATACTGATCGCCGGATAGAGTTGCGATTCGGCGATGCCGATCTGCGCGCTCTGGGCCATGGCCGCGAGCTCGGCGGCGCGGATATCAGGCCGCCGGCGCAGCAGATCCGCCGGGATTCCCACCGCGATCGTGGCCGGCGGCATCCGAAGGCCCCATGATCTTGCAAGCAGGCGGCCCAACGGCTGCGGCGGGATGCCGAGCAGCACACACAGCGCGTCACGTCCCTGTTGCAGCTGGATCTCGAGCTGGGGAACTGCCGAGCGCGTCGCTTCGAGGACGTTGGTCGCCTGAAAAACATCGAGCTCGCTGGTTTCGCCATGATCGAACTTCGCCCGCGCGATCCGCAGCTCATCCTCCTGCTTGCGGACATTGTCGCGGGCGATCCCGATGAGCTGCTCGGTGGTGCGGATCCCGATGTAGGTTGCCGCGACGTCGCCGAGCAATGTGACCAGAACCTGGTCGTAAGTTGCGATTGACGCCAGATAGGCGGCATCGGCGGATTCGACACCGCGGCGGAATTTCCCCCAAAAGTCCAATTCCCACGCGGCCTGAGCGGCGAGGGCATTGGTCCAGAAACGTTGCGGGCTGGAATTTGGCGGTGCGAGCGGCGTAGCGGCGCTGGTCCGGTTATAGATCAGGCTGCCGGTGCCCTGCTGCAGCTGCGGATACAATAAGCCGATTGCAATGCCGAGCGTGGCGCGGGCCTGCAGCACGCGCGTGCCCGCGCTCAACAAAGTCAAGTTCTGCTCGTATGCAATCTCAATCAGCCGATTGAGCGTCGGATCGTGAAACGTGTGCCACCAGTCCCGATAGTCCCCGTCATTGGTTTTGATCGGATGATTGTTCGCGCCGACGAAATTTTCGCTCAGCGGCGCTTCAGGGGACACGAAATTCGGGCCAACCGCGCACGCCGCAAGCGGCAGCACGAGTAACGCCAAGATCACCAGATGCGATCGCTGCAATCCGCGAATGGTGCCGACCAAGGCAGGCGCCGCGACCGAAAATCGGGTCCGCATACGCATCGACGCAACCCTCACGCCATTCTTTTGCAAGCCTTCCGTTGCAAGCGCGCGGTGACCCACGCGCCAAGGCAGGCGGATTTCACACTTTTTTCGCCGTGCCGAATATCGAAAGCCCGTGATCGGGGCCGAAATTTGCCGGTTGTGGCTATTTCGTCACTACCCTTCGCCGCACGCGATCAGTCCGCGCGATGAGTGCAAGCGATGAAGAACCGGATTTAAGTTTGCCGGATCAACGGCCGACAAGCATTGTTCCGACGAGGACCGCCGTCAGCACCAGGAACAGCACGCCCGCGACCGGCCATTGGCTCAAGCGTCTGTCGAGGCCCTCCATGGCCACGCCGACATCGCGGGCTACGTCTGTCGCGGCGTTGCCAAATACGAGCACGTCACCTGCCGGCACGCGCGGCAGCTGCGGTCGCCAGCGCCACAAGCCCACGCTCAAAAGTCCGCCGACGAGAACCGGCCAGAGTGCCGCCCAAAGCTCCTTGGGCACGAGCGCGTCATGTAACGATCCGCCGGTGCTGCGCGGATACAGCGCCCAAGGCAAAGCAATCGCGGCGAATGCAATCACCAGCCAAGGCAAGACGAAACCGATCGGCGCGGCGCGTTGCGAATCTCCTGGAGCGTCGGCGGTGAGGCGATACAGGAAGTGAAGCATGAGAACCGTGCTGGCGACCGCCGATAAAGTGGCGAGCGTGCCGACGACGCCGTCTCCCAGCGTTCCCTTGATCGCCAGTTTCGCCAGCGCGCCTCCGGTCAGCGGCAACCCGCCAAGTCCAAGCGCCAGCACCGCCGCCGGAAGCAGCACCAGCCACAGGCCGCGCCCGCGCGTCCGCGCGCCGGCGCCGACGGCAAGGAAAAGGCCGCCTTTGACCAAGGTGTGATGCACCGCATAGAAAATCGCCACCGTCGCCACCGACGTGTCGCCTGCGGCAAGGCCCATGCCGATGACGGCAGCGAGCAATCCCATTTGACTGACGCTGGAATAAGCCAGCACGGTCTTGGGATTCGACTGTGTTATTCCGATCGCTGCTCCATAAAATGCGGAGAACAGACCGGCGGCGGCGAGCGCCGCGCCCCAGCCCGGCCGTGCCGGATCGACCGGCACAAAGCGGATGAAGATCACGCCGGCCTTTACGGCCGCGCCGCTGAGCGCCGCCGCTGCCGGTATCGGTGCCGCCGTGTAGGCAAGCGGCATCCACACATGCAAAGGCACCAGACCGATCTTGAGACCAAATCCCAGGATGAGAAATGCCAGCGTCACGTCGTGCCACGGCGACGTCGCGAGCGCCGCGGCGGCATCGCGGATGAGCAGGCTGCCGCCCGGGCCGGCGGGGACCAGGAGCACGAAGCCGATCAGCAGGAAAGCTTCGCCGAGGAGCGCCAACGAGACATATACGGTCCCCGCGCGCCTCGCCGCTGCAGTGCCGTCAAATATGACCAGTCCGTAAGCCGCGAGGCTGACCATCGTGTAGAACAAATAGAAGCTCACCACGTCCGCGGCGATGAAGACGCCGAGGCTGCCGGTGAGTGTCATCAACCACCAAATAGCGAAACGTCCGCCGCCCGGCCTGTCGCGCAGATAGGTGCCGGCATAAGCGCCGGCCGCGGTCCACAGCAGCGCCGAGGCGCCGACCAGCATCGCGCCCGGCCGATCAAGCTCGAACGTCAGACCGAGTAGCGCCTTGGGCAAGACCAGAGTTGTGCCATTGAACTCGTGGAACTCTTGCAGCGCCGCAGCGATTGCCGGCAACGGCGCAAATACCAGCAGCGCCGGCATGCGATCCCGCAGGCGCTGCGACACGCAGGCCGCCAGCATGGCGAGCGGCAATATCAGCGTTGCGGCGATCAGCATTCCTGAATTCATGGCGATGCGACCGTGAGCGCCGCAGTGCGGCCGATCTGCAGCAGATTGGAAGGCTGCAAAGGGACGAATCCGAGCAGGACCGCGCAGAGCGCCAGCGCCAACGGCACGATTTCACGACGGCGCGACACCGTTGCGCAAACCTGCAACGAAGCGCCGGCGCTGGAGAACGCTTTGCCGAGCACCATGAAGACGTAGCCGCCGGCAAGCAGGCCGCCCACGAGCATCACCGCCGCCCACCACCATTGGCCTTCCATGATGGAAGCCCGCAGCAACAGCACCTTGGCCACGAAGCCGCCACTCGGCGGCACGCCCATCAGCGACAGGCCGGCGAGCCCGAAGGTGAACATGGTGATCGGAAGCACGCGGCCGATACCGCCGAACTGGGCAATGCGGTCATGGCCGAGCGTCTCGGCAATCAGTCCGGCCGCCATGAACATCGCCGCTTTGGCAAAAGCGTGCGAGAACAATTGCAGCCAGCCGCCGGTCCAGGCGAAGCCGCTCCACGGATTGGTTGTCGCGGCGCCGAGCGCCAGCGGAAAGATGAAGAACAGGTAGCCGATTTGCGCGATCGTCGAATAGGCGATCAAGAGCTTGAGGCGCTGTTGGCGGAGCGCAAGAATGCTGCCGAAGAGAATTGCACCGGAGCCGAGCGTGCCGAGTATCTGTGCCGCGGCCAGATCCATCAGGCCGGGCATGGCGTCAAACCACAGCCGCACGATCAGGAAGAACGAGCCCTTGACGACAAGCGCCGACAGCACGGCGCTGCCGGGGGCCGGCGCGCCGGCGTGCGCTGGCGGCAGCCACAGATGCAGCGGGAACAGCGCCGTTTTCGCCAACAGCCCCATGGTCATCAGCGCGGCCGCGATCCAGGCGACCGGCTCGGGATGGACGCGGCCCGACAACAGCACGATATCCAGCGTGCCATAGGCGCCGTAAATCAGCGCCGTGCCGAGCAGATAGAGCACCGAGCCGAACAGCGCGAACAGCAAATAGCGCAGCGCGGCTTTGAGGGTCGCCGCATCGCCCTTCAGGCTGACCAGCGGCACCGCCGCGAATGTCAGCAGCTCCAAGGCGACGTAGAGATTGAAGAGATCGTCGCCGAGCACGATGGTATTGAGCGCGGCCCAGATCGCCAGCAGCAGCGTCCAGAACACGAACGGCGCGCGGGCTTCGGGGCGGCCTTGCGGTTGAACGAATTCGCCGCGCGCAAACAGCGCCGTGGCGCATATCACGACGGCAATCGTCGCCATCATCGCCGCGGAAATGCCGTCGGCGCGCAGCGCAATGCCGAGCGGGGGCTGCCATCCGCCCACCAGGTAAACCAGCGAACGGCCGCCGCGCCACACCGCAACGAAGACCGCGGCAGCGACACCGAGGCCCGGCACCAATAAAAGCAGAACGATGTGCTCGGCAAAACGTCCGCCGAGCACAAACGACAGCAAGATGCCCGCGACGGGCAGGATGATGGCCAGCGGCAGCAGAAACCCGCTCGCGCTCGCATCGGGCAAAACCGTCAGACTCGGCATCATGAGCCGTCTTCCGCTGTGCTGGCGCTGTCGGTGTCGCGCGGGTCGAGCGTGGCCTGGCCGCTTTCCTGGAAAAGCCGCAACAGCAACACGACAGCCATGGCGGTCGCCGAGAAGGCAACGACGATGCCGGTGATGACCAGCGCCTGCGGCACCGGATCGCCGCCGAGTCCCGCCGCGGCGCCTCTGCGCGCTACGACGCCGAATATCAGGAACGTGCCGGTACCGAGAAGATTGAACGCCAGAATCTTGCGCAGCGGCTCGGGATTGGTGATCAGGCCGAACAAGCCGAGCCCTGCCAGGGCCGCACCGCAAATGCCGAAGAGCGTGGCGGCATTCATTGGCGCCGCATCCGTTGCGGCGTACCCAGCGCCACCAGGCCGAGCGTCACGCCGATCGAAAGGGTCAGCGCGATCTCGACGACAATGATCAACGGCTTGGCGTATCCCGCCGGATAACTGAGAAAACCATCCGCCAGCGCAAAGCCCGCCAGTCCGATACCGAGAAAGATCGCCGGCCCCACCACCACCAAAAACCGGACCAAGCGTTGGTCGATCGAAGGCGCCTTTTGCAGACCGGCGATGATGACCAGTATCCACATGGCGGCCAGAACCGTGCCGCCCTGAAAGGCGCCGCCCGGATGGTCGGCACCGGTCCAGGTCATGTACACGGCCACCACTATTCCCAAAGGCGGCAAGATCTGCGCCAGAAAGGCCAGCATGCCGTCCGGTCGCGCGTCCACCTGCGGGCCGGGCACTCCGCCCCAAAGGCGATCCGGCGTCAGCGACCAGACGCCGAGCAACGCGAGCAGCAGAACCACTTTTTCGAGCAACGTGTCGAAGGCGCGGTAAACGAACAGAACGCCGGCGACCGGATTGCCGAGGCCGCTTGGCGGCAAATTCGCCATGGCCGCCGGCGCCAACGTGACGATGACGTCGGGCGGCGTCAGAATGACGGCGACGAGTCCCAGCGATATCATCGCGCAAAACACCGCAGCCACGATAAGCAACGGCGTGCCGCACAGGCCGGTGGCGGTGGTGCCACGCAGGCGAGCGGCGGCGCCGAGCAACAGCATCCCGGTCAGTCCGCTGCCGATCGCGGCTTCGGTGAGGGCGACGTCGACGGCAAAAAGTCTCACCCAGGCGATCGCCACCAGCAGTCCGTAAGCGACGAACACGACGATGGCTGAGAATGCTGTACGCGCTACGACGACCCAGACGGCCATTGCGAGCAGCAGCGCCACCAGTGCGACGTCGAAAGCGTTCGCCATGCTCATGCTTGCGGATCCTCGCGGCGCACCAGGCGGGCGATGAGCTGTGTCGCTATCGCGCCGGAAAGTTGGACGAACAGCCAGACGCTGATCAGCTTCAAGGCGCCGAGCGGCCACGCGACCAGCGGCAACAGACCCAACGTGACCAGTCCAAGGCCGAGATTGTCCGCCTTGGTCAGCGCGTGCAGCCGCGTCAGCGAGTCAGGGAAGCGCAATAGCCCGACCGTGCCGGCGAGGAAGAAGAAGGCGCCGCCGGCGACGGCGAGCACGGTCAAGATGTCGAGAGCGAGCCTCATCGGGGATCCTTTGCATCTTCGGCTGCAGCCGGCGAACCGGGCGCGCTGGTAACGAACGTCACCGCGGCGAATGCGGCGAGCAGCGCCAGCATCAATGCGACATCGACGATGGCGGGTATTTCGGCCGCCACGGCAAGGAGGAGCAACACGGCGACGCCGCCGGTGCCGAGCAGTTGCACCGCCATCATGCGATCGACGTCGGCCGGGCCGCAAAAAACACGGAACAATCCCAGTGCCACCATCGCCAGGATGAAGGCGGCGGCTGCGAATAAAAAGCTAGCCATCGCTCCGCCCTCCGCCCAGGACCTCCAGCAGCAAAACCTCCTCGGCGCCCAATTGTTCGAGCACCGGTTGATCCACGTCGAGACAATGGATCACCAGATCGCCGCGCTCATCCGCGCCGCACGGCAGCGTCCCCGGCAGCAAGCTCGTCAATGTGGTGAACGCATTGCGTGTTGCGCCCGAGGGAAGGCGCGATCGATAGACTACGAATCCCGGCCGCAACGGCGGCCGTCGAGCGAACGCGCGCCACGCGACGTCGATCCCCGCGGTGATGGATTGCAACGAAAAGCGCAGGACGAGGCGCGTCAGCGCGACTGGGTTCAAGCGCCACTGCCCCGCCGGCAACAGGAGCAGGCTGACCCAAGTCGCTGCGATCGCCGTCAACGCTCCAACCACAAAATCGGCGGGTTTTGTGCCGCTGAGGATCAGCCAAAAAACGAAGAAAATCGCAGCGCGTGGCAGCGCGCCACGCAGCACATTGCGGGCTGTAGCGATGAAGCCACCCATGGAGCATGCTCCATTAATTTCAAAGCGCTGCGATGCCGAATCCGCAATGGTCGTAGCAAGCCGAGAGAGAATAGCAGCAGCTGTAGACTCTATCACATTCTTGCGATCCAATCACACCATCACCGATCGCCCTCGCGGCGAGCGTCGTATCGGGACCGCGGTATCCTTGTGGTCCAAGTGAAAGTTATGTTGAGACTGTTGAATTCAAATGCGCGCGGGTTGCTCGTTTGCAACTGCAATGCGGCGATCGGAACGGACAACTCGGCGTTCGTCCGGTAGCGGACACATGCCCTTGACAGGCCCGGTCTTTCTGCGGTCAAACTCTGTGAAATAGATAATCGGAAACGGCAGGCACATTGACCCCGAAGACTTTGGATCCAAAGAGTTTGACTCAACGTCTTTGGGACCGAATAGAAAACTAAAATTGAAATTGAATATGTGCGCCTGCGTCTGCACGGCCTTCTGAATCGACCCGGGAGGAGGAGATGCAAGAGCGGCGCCAAGGCGTTGACAGCCTCGACTCTTCTTTCGTCTCGACGGGCCATCTGCCGACCCCTGAGGCGATCACCGCATTGGTGAACGAGGCGCACGCGCGCTTCAAGTCCAACACCGACGGCGAGAATTCACAAGTCTACCCGGCGCTGGCCAGGGCACGGAGCGAACTGTTCGGCGTGTGCGTGGTCGGCGTGAGCGGCAACGTCTATGCCGCCGGCGACACCGATCACGAATTCTCGATCATGAGCGTGTCGAAGCCGTTTGTGTTTGCGCTCGTGTGTCAACAGATGGGCGCAGAGCAGGCGCGCGAAAAACTCGGCGCCAACGCCACCGGAATGCCATTCAATTCGCTCGCCGCCGTCGAACGCAGTGCCGACGGGCGAACCAACCCGATGGTCAATGCCGGCGCGATCGCCACCACCAGCCTGGTGCCGGGCGCGACCTTCGAGGCGAAGTGGCAATTCATTTACGACGGTTTGTCCCGCTTCGCCGGCCGCAAGCTGCCGCTCAATGAAGAGGTTTATGCCTCGGCCTCGGAAACCAATTTTCGCAACCAAGGCATCGCCCGGCTGCTCCAGAGCTTCGGTCGAATCTATTTCGATCCGGCGCAGGCGACCGACCTCTACACCAAACAGTGCTCGCTCAACGTCAGCGCCAAGGATTTGGCGGTCATGGGTGCAACGCTCGCAGACGGCGGCGTCAATCCGCTGACCAAGGAGCGCGTCGTCGATCCGGCGATCTGTCACTACGCGCTGGCCGTGATGACGACCGCGGGATTATACGAAACGTCCGGCGATTGGCTGTACGACATCGGGCTGCCGGGCAAAAGCGGAATTGGCGGCGGCATCGTGACCGTCTCGCCGGGCAAGGGCGGATTGGGCACTTTCGCGCCACCGCTCGATGGCGCGGGCAACAGCGTCAAGGGCCAACTGGTGGCGAAATTCCTGTCGCAACGGCTGGGCATGGATCTGTTCGTCTCAAAACCCGACGGCTGAAATAACTGGCCGGGAACGTCGCCAGCAATACTGCGCTGGCCAATAACGAAATAACTGGGAGGAAGACATGTCGGCCCAAGCTGCGCCAAGCACTGCCACTGCCACTGCCGAAGTGCAGGAATCCTGGGTGCCGATGATCGCCATCGCGCTCGGCCAGATGATCATGTCGTTCAACGTCGCATCTTTGCCCGTTGCCTTGAGCGGCATGGTGAACAGCTTTGGCGTTCCACCCACGACGGTCGCAACCGGCATCGTGGCGTATTCCATGCTGGTTGCCGGCTTCGTCATGCTCGGCGCAAAACTCATCCAGCGCTACGGGGCGCTGCGGGTTTTTCGCATCGCCGTTCTTATGTTCTGCGCCTCGCAGATTTTGATGACGCTCAGTCCCACCGCGACCTTGATGATCACGGCCCAGGCGCTGTGTGGCGCGTCGGCCGCGGTGATCGTGCCGTCGCTGGTTGCCTTGATCGCCGAAAACTATCGCGGGCAACAGCAGGCGACGGCGATCGGCGCGCTAGGCTCCGCACGCGCCGCTGCCGGCGTCTTGGCATTTACGATTGGCGGCATCGTGGGTACGAATTTTGGCTGGCGCCCGTCGTTCGGAATCCTGGTCGCCGTTTCGGCCCTCGTTTTTCTGCTGAGCTTCCGGCTCAAGCCGGACAAGGGGCGGCCCGACGTGCAGATCGATTTCGTCGGCGTCATCCTGGCCGCGGCGGCGATGATCCTGATCAGCTTCGGCTTCAACAACCTCAACCGCTGGGGGCTGGTTTTTGCCCGGCCGGGCGCGCCATTCGATCTGCTCGGCGTTTCTCCCGCGCCGGTCATGATCCTGGTCGGCGTCGTGCTGGGGCAAGCCTTCGTGATGTGGACGCGCCGACGCCAGGAAGCGGGAAAAACACCGCTGCTTGCGCTCGAGGTGATCAGCTCGTCGCACGAGCGGGCCGCGGTCTATGCGATGTTCTCGGTCGTCGCGCTCGAGGCCATGCTCAATTTTTCCGTGCCGCTCTATATCCAGATCGTGCAGGGCCGCTCGCCGCTTGAAACCGCGATCGCCATGATGCCGTTCAACCTGACGGTATTCTTCACCGCGATGCTGATCGTGAAGCTCTACACCAAGTTCACCCCGCAGCAGATCGGACGCTACGGCTTCATCATTTGCACGGCGGCTTTGTTGTGGCTCGCCTTCGTGGTGCACAACGACTGGAGCACGTTCCCCGTCCTCATCGGACTGATCGCGTTCGGCATCGGGCAGGGATCGCTGGTCACGCTGGTGTTCAACGTCTTGGTCACGGCCTCGCCCAAGGAGCTCGCGGGCGACGTCGGCTCGCTGCGCGGCACGACGCAAAACCTCGCTGCCGCGGTCGGCACGGCGGTGGCGGGCGCGTTGCTGGTCGGACTGCTCAGCGCGACCGTCATGCGCAGCCTGGCCGCTTCCCCATTGCTGCCGCTCGAGATCCAATCGGAAGTCGATCTCGACGGCATCAATTTCGTCAGCAACGATCAGCTCAAGAGCGTGCTGGAGCGCACCTCCGCCACCCCGGCGCAGGTCGCCGACGCGGTACGCATCAACGCGGACTCGCGGCTGCGCGCGTTGAAGATCGGCCTCCTGGTCATGGCCGCCGTCGCGTTCCTGGCGATCATCCCGGCCGGCCGGTTGCCGAACTACCTTCCGGGAGAGGTGCCGGCCGATCCGGCGCCGGGGCAAGCGCGCGGTGACCCAAAGCGCCCTTAAGTCAGCAACGATTCGCATAAGGCAGCCACCAAAGTGAGCAAATAAACAGTGTCCGCACTCGTTGTCGTCCTCGCCCTGCTTGCCGCCGCGATCGTGATGTTCGCGATCAACAAGCCGCGCCTGGATGCCGTCGCCCTGATCATGCTCACGGTACTGCCGTTTACCGGCGTGCTTACCATGGGCGAGGCGCTGGCGGGTTTTAGCGATTCGAATATCGTCCTCATCGCCGCGCTGTTCGTGATCGGCGACGGCCTGGTGCGAACCGGCGTCGCCCAGCGCCTCGGCGACTGGCTGATCGTCAAGGCCGGCAACAGCGAAATACGGCTTATCGTCCTGCTGATGATCGTCGTCTGCGGCCTGGGCGCGACCATGAGCTCGACGGCCGTCACCGCCATCTTCATTCCGGTGGTGTTGCGCATTTCGCAAACCGCCGGCATCGGACCCGGCCGGCTGATGATGCCGCTGAGCATGGCCGCGCTGATCAGCGGCATGACGACGCTTGTCGCTACCGCGCCCAATCTGGTCGTCAACGGCGAGCTCGAACGCCACGGCATCGAGGGATTTCGTTTCTTCAGCTTCACGCCGTTGGGGCTGCCGATCCTCGTTCTCGGCATCATTTACATGAGCTTCGCGCGTCGCTGGTTGACAGCCACCAAGGAGGTGAACGCCTCCGGCCGTCCGAGCCTTGCCGAGTGGATCGAGGAATACAGACTGGCCGACCGCGAATACCGGCTTCGCGTGACGGCGCAGTCGCCGCTGGTGGGTAAGACTCTCGCGGAGCTGAACCTGCGCAGCAGCTCCGGCGCCAGCATCGTGGCCATTGAACGCAACCGCAAATTTTCCCGGGAGATGTTGCGGCCGACGGCGAATACGGAACTGATGGGCGACGATATCCTGCTGGTCGATCTGTTCGCTCCCGGCCACAACGTCGACAAGCTGCGGCAGCAATTCGCGCTTGAAGAGATGCCGCTCAGCGGCGCCTATTTCGCCGACCGGTCCCAGGAGATCGGCATGGCGGAAGTCATTGTGCCGCCGACCTCCGATCTCATCGGGCAGACGCCGGTCGAGGCCGAATTCCGCAGCCGCTTCGGACTGACCGTGGTCGGCCTACGGCGCGGTATCGTTGCGCACCAAGGCAGCCTGCTCGACGAAGCGCTCAAGACCGGCGACACGTTGCTGCTGATCGGACCGTGGAAGGACATCGAGAGGCTCAAGTCCGACGGCCACGACCTCGCCATCATCAAGCTGCCGGCCGAGCTCGACGAAGTGCTGCCGGCGCCCGGCAAGGCGCCGCAGGCGCTGTTCTGCCTGGCGCTTGTCGTCGGCTTGATGGTCAGCGGTCTTATTCCGAACGTGCAGGCGGCACTGATCGGTTGTCTGCTCATGGGCGCGCTGGGCTGCGTCAACCTGGTGAGTGCCTACCGCTCGATCGACTGGAAAACCCTCGTCCTCATCGTCGGCATGCTGCCGTTTTCGATCGCCTTGCAACGGACCGGCGGCGTCGATCTTGCCGCCGATGGGTTGCGGGCGCTGACGGCAGGCGCCGGCGACCGCGTTGTGCTGGCCGCGCTATTTGCAATCACCGCGCTGCTCGGCATGTTCATCTCCAATACCGCCACCGCGGTGCTGATGGCCCCGGTCGCGCTCGCGGTCGCTCATGAGTTGCACGTGTCGCCTTATCCGTTCGCGATGATCGTCGCGCTGGCAGCTTCTACCGCCTTCATGACTCCGGTTTCGTCGCCGGTGAACACGCTGGTGGTCACGCCGGGCAACTACACGTTCGGCGACTTCGTGCGCATTGGCGTGCCGTTTTCCATCATCGTCCTGATCGTCTGCGTGATCCTGGTGCCTTGGTTGCTGCCGCTGTGACGCGACGGCCGCCGGGCGCGCTCTGAGAGGTATGAAGTCATGAGCCACTCAAGCGAAGCAGCGAAGACGCCAACATCGAAGACCGTGATGCAGAAAATTCTCGATACGGTCGAGCGGGTGGGCAACAGCGTTCCTCACCCGGTGCTGATCTTCCTGATCTTGATCGCGATCGTGATCGTTCTGTCGCACATTCTATACCTGCTCGGCGCGTCGGTTTCCTTCCAGGTCATCAATCCGGACACCGACAAGATCGAGACGGTGACGACCGCCGCCAACAGCTTGATGACGGGGGAGGGAATTCGTCACATCTACACGCGGTTCGTCCCGAACTTCCTCGGCTTCAGTGCCGTCGGCCTGCTGATCGTCGCCATGATCGGCGTCGGCGTCGCCGAAGAGGCCGGCCTGGTGAATTCCTTGATCCGCAAGCTCGTGGTCGTCTCCCCGGCCTGGGCGCTGACTTACATCCTGGCGTTTGTCGGCATCCTCTCCAGCGTCGCATCGGACGCCGGTTATCTGGTGTTGATTCCGCTGGCCGGCACGGCGCTGATGAGCGTTCGCCGCCATCCGCTCGCCGGTTTGGCGCTGGGATTTGCCGGCGTCGCCAGCGCATTCACCGTGAACATGCTGATCAAGCCGCTCGATGCCGTGCTCACGGAGATCACCAACGACGCCATTCACATGGTCAATCCCGCGCTCTCGCTCGACCTGACCGCCAATCTCTGGTTCTCGATCGTGTCGGTCGTCATTTTGACCATTGTGATCGCGGTGGTCACGGAACGCACCATCGAGCCCCGCCTCGGCCAATATCACGAGGAGCAGGCCAGTGGAGATTTGCCGCCGCACGAGTCCGGACAGCTTTCCGCGCAGGAAACTCGCGGCCTGCGTTACGCCGGCCTCGGATTCCTGGCGGTCGTCGTCCTGTTTGGACTATTGACGCTGCCGGCAGGAGCGCCGCTGCGCAATCCCACGACCGGCACGCTGATCGGAAATTCGCCGTTCATGGGCGGCCTGATCGTTGTCATCATGATGTTGTTCCTGGTGAGCGGCATCGCCTACGGCACAGGCGCAAAAACAATCAAAAGCTCGACCGACGTCATCAATGCCATGACGAAAGCGGTGTCGGGATTGGGCGGCACCATCCTCCTGTTCGTGGTCATCAGCCAGTTCGTCGACTATTTCAATTACAGCAGCATGCCGACGCTGATGGCCGTCAAAATGGCGGATGTGCTGAAGAACGCGCATATCGGGCCGCTGTGGCTCTTGCTGGGCTTTATCGTCGTGGTCGCCATCCTCGACCTGTTCTTCACGCCGGCGATTGCCAAATGGGCCATCTTCGCGCCGGTCTTCGTGCCGCTGTTCGTGCAGTTGGCGGTGGATCCCGCGGCGGTTCTGGCCGCCTATCGGGTCGGCGACTCGCCGATGAATTCGATCACGCCGCTGAACGCCTACTTCGCTTTGGTCGTCGGCTTTGCGCAGAAATACGACAAGAACGCCGGCGTCGGTACGGTGGTGGCGCTGATGCTGCCCTACGTTCTCTGGATCAGTCTCGTTTGGGTGGTGCTGTTCGCCGCGTGGTATTTGCTGGGACTGCCTTTCGGGCTGTAACCCGGTGAAGTAAATGGCCCGAGAAGCGAAGCTGCCGCTTTTGCGGCAGGAACAACAAGGAGTGGAAATATGAGCAGCGCCCCGCCTGTGGATGCGAAAGCCGCCGAGAGCCACTTGATGAAATTCCTGTCGGTGGACGGCGTCACCGGCGAGGAGGCGGCCATTGCCGCCGCGGTGTCGGACGCGCTCAAGAAAGTATCGGTTCCCGCCTCCGCCATCCGTTTCGACGACGCGAACAAGCGTATCAAGCTGCCGACGCAAACCGGCAACCTGATCGTCGATCTGCCCGGCACGCGTCCTGGCCCGCGGCTCGTATTCGCTACCCACCTCGACACCGTGCCGCTGTGCGCCGGCGCCAAGCCCAAGCGGGACGGCGACCGCATCGTCTCCGACGGGACCACGGCGCTCGGCGGCGACAACCGGACCGGCTGCGCCGTGCTGGTGAGCCTGGCGGAGACGCTGCTGAAGCACAAACTTCCGCACCCGCCGATCACGCTGCTGTTCACCGTGCGCGAGGAAAGCGGGCTGCACGGCGCACGCGAATTGAAGGCGGCCGACTTGGGCGGCGCGACGATGTGCTTCAATGTCGACGGCAGGCTCGCCGCCGAATTGATCACCGGCGCGGTGGGTCAGCAGAGCTGGGAAGTGGAAATCCGCGGCAAGGCATCGCACGCCGGGGTGGCTCCGGAAAAAGGCATCTCCGCGACTTTGGTCGCGGCCACGGCGTTGGTGGAAGCCCAGCGCAACGGCTGGTTCGGCAAAGTCGTCAAGCCCGACGGGACCGGAACCAGCAATCCCGGCATCTTCGGCGGCAAGGACGGCAAGGCGGCGGGCGACGCCACCAACGTCGTCACCGACTATGTCTATGTAAGAGGCGAGGCGCGCAGCGCGGAAGAGAAATTTGCCGCCGCCATCGTGGCCGGATACCGCGACGCCTTCGCCAAGGCAGGCGCAATGGTCAAGGACGCCGACGGTGAAACCGCCGAGGTGAAGTTCAGCGCGCAACCGTCATATCCTGCGTTCAACATCGCCAAAGATGCGCCGGTGCTGCTGCACGCCAAGCGATCGGCGGAAGCGATCGGGCTGAAGCCGACGACGATCTTCTCCAACGGCGGCTTGGATGCCAACTGGTTCGTCAAGCACGGTCTGCCGACCGTGACCATCGGCAGCGGACAATACGAGATCCACACCGTCAAAGAATACGTGGACCTGCCTGAGTTCGCCAACGGCTGTCGCCTGGCGGTGGCGCTTGCGACTTTGGAGGCATAGCCGGAGCCGGCGCAGCATCTTGCTCGATAGACATGCCTGCATCCCGACCATAAACTTGGTTCGAGATGGCGTGAGCTGGAGCCGATAATGCGCAGTTCCTTTCGGGCAATGAAATTTGTTCTGGCTATCTTGGCGGCGGCAGTAACGCTGGCTGGCGCGCTGACGCTGGCCCATGCGGCGACCGGTTCGGTCCGCATCATCATCACCAGAGTAGGCTCCGTCGCCGGCGGCGGCAGCGGCACGTTGCACTTCCAGGGCAAGCGTTATGTGCTGCGCGTCAGCGGCGTCGGCGCCGGTCCCTTCGGGGCGCCGCGGGTGGATCTGGTGGGCCGAGCCTACAATATGCGCACCGCGGGCAGCATCCACGGTGTTTATTCGGCCGTCGCTGCCGACGGCGCGGGAATAGTCCGGCTGCGAAACTTTCACGGCGTCGTTTTGGACTTACGCGGGCGGCAGGGCGTTCAGCCCTCCGTTGACCTGAACGGGATGGCAATATCGCTGCGTTAGAGCATGATCCCGAAAAGTGGATACCGGTTTTCGGATAAGATCATGCTCAAATAAAGATCCTAGACTATGATCCGATTCAATTGAATTGGATCATGGTCTAGAAACGCGTGGCGCTCACGATGTC
>JBAUYI010000223.1:0-6358 GCA_049584715.1 Xanthobacteraceae bacterium
GACCGCTCGCGGTTTCGGACTTGCGCGATCCGCATCCTCTCGCCGACGCCTATGTTGAGGCATCGCTGCAGTGCGGGTATCCGCGCAACGACGATTTCAATGGAGCGACGCAGGAAGGCGCCGGCTATTACCAGACCACCATGCGCAAGGGCGTACGCGCTTCGACCGCAGCCGGCTATCTCAAGGCGGCGCGGCGGCGCGCTAATCTCAAGGTGGTTTCCAAGGCGCTCGCCACGCGTGTTCTGTTCGATGGCCGGCGCGCGATCGGCATCGAGTATCTCGCCGGCAACGACAAACGCAGCGCCCGCGCCAATGTCGAGGTGATCGTCGCTTCGGGCGCTTTCAATTCGCCGCAACTCTTACAGCTTTCGGGGCTCGGACCGGCGCCGCTCCTGCAATCGCTGGGCATCCCGGTGATCGCCGATGCGCCGGGCGTCGGCGACGATCTCAACGACCATATTTCCGGCCGCATCATTTTGCGCTGCAAGGACCCGATCACGCTCAACGACGCGGTGCGCAACTGGAGCGGCAAGCTCACCCACGGCTTGCACTACGTCCTCACCCGCCGCGGTTATCTCGCCATCCCGGCGGTGTCGTCCGCAGTGTTCTTGCGCGCGCTTCCCTCATCGGGAACGCCCGATTCGCAATGCTCGATTTCGCTGTTCTCGGCCGGCACCATCGGCGGCGAACTGTCGCCATACCCTGGCGTGACCGGCAATTGCGTGCTGCTGCGGCCGGAGAGCCGCGGCTACGTGAAAATCAAATCTGCCGATCCGCACGAGGCGCCGGCCATTCACCCGAATTATCTGGCGACCCAGAAGGACCGCGACACCATCACGGCGGGGGTCGCTGCGATGCGCCGCATTTTTCAGGCGCCCGCCATGGCGCGCTATATCGCCGAGGAGATCGAGCCGGGCGCGCAATGCGACAACGACGACGAATTGCTCGATTTCATCCGCCACCGCGGCTCCACCACCTATCATCCCGTGGGCACCTGCCGCATGGGCCAGGATCCCAAGGCCGTGGTCGACGAACGGCTACGCGTGCGCGGGTTTACGGGGCTGCGCGTGATCGACGCTTCGATCATGCCGGCGGTCGTGTCGGGCAATACCAACGCGGCCACGATCATGATCGGCGAGAAGGGCGCGGATATGATCCTTGAGGACGCGAAGGCCGGATTATCGGCCGCCGCCTGATGGCGAAGTGTGCGAAGCGGTCGCGCGCGGCCGCGACGCGATCGCCAATTGCGCCGCATAGGCGTCCCGCCAGCCGTTGCCCTCGTCGCTGACGAAATAGCCGCCGCGGGCGTCGCGGAACACCTCCACATTGTCGGCGCCCGGCGGCGGTACGCCCTTGTCGCGCAACGCGCGGGCGGCCATGAGCAGGCGGCGCCGCGTGCGCGTGATCATCAGGTCCGACGCGGCGAGATGCTCAAAACTGTGATCGAGGATCGCGCCCATGCTCTCGGTCACGGCCTGGTCCTGCAAGTGGATGCTGTCGATGCCGCTGTAGATCGTGTTGTCGTGTTGCGCGGCGCGGTTCATGCCCCAGTCGTTGCTCGCGTTCGCCGCGAGCCTGAAGCGGCCGAGCCAGTCGGTGGTGTTGGGCAGAAAATCGTTGCCCCGCCCCATGCCGCCGACCGCCGTGCCGTCCTTGAACGTCGGCGCCTCTTGGGTCATCGCCGACAGGCCGCGTTTCCACCACAGCACGCAGTACATGGTGTGCTCGTCGTCGAGCGGCACCCAGCCGCGCACTTGCAGATGATTGGCAAAATCGCCGTTCGGCACCTGCGCCCAGAACGGAAACAAAAAGTTGCCGAAGCGCCAGGAGGTGCGACCGGGGCCGGCGCTGCGGTAGCCCGCATAGGTCGTGCCCCAGGCGGTGTCGGCGATGTGATAGTCCGGCGTGCGGATCGCGACGGTGTGGAGGATCGGATCGTCGTCGGCAAGATCGTCGGCGTCAACATGGCCGGCATGTAGGAAGCCGAAATGCGAGGTGTCGATGTCGCCCTCCAGCGCCTGCAGATAGTTGCAGTGGCGCTGGATGAAGAGCACCCCGACCTCGTCGTCGGGAACGCCGAGCACCTCGAAACCCGGCAATGGCGGCGCCTCGGCGCGCGACCCCATATAGACCCACACCACGCCGGCGCGTTCGACCGCGCGGTATGCCTTGGCGCCGACCTTGTGCCTGAAGTCCTGCTGCGGCGCCACGTTGGGCATATCGATGCATTGGCCAGTGACGTCAAATTTCCAGCCGTGATAGATGCAGCGCAGCCCGTTTCCCTCGTTGCGGCCGAGAAACAGCGACGCGCAGCGGTGCGGGCAGCGATGATCCATCACGCCGACCAAACCTTCGCCGTCGCGAAACGCGATCAGCTTCTCGCCGAGCAGCATCAGCCGGAGCGGCGCGCCGCCGCGGGCGACCTCAGACGACATCAGCGCGGGAATCCAATATTCCCGCATCAATTGGCCCATGACGGTACCAGGGCCGACGCGCGTCAAATCAACGCTATCGCTCGCCGTTGTCATGCCGTCCTCCCGATGCTCGCCGCGGCCGTGCGGCTGCCCGCGCGCGGCCTTGCAGCGATGCTACATCGGTCTTGGCGGCGCCGGGAGGGCCGGCGAAGCCGTCGGGTGGGCGCCAACGATTTATCCATCGCATTATCAGCGACGAGCTCCGCGCCGTTGCCGTGACGCATAAAGACACCGTGTTTTTGTGATAATTTATCCCACTTGAGAGGGATGGACCTTGAGCGACCTGCTTTTGCCCCCCCCAATCGGTGGTGATGATGATCGAGCAACCAGTTACCTTTAATTTGCCGAAGCCTTGGGACGGCCAGCGGTTCACAATCGACCGCTTCGGAGAACTATCGTTTCTCGTAGGTCCAAACGGCAGCGGCAAGTCACGTTTCGCAGATAGCCTGAAAGCAGTTCTTCCAAAAGCGCGGCTACTTGGAACGGACCGACTTGAAGGCATGTCGATTAGCACTATGAAATCATTGTATGGGGATCATTTTGCCGGCGGTTTGCAGAAGAACCAGTTCTCTCATCTTCGTCAGGCAGGGAACGCAGGTTCTGGCATTGATGCCTTTATCATTCTTGAGGAACGTCCCGATATTCGAGTTATCGTCGAGGCAACCTTAAGCTCGCTTTTCAACCGCGACATCATGCTGGAATGGGATTCCGGCAATCTCGTACCAAAGGCACGGCTATCGCGAACCGGTGACTCTTACCGGATGGACCGCGAGGAATGCCATGGCATTCGCGAGCTTCTGGTCCTGCTCACCCACCTGCACAATGACCAGCATGCCTTTCTGATCATCGACGAACCAGAACTCAACCTTCATCCACAGTATCAGTCCTTCTTCATCCAGGAAGCCCGCAAAATCGCCGGCACGCACGTTCCAGGCAGCAGTCGCAAGGGAGTATTCCTGATTACGCACTCGCCCTTCATTCTCGATCTCCGCACAATGAACGATCTGCAATCCGTATTCTGCTTTTCTGCCGACCATACTCCGCCGAAATCCATTACCTCTTTGCAGGAAACTGAGCAAACTCGCCTAGTTTCACTGATCCCGCGACTCAACGTCCATCACAAGCAGCTGTTCTTCGCGGACAATCCGGTTTTCGTGGAAGGCATTTCGGACGCGCAGTTCATCGAGGCCATACAGGAACGCCGCAAGACGTCGATCACTGCCGCGGGCAGTTGCCTGATTGATGTCGGGGGCTGTGAGGAAGTGACCAAGTATGTCGAACTGTGCCGCCACTACGGCAAAGAAGCATATTTCTTGTTCGATCTTGACAGCCTCTTCGTGGGTAGTCTTCGCCAGTGTCTCCGCGTCGACGGAAGCATCGCTGACTTTCTTGCTAGTGTCGGGGTTGGCGGCGATTTCGCCATTTACTGCGGAGCGCTCGACCGTGAGCTGACCGATGCTGTTAAGGACGTCGAGACGGCTGCGAATGCGCAAGACGTTGTCGCGGGTCTTCAGACCTATTTCCAGACGTTGCAAGAAAACACCAAGAAGCTGGCGAAGCAACGTGTGGCCGTACTCATCGAGATCGCCGCGAAACGCGAGGCGCTATTACCGCTTCTAACCGAGCAGCGCGTTGCCAGCATCGAAGGACGATTGCGTCAGGTCCAAGCGGCGCTTCGGACGAAGAACATCCTTCTTCTCGGCGGCGGCGCTTTGGAGCATTACTTGCCATCGTACTCGGGTGATCGGTATGCGTTGAGTGACAGCGCAAAGAAAGCTGCGGTCGCTGCGGAGGTTGCCCTGCTTGCGACCGGTACGGTCGACAATTGTTTGGCGGATAGGTATCGCGAGTTGTTCCGGTGCATCGAGGCGCTGCCTGCCAAGCCACCAGTCGATATCGAAAACGTCCTACGCGGGTACGTGAGTGGATATATTCACGAGATGCAGGGGCTCGTGGTCAGTAAGCCCGATTGGGGCAAAGACCAAATCATTGCGCATTTTAACTCATCGCAGAGCGGTCTCGGAAGGCTGATTAGCCTTGCTGAATTCGAGAGGCCAAAGGAAGGCGAATTCCGAGCCGTATTGAAGATCGCAGGGCCGCAGCCGCGGCTTGTGGATGTCTCTCATGAAACGAACGCTGGCATGCGACGTTTCGCGTTCCGGTCAGAGGCCGAACCTATTGCGCTCACTAGCGGCTCGTGAATTGCCCCGCCTCGCGATCAAGCCCGGTATTGCTCGTCACCAACCTGTTCCATCGAGTCGACGACCCGACCCTGCAGGAGATTTGAGCTCCCGTCAGGATTTATCCATCGCGTTGTCGGCAACAAGCTCCGCACCGTTAATATAGCTCGCCGCATCCGACACGGCGAAGACGATGAGATTGGCGATCTCCTCGGGCGTGCCCCAGCGCGTGTCGCGCATGCCCTGATTGCTCGACCACTGCGCGCGCTCGCGCGTGGCCTCCTCGGCACTGAGCTTCCGCTTGGCCATTTCGCGTTCCCATTTGGCGAAACGCTCCGGCGTGTTGATGAAGCCCGGGATCACGCAGTTGACGCGGATGTTGTGCGGCGCCAGTTCGTTGGCGAGCACTTTGGAAAAACGTATCTCGGCCGATTTCGCCGGCCCCGTGCACGAGGACAAGAACGGCGGGTTGAGCGTCATGATCCCGGTCTGGCCGCTGACATTGACGATGCGGCCGCCGCCTTGCGCGATCATCAGCGGCACGATGCGCTGACAGATGCGGAATTGAGCGAAGAAATTGATCGCCATGCCCTCGACCAGTTCGTCGTCGGTCACGTCGAGGAACGGCTTGTAGGTGCCGGTGCCGGCATTGTTGACGAGAACGTCGATGCGGCCGAGTTTTTCGCCGACGATGCGCGGAATTTTCTCGATCTGCTCTACTTTTGTCACGTCGAGCGAATGCGTCTCGATCTTCGTTTGCGTGGTTTGCATGATGTCGCGCGCCGCTTCGGCCAACGCCGTTTCTCGCCGTGCGCAGATCAGAACTTTCACGCCCTCGCGTGCCAGCGCGCGCGCCGTCTCCAGCCCAATGCCCTTACTGCCGCCGGTGACCAGCGCCGTCTTGCCTGCAAGCCCCAGTTCCATCGCCTGGCTCCCTTTACAAAAATCGCAGGTAACCGCTCAAGCCGCCCATGCCGGAAAACACTCGCCGAAGAAAGATGTTGGGAGAAATCCCACGCCCGACGGGGCGCTTTGCGGACCGTCAAGCCAAGGCTATAGTACCGGCAAAAGCCCGACAGAACACGACAAGTTCAAGTTACGGGAAACCAAGTTTTCAGGGAGGAATCAAAATGTCGCTGACTCGTCGTCAAGCGCTGAAGTCCGCCGGCGCCGTCATTGCTGCATCTGGCCTGGCAAAGCCCGCGATCGCCGCCAAAGATCCGATCCCGGTCGGCTATCTGCCGGCGCTCACCGGTCCGTCATCGTCCACCGGCGTTGGCATCAATCGCGGCATCCAGCTGGCGGTGAAGGAAATCAACGATGCCGGCGGCATCGACGGGCGGCAGCTCGAACTGATCACCCGCGATACCCAAAGCGACCCGACCAAGGCGGTGAACGGCGCCGCCGAGCTCACCCGCGGCCAGAAGGTCAGCGTCGTGTTCGGCCCGGTCAATTCCGGCGAGTCGCTTGCGGTCGTGCCGCTCTTGGCGCGCACCAACACGCCGCAGATCCATCCCTGCTGGGTCGACGCCCTGACCGATCCGCAGAAATATCCGATGTGCTTTCGCAACGCGCCGACCAACCAGCAGATCGGCAGCGCCGCGAACCGCTATGTGATGGACGTGCTCAAGCGCAAGAAGGTCGCGGTGATCAGCGACACCACCGGTTACGGCACCGCCTCCGTCAACGCCTATGCGCCGATGC
>JBAUYI010000224.1:0-12263 GCA_049584715.1 Xanthobacteraceae bacterium
GACGCGCGCTGGCGGATTACGTCGCAGCGGCCGCGCGCGGCGCGCCGGAGAACCGTCAGCTCCGCGCCTGACGCGCCGCGATGATGTCCGCGATCGCCTCCGGGTTCTCGCCGTCCTCGTGGGCCAGCCCCTCAAGCACGCCGGCGACATCCTGCGCCGGGCGGTTCTGGCTCATCTTCCATTTGCCTTCGAGCTTTGTGATGCGCAGCTTAAAGCCGACGATGGCCTTGAGCATCTGATCGACAAAAGCCGCCGGCGCGTCGCTGACCGCCCAAGGCGCGGCCCGCGGCGTCTCGTGGGTGTCGGTCATTCTGCCGACGTGAGCGCGCAGTTCTTCAGGATCGTCGAAGAAGCTGATCGTGCCGTAAGCGTGAATGGCGAGATAATTCCACGTCGGCACGACTTTGCCGGTCTGCTGCTTGGTCGGATACCACGACGGCGTGATGTAGGTGTTCGGCCCAAGAAATATCGCCAAGGCCTGAAAGCCCGGCTTCACGCGCGTCCACTGCGGATTGGCGCGCGCCAGGTGTCCGAGCACTGTGCCAAGCGGTGCCGGCTCGGGATCGAGCAACAGCGGCAGATGGCTTGCTTCGAGTTCCTGCTCGCTCGACGTCACCAAGGTGCCGAAGCCATATGTCCTGATGGCGTCGTGCAGAACGGCAACGCGGTCTTCCTTGAAAGGTGCCGGCACGTACATGGCAGTCTCCGGCCGCTGTCGTAATCCCTGGCTCTGAATTCATCAAGGGATTGGGCGCTTTGTCCGCCGCGCAGCCAGTGTGATACGGTTGCGGCCTCAGCGTTAGGGACATCGCACCATCATGCTCGACCAAGCCGACGAAGCTCGCCGCGCGCGTACGACGCGGCAAGGGCCCCGCCTCGATTTCCAGGATCATCTTGCCGATCTCGAAGCCGCCGGCCTGGTCACGCGCATCGACACCCCGATCAACAAGGACACCGAGCTACATCCGCTGGTGCGCTGGCAATTCGTCGGCGGCGTGCCGGAAGAAAAACGCCGCGCTTTCGTCTTCACCAACGTCACCGACGCCAAAGGCCGCAAATACGACATTCCGGTCGTGGTCGGCGCGCTGTCGGCGTCGCCGGAGATTTATGCCATCGGCATGGGCCGCAAGGTCGAGGAGATCGGCGAAGCCTGGCTACAAGCGATCAATCATCCGATTGCGCCGATCGCCGTGACGTCGGCGCGTTGCCAAGAAGTAGTCATCACCGGCGACGATCTGCAAGCGCCGGGCGGGCTCAACGCGTTGCCGGTGCCGGTCTCGACGCCGGGCTTCGATTCCGCGCCCTATCTGACGGCGACTTTGTGCGTCACCCGCGATCCCGACAGCGGCGTGCAGAACATGGGCACTTATCGCGCCGCGCTGAAAGCAGCCGATCGCCTCGCCGTGCGCATGGTGGCGCGCGAGGCGACCGGCGCCGGCGGCTTCCGGCACTGGCTCAAATACCGCGACCGCGGCGAGAAGATGCCGATCGCCATCGTCATCGGCGCCGCGCCCGTGGTGGTGTTCACCGGGCCGCAAAAGCTCGCCGTCGACCTCGACGAGCTCGGCGTCGCCGGCGGCCTCGCCGGCGAGCCGATCCGCGTCGTCAAGGCCAAGACCGTCGACCTCGACGTGCCGGCCGACGCCGAGATCGTCATCGAGGGCCTGATCGATTGCCAAAAGCTCGAGCCCGAGGCGCCGTTCGGCGAGAGCAACGGTTATGTGGCGCTCGAAGCCTTCAACATGCCGATGCAGGTCACCGCGATCACCCGCAAGAAGAAGCCGGTGTTCTGCTCGATCATCAGCCAGGTCACGCCCAGCGAATCGAGCGTCATCAAGAAGGTCGCCTACGAGCCGTTGTTCCTCGCGCATCTGCGCGACCAACTGGCGATCAAGGGCGTGCTCCGCGTCGCCATGCACGAGCGGCTGACCAATTTGCGGCCGGTGATCTTCGTGCAGATCAAAGCCGACACGCCGCGCACCGAGGTGTGGCGGGCGCTGCATGGCGCTGCGACGCTGATGTCGAACTGCGGCAAGATCGTCGTCGCGGTGTCGGATGACATCGATCCGCAAAGCGTCGACGCCGTGCTGTGGTCGCTCGCTTACCGCTCAAATCCGATCGAGGACGTGCAGATCGTGCCCTATCGCGGCGGCGTGCAGGGCGCGCAATACGGCCCCGAACAAACGGATTCCAGCATGCTGATCGATGCCACCCGCAAGCGCCCGATGGCGCCGCTGGCTTTGCCGACCCGCGAGCACATGGAGCACGCGCGAGATCTATGGGAACGGCTCGGCCTGCACCCGCTCACCGTGACGTCGCCCTGGCACGGCTACCATCTCGGCGACTGGACCGAGACCTGGGAGAAATTCGCCAAGCGCGCTGCCGCCGGCGATTGGGAGCTGTCCGGTCTCGAGACGCTCGCTCGCCAGCGCGGCGGCGTGATGCCGGAAACATCGGTGCGGGCGGTAGAGAAACCGAGCGAGTAAACGGAAACGGGGCGAAAGACAGATGGCACGCGTTCCCTATTTCGATCGCGCGGATTTACCGCCCGAGCATCAGGATTTGCTCAACCGGCCGATCAATCTGTTTCGGGCTCTGGTCAACAGTCCGGGCGCCGCACGCGGCTGGAGCGGGATCGGCCACTACATCCGCCACGGCTCAAAACTCGATCCGCGGCTGCGCGAGCTCGCCATCCTTCAGGTCGGCTATGTCGCCCGATCGCCCTACGAGTATTCCCATCACATCAAGATCGGCCACGATTTCGGCGTCAGCGACGATGACATCCGCGCCATTGCCGCTGAGACGCAAGGCCGCACCACCGATCTGGAGCCGCTGGCCAAAACCGTGCTCAAGGCGGCCCGTGAAATGGCGACGGAACTGGCCATTTCCGACGCCACCTTCGCGCACTTGGGCGAAAAACTCGACACCGAGCGCCTCACCGACCTGGTCCTGACCATTGCCTTCTACTGCGCCGTGGTACGCGTGTTGGCGACGCTGCAGATCGACGTCGAGGACGAATATCTGCCCTATCTCAAGCAATTTCCGCTGCCGCCCGCCCCCGGACACGGCGGCGCATAGCAAAAACGTCCCGGCCAAAGAACGGTTGCGCAATCCCACCCCGGCCGCCTATCTATGCCGTAAATGGACACCGCAACCGCACCAGCCGCCACCGCCGCCGGGCCGACGGCCGCCCACGGCCTGATCGACGCTCGGCTGAGCAAGATCGAGGACGTCGCCCGCGACACCAAGCTGTACACGTTTGAGCGCATCGATGGCGGCAAGCTGCCGGGTTACAAGCCCGGCGCCCATATCGACCTGCATCTGCCGAATGGGCTATTGCGCCAATTCTCGCTGACGGTGCCTGCCGAAAATCCCGACAGCTACACCGTCGGCGTCAAGCGCGATGAGAACAGCCGCGGCGGCTCGCGCTACATCATCGAGCAGATGAAGGTCGGCGACCAGATCAAGATCAGCGCGCCGCGCAACAATTTTCCGCTGGTCGAGAAAGCCGATCATGTCGTGCTCTTCGCCGGCGGCATCGGCATTACGCCGATCTGGTGCATGGCGCAGGAGCTCGCGGCGCAGGGCCGGTCGTGGAAAATCCATTACGCCTGCCGGTCGCAAGCCGACATGGCGTTCTTGAGCCAACTGAAAGAGCTCGATCCGAAATCCGTGCATCTGCATTTCGACGACGAGGCCGGCGGCAAGGTCATGGACCTTGCATCGGCCGTCGCCGAGGCGCCGGCCGACGCGCATTTCTACTGCTGCGGCCCCAATCCGATGCTCAAAGCCTTCGAGGCCGCCGCGGCGAGCCGGCCGAAGGCGAACGTTCACGTCGAATATTTCACGCCGAAGGAAGACGCCGCGGCGGCCGACAGTCTGGGTGGCTTCTGGGTCGAGCTCGCCAAGTCGGGCGAGGAATATTTCATCCCGCCGGGCAAGAAAGTGCTCGAAGTGCTGTTCGACGCCGGCGTCGACGTCGATTATTCCTGCGAGCTCGGCATCTGCGGCGCCTGCGAGACCAAGGTGATCTCCGGCATCCCGGTGCACCACGATTCGGTGCTCAGCGAGGAAGAGCAGGCCACCAACGAAAAGGTTATGATCTGCTGCTGTGGTTGTAAAACCGAGCGGCTGGTCCTGGATATGTAGGCCCCGGACGGTCTCGACCCGACGAGCCATGCTGCGATACACTGCCGGCATGGACGCCCCCGTCAAAACCCGCCCCGCGAAACAAAACACCATCAACGAGCGCCAGGACCTGCGCGCCTGGATCGCGCAATTGCGCGCCGCGGGCGAGCTGCAGGACATCGCCGGCGCCGAGCGCGAGAAGGAAATCGGCGGCATCGTCGATATCTATCAGCGCAAAATCGGCAACAAGGCGGTGCTGTTCGACGACGTGCCGGGCTATCCGCGCGGCCACCGCATCCTCGCCAATATTTTGACCTCGATACCCCGCATCAACATCACGCTCGGGCTTCCGCCCGACGCCAGCGCCATCGATCTGGTGCATTACTGGCGGCGCTATATGAAGGAAGCCAAGGTCCATGCGCCGATCACAGTGAAAACCGGGCCGGTGATGGAGAACGTCCGCACCGGCAAAGACATCGACATTTTCAAAATCCCGGTGCCGCGCTGGCACGAGCACGACGGCGGCTATTACATCGGCACCGGCGACATGGTGATCATGCGCGATCCCGACACCGGCTGGATCAATTACGGCGCCTATCGGGTGCAGGCCCACGACCGCAACGTGGCGACGGTGATGTGCTCGAAGGGCAAGCACGGCGACCTGATCAAGCGCCGCTATCACGAGCGCGGCGAGCCCTGCCCGATCGCCGTGGTGTGCGGCATGCATCCGGCGCTGTTCATGATCGCCGGTCTGGAAATCCCCTATGGCCGCAACGAATACGACGCCGCCGGCGGCCTGATCGGCGAGCCGGTCGAAGTCATCGCCGGGCCGCGCACCGGATTGCCGATCCCGGCGCACGCCGAAATCGCCTTCGAGGGTTTTATCCATCCGAACGATCTGTTGGACGAAGGCCCGCTCGGCGAATGGACCGGCTATTACGCCGGCGGCCTGAAGAAGGAGCCGGCGATCCGCATCGAGACCTTCATGCACCGCGACGATCCGATCCTGCTCGGCGCCATCCCCGGCATTCCGCCCGACGACGATTCGTTCTATCGCGGCACTTATCGCTCGGGAGCGGTGTGGAATCAGCTCGAAGCCGCCGGCGTGCCCGAGGTGAAGGGTGTGTGGGCTCACGCCGCGGGCGGCAGCCGGCTGTGGCTCACCGTCGCCATCAAGCAGCAATATGCCGGGCACGCCAAGCAGGCCGGCCTGATCGCCTCGCAATGCCATGCCGGCGCTTACGCCAACCGCTTCGTCGTCGTGGTCGACGACGACATCGATCCGGCCGACATGGACAAAGTGGTGTGGGCGATGTGCACCCGGTTCGATCCGCGCGAGGGCATGGAGACCTTGCGCGGCTGCTGGTCGACCGTGCTCGATCCGATGGTCTATGGCACCGACGACCCGCGCAACGCCCGCGTGGTGATCGACGCCTGCACGCCGTTCCGACGCCGCGACACGTTCCCCATCGTGGTGCGGGCGAGCCAAGAGGTCGAGGATCACGTGCGCGGAAAATTCTCCGATGTCTTGCCGCGCTAGCTCTTCCCTCCCCCCTTGTGGGGGAGGGCGGGGTGGGGGGTCGGGAGGTGACGCGCAGGCGTCGACACCTGTACATTACCTCTCGACCCCCACCCCTACCCCTCCCCACAAGGGGGAGGGGAAAAGACAAAGTGCAATGAACGAAAAAACCGACATCACACTCACTATCAACGGCCGCGATTATCCAATCCGGGTCGAGGCGCGCAAGACGCTGGTCGACGCCATCCGCGACGACTGCGGCCAGACCGGCACCCATATCGGCTGCGAGCATGGCGTCTGCGGCACCTGCACGGTCATCGTCGACAACGAGGCGGTGCGCTCGTGCCTGATGTTCGCCGTGCAGGCCACCGGCAAGAAAATACGCACCGTCGAGGGCCTCGCCGACGGCGACAAGCTCAGCGTGCTGCAGCAGGCCTTCATCGACAATCACGGCCTGCAATGCGGCTACTGCACGCCGGGTTTTTTGATGCTCGCCACCAACGTGCTGGAAAAGTACCCGCAGATCGGCGACGAAGATCTGACCGACATGCTGGCCTCGAACCTGTGCCGCTGCACCGGCTATCAGAACATCATCAAGGCGGTGCGCGCGGCGCGCGATCAGATGCGGGGTGCGTAGCCCGGCTTGAGCGAAGCGAAAGCCGGGATTTGTCGGCGAGGCTGTCCCGGATTTCGCTTCGCTCAATCCGGGCTACAAAGCGAGCGCCGCCAGCGCCGCTTTCGCCACCTCGACATCCTGCTCGATCTTCGCCCCGCCGGCGGCGACTGCGCCAATGACTTCGCCACCGACCTCGATCGGGAAGCCGCCCGGCACATTGGTGAAGTCGCCCATGCGCACCGTCATGCTCAACGCATTCTCTTCCGGCGCATAACCGGTCGGCAGGCGCTGTGATGCCGCGGTGATCGCCTTGCGCTGGGTGGTGATGATGGAGAAATGCCGCGCACCGTCCATCATCAGGAAGGCGATGAGCCGGCAGCTCTGATCGACGACGGCAAGCGACACCTTGCAGCCGAGTTCGTTCGCCTTGGCAACGCCGGCATGAATCATTTTCATGCTGGCTTCATGGGTGAGCCGGTGAGTGGGCACAAAATCCGCCATGGCGCGCAGTCTCCGACAGCAGCGATCATCCCCAATGACACAAAATCCGCAATGCTGTTAGTGTCCCGGCCGCAATCGAGACGGAATATCCCGAAATGGCAAATACAGTGAATTGGGATCGCGAGGCCGACATTGTCGTCATCGGATCCGGCGCGACCGGCTTGCCGGCCGCAATCGTGGCGCGCGAGGCCGGCGCATCGGTGATCGTAGTCGAGGCCGAGAACCATGTCGGCGGCCACGCCATCACCTCCGGCGGCAACCTGCCGCTCGGCGGCGGCACCAGCTACCAGAAGAAGTACGGCATCGCGGATTCGCCCGATCTGTTTTTCCAGGATTTGACCGACTGGTCGGTGGTCGAAACCAACGGCTTTCCGCCGTACCGCTACAACGACCGCGAGATCATCCGCGCTTTCGCCGACAACAGCGTGGCGGCGTTCGAATTTTTGTTGGCGCACGGCGTGAAGGTGATCGACCGGCCGCCCAACAAGATCGGGCACGAGATCGGCATCTCGGCGCTGCGCACCATGCAGATCTCGGTCGAGGACTGGCCGATGGTTCATACCGGCGGGCCGGCGGATCCGGCCGATGACGAAATCCGAGCCGGCGCCGGATTGATCCGGCCGCTCGAGGCCGCGGCACTCGAGGCCGGCGTCGAGATTTTGCTCGGGCACCGGATGACCGCGATTCATCGCGAGACACCGCGCGACGGCCGCGTGCTCGGGATTGCCGTCGACCACAAGGGCGCCCGACTCAATGTGCGCGCGGAAAAAGCCGTGATCGTCGCCACCGGCGGCTCGACCGGCAACGTCAATTTCCGCCGCATGTTCGATCCGCGCCTCACCGAGGAATATTGCGGGCTGGCAGGCATGCCGTGGTCCGATCAAGACGCCAGCGGCGAAATTGCCGCCATGGCGGCCGGCGCCGCGTTGTGGGGACTGTTCAACTATACCGGCGAGTTCGGCTCCGGCATCACCAAGCCGGGCGCCATCGGCTGCCAATATGGCTACGTCAATGTGCGCTGGCATCCGGGCAGCGAAGTGTTCGACAAGGCGCGCGCCATCGGACTGCCGGTCAAGGACTGGCAGGACGTCATCCTGGTCAACATGCTAGGCCAGCGCTTCCACGACGAGACCGGCGGGCATTTTAATTACAACACCTATCAGAGCACCAACCCTTACGAGCCGCATTCCTATCTCAACGCCAAGAACCAAAAATACAATCCGAGCAATTTCATCAACGCGGCGCTGGCCGGCATCGGCGACGGCCACAACGGCGGCGGCCCGATCTGGGCGATTTTCGATGCCGACGCCGTGGCGCGGGAAAAATGGCAGCCGCTGCCGCCGCATGTCGATGTTGGCGCGGGATTTTTCTTCGAAGCCGGCAGCATCGAGGCGCTCGCGGCAAAAATTGAAATGAAATACCAGCGCGTGCCGATGCCGCCGCAAAACCTCGCCGCGACCGTGGCGCGCTATAATTCCTTCGTCGATGCCGGCAAGGATGCCGACTTCGGCAAGCCGAAGCCGCTGTACAAGATATCAAAGCCACCGTTCTACGCCGCCTGGGCGACGCCGGTCATCCACGACACCCGCGCCGGCTTGCGCATCAATGCGCGCTGCCAGGTGATCGACATGAGCGGCGAGGTGATCCCCGGGCTTTATTGCGGCGGCGAGTCGGCCGGCGGCTTTTCCATGCACGGCCTGCCGCGGGCGATCTGTCAGGGATTTATTGCCGGGAAAAATGCCGTGACGGAAAATTTGTAGGGTGGGCTGAGCGCAGCGAAGCCCACGCTGTGCCGAGCCGCGTGGACACGCTTCGCTTTGCCCACCCTACGAACGTTCACGGCGCATAAACCCACGCTTCCATCATCACCGTCGCGCCAGGTACCGGCAACGGCCCCGGCACCTCGACCGCGGAAAACGGCAGCGGACGCCCGCCGAGCCGGCGCTCCCACGCTTTGTAGACCGGGTAGAACTCGCCGATATCGGTGAAAAACAGCAGCACTCGGACCACGTTGGCGAGCGAGGTGCCTGCGGCCGCGCACAGCCGCGCGATGTTGCCGATGATCGCTTCCGCTTGCATCTCGGGAGATGACGAGAAATACGGCTGCCGCGGATCAACGGCGGCTGTGGGCAAAAACCCGTCGCGGTCGGTCGCCATCATTGCCGGCATGAAGACCAGATCGCCCGCCTTCACCGCTTGCGGCCGATGGCGGAATGCGGTGGCGATGCCGGCGTCGACGTGCCGCTTGGCGGCGGCGCTACCCGGCTTCGCCGCGATGACGTTGATCTCGATCTTGCCGTCATAGGGCGCAAGCCCGTGTTCGATGCACGGAATAATCGATACGGTCGGACCGGACGCGCCGAAATGCTTGGTCCAGGCCGCGTTGAAGGCCGCGTAGTCGTCGCGGTCGGTGAGATAGACTTGCGCGTGCACCACGTCCTCGAGCGTCGCGCTGGCCAGCGCCAGCGACGCCGTCATGCGCTTGGTGATGATGAATTCGGTTTCGAGCTTGATCGGCTGGCCGCCCCATTGCGCGCCCTCGGCCATCAGCGCCGCCGCGGCAACGCCGTTGCGCCGCGGCTCGTCGCCGATCGCGAGCGAGGTAATGCCCGGCAGGAAGATGAAGTCGCCGACCGTGACCGCCGGCGAGTAGCCGGAGGTCGGGCGCCCGGCCAATTGCTCGTGTTTGAGATGCTCGACCTTGAACCCCGGTTCGGGAATGGCGGCCATGGCCTGGATATTCATGTCGGCGCCGGGCAGCAACAGCGCCTGCTGCGCGATCGAGGTCGAGGGCGGGATGCGGCCGTCGAGAAATTCGCGCCGTACCTGCTGATAAGGCGGCACGGCTTTCACCGTCGTGTAGTACTGGTCGGTACGCACCAGATTGCTGCGGTCGGTGCCGGCTGCACGCAATACCGCGTCGAGATTCTCAAAGATGCGGAGCGCCTCCTTTTCGCGTTTGGGTAGACCGGAATGCGGCGTTCGCTCGGCCAGCACGTCCGGCGCGATGCCGTTGACAAAATCCTGCGCCATCAGACCGGTGGCGAACACCCAGCGCCCGGCTTTCATGCCTTGCGCGAACTTGATCTTGCCCGCGCCGAGCTCGACCGGGAGCAACGGCTCTACGCTCTTGGTCATCGGGTCCGTCTCATGCTGATATGGTGGCCCGTGCCGGGCGGGGTTTTGACTTTGGCATTGCGGCGCGACGGCCTCAAGGTCACGCGCGCGGGAGCGACGGATGATCGATCCTTTCAGACTTGGCTCCTTCAGACTTGGCCTGCCGCTCTTCTCCGCGCTGGTGCTCGCGGCGCTGTGGCCGGCCGATGCGCCGGCGCAGAACTATCCTTCGCGGCCGATCACCATGATCGTGCCGTTTGCGGTCGGCGGCTTGACCGACGTGCCGGCGCGTGTCCTTGCCGCGATGTTGCAGGAGCGGATCGGCCAGAACATTGTGGTCGAGAACAAGCCGGGCGGTTCGGGCACCCTCGGCGGCGCCTATGCGGTGCGGGCCGCACCCGACGGCTACACGCTGTTCGCCAATTCGATCGCGGATGCGCAGAACCTGTATTTTCTCCCGGTGCCGTATAACGCCATCGACGACTTCGCGATGATCGGCATGATCGTCGAAGGGCCGCCGCTGGTCCTGATCACCGACGCCGCGCTGCCTTACAAGACGCTCGACGAATTGCTCGCCGACGCCAGAGCCAATCCGAGCAAGATCAGCTTTGGCACGTCGGGGCCGGCGACGTCGCCGGCCATGGCGCTGGCGCAACTCAATTCACTCGGCAAGACCGCAATCGCCGGCGTGCCCTTCAACGGCTCCGGCGAAGCCGCCCGCAACGTGACGGCAAGCGGCGTGCAAGGCGCGTTCGCGTTCTACGCCCAGGCCAAGCCGCTCGCCGACAGCGGCAAGGTGCGGGCGCTGGCGATCGCCAGCCCGCAGCGAATCGCGACTTGGCCCGAAGTGCCGACCATGCAGGAGCTGGGATTCCCCAATTTCGACTATCGCGGCTTCGTCGGCCTCGCCGCGCCAGCCAAGACGCCGGCGCCGATCGTCGCCTTTCTCAACAAGGCGCTCAACGACGTCGTGCAATCGCAAGATTTCCGCAGCCGCATGGCGGCGCTCGGCATGACCGTGCCGGCCGAGAACACGCCCGAAGGCCTCGCCGACTACATGCGCCGCGAAACCAAACGCCAGGGTGAATTGGCTGCGCTGACTGGGATCAAGATGACGGCGCCGCCGCCGCATTGAGAATCTGTAGGGTGGTGCTGAGCCAACGGGTCCGGCCCGAAGTGGCCGGCCCGATGACAGGCTACGCGAAGCCCACGCTGAAAGTGCCGCGTGGGCACGGCGCTTCGCGCCTTTGCCCACCCTACTGCGGTCTTGACGGACAATAACCGAGCTTCCGCGCCAAAGTCGCAAGCTCACATCCTTCACAATAACGCTGATCCTTAAAATCGATCCAGTTGTGCGCGTAGATGTGGTTCGGCGCTATGCCATACCGCTCCTGCAGAAACGGCGCGAGCAACAGCCACGCTTGCTTCTGCTCCGACGTGACCGGCTTGGCGACGTCCGGATAATTGCCGATGAACTCGACGCCGATCGAATTGATTTTGACCACGGCGTGGTAGGTCTTCGCATTGTCGATGTACTTGTCGTCGTTGCGGTCGCCGCCTTCGCCATGGGTCGGGATGATATTCTCCGCGACGGACCAATAGACCGTACCGTCTGTCTCCACCCATAGGGTCACGCCGCGCTTGGTCGGATGGGCGAATTGGTCGGTGGCCTCGCGCCGCGCGCTGCCGGGCGTGCCCTCGGTCTGATGCACGATGATGTTCTGCCAGGCGTTGGCGTGGGCCGGATCGCCGAGCGGATTGAGATAGATGATATCGAGGCCTTCGATCTGCGGCCGCCCAGGCAGCTTGGCCAGCGCGGCGAACGATGGCGGTGGCAGCGCTCCCTGATCGATGCGGATTTGCCGCGCGATAGCATCGTCGGCGTTGCGCAACGCGTCGGCACTGACGTCACCGACGCCGTCGGGACGGCCGGCGAGTTCGCGCGCCGCACTCTCCCGCATTCGCTTGAATACATCGGTCGCCGTGGCGCCTGTGGCGGCGAGCCGCGCCGCAAGTTCCACACGCGGCACGTCGGACGGCTCGCGTTTCGCGATCGGTTGGCTTGCCGCGGTGATCGGCGCCGTGCCGGTTGAATTTGCGCACGCCGCTTCCTCGCCAAGCGCCGAAATGACACGCAACGCGCTGAAGCTCGCGGCAACAACCGTCAGCAGAACCGCGCCGCGCATGATGCGGTGTGAGCGCCGGCTACACCGTCGTCTGCGCCATGCCCGGCTTGCCGTAGAGCGCTTCCTTGGCGCCGTCCTTGAACGCCACGTCAGGCGGCAACACCACCGAGCAGGAGCGCACTTTCTGGTGCTCGACGTCGATGCCGGGCGGCGTCACGCCTTTGTCGAGGAGCGCCTTGGCGGCGCGCATCAGGCG
>JBAUYI010000225.1:0-27708 GCA_049584715.1 Xanthobacteraceae bacterium
GCGCAATGGCGCCGAGCCAGTTGAATTTGGCGGCATCGAATTGCACGCCCGCCATGCCGACCGCTTGCAGCGACGGCAGCCCTTCCGAAATCATGCCGATAGCGGTGCCATCGTGGGGCGCCAGCGTCGCCAGATAATTCATCGATTTCAGACCGCTCGCGCCGGTCATGTTCTGCGGCACCAGCGACGGATGGCCGGGAATGTAGTGGCCGATATATCGGGCCACGAGCCGCGCAATCGTATCGTATTCGCCGCCGGCACCGACGCCGATCAGCACCGAGATCGTCTTGCCGCGATAGAAGTCGGCGACCTGGTCGGCGGGCGCCGGCGTTGGCACGCCACCGACGGCGACAAGGGTCACGACAAGCAAGGCGAGTTGGCGCAACCCATCTGGCACGGTCCGCGCCCTTGTTGCACCACCCACGATTGCTCAGCTCCCCTGCCCGCTCTCGCGCGGTAAGACGCCGTCGGCGCGGCTTTTGCGCAATTGCTCGCGCACCATCTCGCGGCGCAGATCGAGCGTCTTGCGCCGGTGCGCGCGCGCCAGCTGCTCGGCACGGTCGCCGTCGCGCGCTTTGATCGCCCGCAGCAGGTTGCGATGTTCCTTGAGCGCTTCGGCGGGCCTGCCTTCGCCATAGAGCGTGCTGGTCCGGATCTGCCGAACCTGATCCAGCAATGTCTTCAAGGACTGGAACAGGCGATCGTTGTGCGAAGCGCGACACACCAATTGATGAAACTCGCCGGTCAGCCCCCGCAGCGCGTCGATATCGCCGCGCCGGCGCACGGTCTCCATGTCGTCCAGCAATTCCTTGATGTCCGCGATCTCGGACGGCGTCGCATTCTCCGCGGCAAGCCGCGCGGCCATGCCTTCGAGCGCCTCGCGCACGTAGAAAAGCTCGGTCAAATCCTGTTCGCTGAGCGCCCGCACGATCAAGCCGGAGCCCAAAGGCGCGACCAGCCCTTCCGCCTCGAGCTTGCGCAATGCCTCACGCACCGGCGTGCGACTCACGCGCAGCTCATTGGCCAGCGCATCGCTGCGCAACCGCTCGCCCGGCGCCAGGTCGCCGCGCAAGATGCCGTGACGCAATGCCTGATAGACCGCATCCGCGGTCGTGCCGGCGGTACCGTGTTCTTGCCGTAGCGCGCGCAATCGCATGGTTGACCGATCTAGACGTAGCCGAGCCACCGCCAATAGGTCGCCGCGAATATTAACAGCGCCACATAAGCGATGACAGTCAGCACGATGCCGACGCGGATGAAGTCTCGTGCTTCGAATGTCTCGGTGCCGAAGGCCAGCATGTTCTGCGGCCCGTTGATGGGAAGAATCCATCCCACGCTGGTCACAAAAGTCAGCAGCATGGTCATGCCGGCGACTTTGAGCGTCGGAATTTGCGCCTGCTGCAGGACACTCAGCATGACCGGGATCATGGTCGTCGCCATTGCGGCGCCGCTCGAGAAACCCAAATGGAGCAGGATCAGGAACAACCACAGGACCGCGAGAATGGCGAAGATGGAAAGCTGCTGGACGCCGAATTCGTTGACGACAAAAGTCGCCAGCCAGCCGGCCGCCCCGGTTTTCAGCAGCGCCGTGCCCAGACCGACGCCCACGCCGAGCTGGATAAGGATGCCCCACGGAATACGCGACTGCACCTGCCTCCAGTTTATCACGCCGATCTTCGGCACCAACATCAACGCAACGGCGGCGATCGCCACGGACGATGAATCGAAGGCGTGCAATTTTCCTTCCGTCGCCCAGAAGGCCAGAAGAATGACGGAGAGAATAAGGAGCTTTATTTCGTCCGCGGATATCGGTCCGAGTTTTGGACCCAGATCGGCCGGAGCCGAAGCCTCGTTGCCGGACGCTTCCGCCGCCGTGGGCGCCATCATTGTCATCAAAACGAAATAGAGGGCCACGCTCATGGCAATCGAAAAAGGCGCACCCACGATCAGCCAATCGATCCAGGAGATTCTGACGTGAATCGTCCGGTCCATCAGCGCATTCACATAGACATTCTGTGCCGCGCCGGTCGCGATGCCCATGGCCCAAATCAGCGACAGATACACGACCGACATCATCAGCATGCCGGCGACGCGGCTTTTCTTCTCCAGGCCGAGGCCGGAGATTATTCCCAATATGATCGGCACGAGGCAGGCGACGCGCGCCGAGGCCGTGGGAATGAAAAAGGCCAGTATGGCCATCACCACGATGGTGCCGATGAGGAGGCGGCTGCGGCTGGTGCCGATCAGCGAAATCACCATGAAGGCGAGACGCTTATCAAGTCCCGTAGCGGCCATCGCCGTCGCGATGACCAGTGAAGCGGCGATCAGCGCCACGGCCGGATTGGTGAAGCCGTCCATCGCCGCCGACAACGCGCCGCTTGTTCCGAGGATGTGATCGGGATGCGCCGGATCAGGCGCGGTGCCGAGCAGGAACGCCATGAGCGCCATCAGCATGATGGAGCTGGCCGCGTATTCCACCGACTCGGTCATCCATATGATCACCGCAAAGGCGAAAATGCCGAGCATGTGCTGGCCGGCGATCGACAGGCCCGCGGGCTGCGGCAACATGATAATGGCGACGAGCGCAGCCGCGCCGGCCGCCAATCCCCATTTGCTGATGAAGGATGTTGACGACTTTACCGGCGTGGCACCCGGAGCAATGGCGGACATGAGCGGCATCCCTAGAGAGGGTGAGCTGTATCCGCTGTAGGGCTGGCTCTCCTCACGCCTTGGACACGATCTTACGCGTCACCGGACGATAACTGAACGCGGTCGGCACGAACAGCGAGTGAATGCCCGCGCCGCCGGCAACGACGATGCTGATGTCCGCGGCGCGATCCGCGATCCCGATATGGTTTTGGTCGCCGACTTCGGCAAACCAGCGCGCGCGACGATGGTGAAGTCCCGCGACGCTGCGCTTGGCAAATCGTGCCAACGGAATCCTGGCGCGCTCGAAGACCGCCTTCTGGATTTCCTTCTTGCCAATGCCGTCGCGCGCCATGGTCGCCGCGTGCTCCGGGCTGACGACGAACAGCGGACCGGTCGGGAAGATGATGTTGTTGTGGCCGAGCCCCAATGTTGCGCCGATGAAGTGCTCGAGAATGTCCTGGCCGGTCTCACAACCGTAGGTGAAGATATTGTGCGGCGCCGAGGCGCCGATCACGGTGACGGTGCTGTCGTGCGCAGCGAAGCCGGCATCGACATGGAACGGCGTCCACGGGCTGTCATCTTCCGCCTCGGCGATGCAGGCGGTGAATTTTCCGGCCTGGCCATGGGTCGCCATGTCGGTTTCGCCGGCGATGTCGCCGCCGATATTGCGGAATACGAGCTGCACCGCCCTGCCGATCGTGGCATTGGCCCGTGCGCCCTGCCCGAACACGTTGCCGCGGGCATTGAGGTCGATCTCTTTGGCGATCGGTCCGTTGACGATCAGAAGCGGCGCGGTCGTGTTGGTCGCGGTCTGGATGCCGTAAAGCTGGCAGTCATTGTCCAGGAGCGCGTCGATCGCGGCGAGCACCACCGGGAAATATTCCGGCCGGCATCCGGCAAGCACGGCGTTGATGGCGATCTTCTCGATCGTGGCCTGACGCCAGCGCGGCGGGATCGGCCCGATCCGATCCGTCGCGTCGCGCCCCGAGGCCGCCACCATGGCAGCAACCTTTTCCACGGTGGGAAAGACCACCGGCAGGCCATCGGTCCAATCGCGGGTAAAAAGCATCTCCTGGTCGTCACTATCGTTCGAGCCGTCGAACCGGCCCAACGCTTCTGCTTCAACCGCTTCTTTGACGTTGCTGGTGAGGCGTTCGACCAGCGTATTGATGACGGCATCGGCGCGCTCGGCCACGACGCTGCGCTGCGCCGTGTGCATCGGATGTGGAATACGCACCAGCGGCAATTCCGCCATGCCGCGATCCGCAGCCTGCTTGCGGGCGGCAGAGGCGAAGGCCGTGCTGAACACGGTGACGCTCGGAATGCCGCGGCGCTCGATTTCAACCGCATCGGCGACGCTGATCGAGGTCGAGGTCCCGCAATCGCCGAAGCACTGCACGACCGCGTCGCATTGCGCCAAATTTGCCAGATCGGCCTCGGTCAATCGATCCTTGGGCGCGGCCTTGCGGATGACGGGACCGCCGACCACCGCGAAGCGCTCGATGAGTTGCGTCGACAGCCGCCGGATGAAGAGGTCGGCGTTGCACTTGCTGTTGTCGACAAAGCCGAGGCGCTTGCCACGAACGTCGGATAGCCGCTGAGTGGCGGAAATCGGCGGAGATTGCTCCGTAACCGTGGGTTCCAACAGCTGCGTCGCCATCACTCGGCTCCCTTATCGATCTTTGGATTTAATTGGATCCAATATAATCCAAGTCGCCGCCGGTGACAAACGGGAAAGCGGGCGGTGGGGCCTGCGGGATAAGCCGGCGCAAGGCCCCCAGGCGACGAGGAAGCGCGCGATCAGCGCGCTTGGTCGATCGACATGCCGACGCTCGTCATGCAGGGCGACGACGATTGGATCGTGCCGCTCGCCGAAGCTGGCCGCGAAAATCAAGCGGGTCTGATCACGGCGTCACTTGCGTGATCTTGAATGCACCGGATTTCTCGTTATTCGCGGCGGCGTCGATGCTCATCCCGACCACGCCGCCGAGCACGCCGGCCACGACTTGTTCGGTACGCTTCGACACCTGGAAAACGTAGGTCTTCCCGGCAACAGCGTTGAAATTTTCCGTATAGTACCCGATGTCTACCGATGCCCTTGCGGTCAAGCTGACCGGGCCTGGCGCTACACCGCCGGTATAGGCCTGTCCCGGGGCGAGGTCGGCGACGTGAGCGCCGTTGACGTCGATCTTGGCGGCCGTGCTCCACGACGGCCCCTCGTCAGTCCGCGTAATGGAAATTCGCGCCTGACCCGGCGCCACGGCAGCCACGATCGGGGCCGCCGGCTGCGAGGCGCAGCCGGCGCACCAAACTGCAAGGAAAAGGGCTCCCCCGATTCGCACCCGCATAGCGTGTGCAAATTATTCGGGTTAAACGGAATGCGCAATGCGCTCGGAGCGACCATAGCGAAATTCAGGTACGACGCGGGAACCAGCCCAATGCCGGACAAAAAGCTGTTTTGCAGTTTTTGCAGCCGATCCCAGGACGACGTGAAGGTTCTCGTGGCCGGCCCGGACATTTCGGTTTGCGACGGATGCGTGGCCGAACTGATGGCAATCATCGCCGAAGGTCACCACGATTGGCGGGATGCTCAAATCCAGCGTCTATCGAAGCTAGGAACCTGACCCGCCAACTGCGGCGGGGCATCATCATTTCAACGCCAATCCCCAGCTTCCCTTGTAGTCGCGATCGACTGTTTCCTGCGATTCAACACCAAAGGCGCGTGGGGCAAAGCCCGCATCGATTGCAGCATTGCGAAGTCGTAGAAACAATTCCTTGTCCTCGGCAAGTCGAACAATTCGGTCGCGCTCATCATCCGTCTTGGTCGTGATGGTGCATGCCCAATAAGCACCTCGTCCAAAATCATAGGGTCCAGCACTGCTCTTTAGCGCTTAATGCCCCAAAAGTAGAGATCGTACATTACAGGGTTTACAGTAAATTCAAAAATGACAAAAATCTCCGCCACATCAATCGCCGCGTGAATATCGGCTTCGGTCAAATTCCTATAATAATCCGCCCACGCGCCGCCTTGCTGCACGGTACCTGGAGAGTCTTGCGGATTCTTCTTCCGCGTCCCGTGCGACTTTCGGCCTTCTGTTGCACACGTGAACAGCAACAGCCCCTTTGATTTCAAAATTCGGCTGAGAGTTTGCAGGCTCTCTCTATAATGCATGTCATGTTCAAAGCATTCCGTACTAATGATAACATCGAAAGAAGCGTCGGAATAGTCCAGCTCGTGCGCCCGAATTACTCTATCGACGTTCGGACCCGCCGCAACGTCAATGCCAAGGTACTCGCATTTTTCAAACAAATGGCGATTGTCGCCGTTGACGTTGTAACTGCCCACATCAAGCACCGATTTGCCCACAAAATAATTTGGGAAACGGGCTTTCACCAGTTGGCAGAATTGAGTCTGTGCCTTGTGCATGGCCAAATCGACCGGCGTGATGGTTTTAAGCGATTGCACCCTGGCTCAGGATGAAATCGATCGTTTCTCTCGCGCTTGGAAGCGCCAACCGGTTTTGCCGCCACTGTCGACTGCAATCGGTAATCGCAGCACGCGCCTCGTGATCGAAGAGCAGCGCTTCTGTCTTGGACGCAATGCCGGCACCGTCGAATATCTCGGCCTCAGCAAAGCATCCTGCTATTTCGAAGCGCTCTTTAAGCACTTCACAAATATCCCACATTCCATATGGAAAAACGCGATAGGGAAAAAAGCGATTTTCCAGAAAGGTGCCCCGGCTGAGGGCGCGACTCTTCTCGGAATTCGTTAACAGTAACGAGGGTGTGCCCAGGTGAAATGCGTCCACAATACAAGAAATGAGAGAATCGGTCAGGTACAGATCCGCGGCGCTCGTAAGTGCGAGAAACTCGTCATAATCGACGAGGGAAAGTCCCACAACATTTGACAGTTCGCGAAATTGCGGAACCGGCTCCGGCGAAATGACCACGAGTCGCGACTGTATCCAAGGCCGGCGCGAAAACTGATCGGCTAGGTGCGAATAATAATCAGGATAGTGTTTTCTAATATAATAATATCGGTTCGGGGAAATAGGAAATAGGATCGTTTTTGTATCCGTGTCCCAGCCCCAGCGGGCTGATGCGAAACGACGCGAATACTCTGGCGGATTGGCAAGGTTGCGTTTGGCACAATAATGGCAGTCATTCCGACCTGTCGTCTGTCGTGACATATACTGTAAAGCCCATACCCATTTCGGCACTGATTCGAACTTCTTCACACCGGTCTCGTTCGGCACCTGAATCTCAAAATCAACCTCGAAAGGATCGAAGGACATTATGGGAATGTCGATTTCTCCGGGGCCGATTGGGAACCGACCAAACTCAGCTCCGCGCTGACCCGGCAAATTCCAGAACGCATTTGACGCAAATACGATTCCATCTGCTTGCATGCGTTCTGTCGCGGCTAATATCGTATTCTTTACATCGACTTCAGGCGCAAAATAAAACCGCGCGTCGCGCGCATCGATGAAGCGATCGAGTTGCTCGCTCAACACATATCCATACCGGAAATCGTCTCTTCCAATATCCGTGATCCAATCCCGGCAGAGCGCCAAGTCGCCCATATTTGCACTCGTGGTGACGACAAAAAGCAGATTCTTCACAACGGCTTGCTCCCGAGTCTATTCACCATGAATTCCCCAAGTTGATCATTTTCTCATATGCTCAGGCTCATCGCCGAAGTCGTGTACCCAAACGTCACGTAAGAATTCCTTCTGTCGTTCAGTGAGAGAATCGCGTACTTCCGGTTTGACCCGAAAACGGTGGAACTGCATTCCAATATGGTTGTAGGAAAAGAACACTGCGGCTCGAGGGTGGTCCGGGTTAACCCAAGGCGGTCCCCCATGAGCCGTATTTTCAGAGAAAAAGATAACCGATCCCGCCGGACATCGCGTGCGATATAGGAATGGTGACTGCAATCCCATCTCCAAATGGCGATGTTCATCCGGCACATGGTAGTTGGCCTTATGGCTCCCGGGGAGAAAGCAAGTACCGCCGTCGTTCTCGCCCACATCTGTCAGCTCGAACACAACGCGAGTCAGTCCCGATCGAGGACGCCCGCCTGTAAAAAAATAGTGAAAAAACGGATCGGAAATCGGTCCGCCATGATGGAGATCCATGGGATGGCGCTCTCCTTTCTCACGCCACAAGACATATCCGAAATCAAGGCGCAGCTGCGGGCCGATGATTTCGCGCAATACATCCAAGACCACCGGATGATCGATGAGGTTCGCGAGCTCTCCGCCAGGCACGCTGCGCGCATGCTTCGGCAGCTTTTCCGGATCATGTGTCATTAAATAGATTTGTTGTTTTATCCTGTCGCACTGGTCAGGTGTCAGAACCTTCTCAATGACCAAAAATCCATTGAGATCAAATAGAAACTTCTGCTCTTCTGTCATGGCATCCTCCATGCACTAGCGTCCGAGTGTTGTAGTGCACTGCTCAAGTAGCACTCGTCGAAACTTTCGCTAAATCGAGATCAAATGCAGGTTCGCCGGTGTCTAAATGCATCTCGACGAAACTCGTCATTTGACTATTTTCGTTTGGTACTCCGTTTTGGAAAAGTGAAACATAGACCAGCGCATTGAAGAAGCTGATAAACAAGGGGAGACGATCCAACCAGAATGGGGGCACCCGTTTTTCACTCGTGTAGCCGAGAAAGAACTGCTTAACGAAAAAATCGAACTTCTCTCGGAAATCCGCGCACGGGAACAAGTTGAGCATTGTAATGTGCAGGATTATCGCAATGTCGTAGATGAACCATGCAAAGCCGCAGTTATCGAAATCGCACATCTCGATCTCGCCGTCGATGATAAACAGATTTCCAGCAGTCATATCGCCATGGATCATGCCGTAACAATCCGGCTCGATGGGACTGGTTCGGATCTCCTCCCAAAGCTGCCGCACTATGCGGGCTGCCCGTTGCTGAGACCGCGGAAGGACTTGGAAAGCGTGATCGCTCAGGGCGGCACCATCGAGTACATGCCGGCGGAAACCGCTTTGCGGAACAAAGCCAGCCGAAAGCGAGTGCATTCGTGCTGCGGTTCGACCCCATTCGCGAAACAAACCGCCTCCCCAGGAATCGGCGTTCGAGGAACTGATGCGTACCCCAAGTGCCTTACGCATCGCCACCGCGACATGGGGATTTTGCCCCGGCCGATCCAGCGTCTCTACCCAAGTTCCTTTTTTGGATTGAACGGGTTCACAGACACGGATTCCGTGATCGCCCAGATACCGAACCCAGGCCAACTCCTCCTCGACGTGTTGGGAATCCCGATGGCTCTGCGGGGTTAACCTCAAGATGAGGTCTCTCTCGCCGGCGCGGAAACTGAAGATCTGATGATTTTGTGAAAGTCCCAGACTGCGCACGGTCGTGCAGTCACCGTTCCAAAGCGATACAAGCGCATAAAGGTCTCCCGGACTGTGAAATTGCAATTGCATCTCGGTTATCTTCTCGCCTTGACTTAATCTTGAGCGTGTATGCTTCTTATGAAAAGGGAGTTGGCCGGCGCCTTGATTTCGCAGTCAGGCGCACCCGCGAAAAGCTCTGCTCTATCAGCTCGTGGACGCGATGCAGGGAAAACTCTCGTTCGGCGCGTTCACGACCTCTCTGCCCCATGCGAATTCGTTCATTGCTTTCCGCCATCCGCCGCATTGCCGCGAATAACCCGAGCGAGCCATCTGCAGGTGGCACTAAAAAGCCGCTTTGTTCGTGAAGCACAATATCAGTCAGCCCCCCGACTGCGTTCGCGATCACAGGCACACTCAGCAACGCTGATTCCAGGGCGATGAGGCCGAAAGGTTCGTAGCGCGACGGAACAACCAAGACATCAGCAGTGGCCATGGTTGCCAGAAACTCGGCGCGATGCATCCAGGGGACAATCGAATAACTCGTCTGCGGAAGGTCGCGGAGGATGTGTGTAAACCGCTCCGAGTTCACGACTGCCAATAGAAACACATCCTGTCGCTGCTCGAAAAGCTTGGCGAACGCGCGATAGACCAAATCTGCTCCTTTGGCATAATCCGAAAAACGGCCGCCAGTCATGAACACGATCGGCCGCGAACCCGACGCGCGCGAGTCGTACGGTAAGAAACGGGTGCTCGGAACTATCTCAGCAAAGTCATCGGCCGGCAGAGCATTCGGGACCACACAGCTGACTCCGCAGCTCAGATCATAGCCAAAGTCGACAGCTGCTTGATATTCCGCCAACGAAATGAAGATATTGCAATTGCCGTAGGCGGCGGCTGTTATCTGGCTTGTGGCATATTGGACCGCCAAATCGATTGGTCGCCGCTCCGCGCGTGCGTAAGGCCCGAGGAGCGCCTGAAAATGGTTGACCAGGGGAACGCCCGCTTTCCAGGGCTCCAATTCCACCACGGCGTCGCAACCGAACATTAATCCGCCGAGATTGTAGACTAAATCGTATCGTCGCACTTCTATGCTGGCGAGAAGGTCCGCGTACTTGCGGGGATTTGCGCGGGTTTCTTCATCCAGTCGAAATGTCACCTTTTCCAAAGAGTGCGCTGAGTTCGTACAAGCCAACGTTTCTACATCGTGGCTATTTCTGAGCCGACGAAGCAGCCTCTCGCACATCACCTCGGAACCATTGCGCGGGATATCATCCAGCCGCTCCGTGACCGCGAGTATCTTCATAATGTATTCGGCCCGCCCCCAGCTGCCACTTCGAAGAGTGACGGATATTGTTTCCAACGGCTGTGAAATCGTTCAAAATTCTTCGAGAAACTATGGTTTCTCTGGTAATTGTAATGGACCACGGACACCTCACCGCTATAGATGCATCGAAAATCCCGCTGCCGAGCCTTGAAGCATAAATCCACGTCTTCCATCTGGGAGCCAACATAGCCTTCGTCAAAGCCGCCTACGGCCTTGATCACTTCACGCCTCACAAGCAAAACCGTCGAGGGTAGCCAGGGCACTTCGGCAAGATAATCGTACTGACCTCGATCCACCTCGCCCAACCCCCGCGGTACGGGACGCTGCCATTCATTAAAATACGGGTTTGCGCTGAAAATTGTGTCAAGTGGAGTGACAATCTTCGGCCCGATCAGATCGGCCGGTTGCGTGTCCAGTGTTTCCAGCAGGCGGTCAAACGTATCGGCTTCTCGAATTTCCACATCGTCGTCAAGGAAACAAATGAATGGACGAACGCAACGGCGGAAGCCCTCGTTGCGATTGGCCGAACTGCTTTGACGCCGCTCGACCACATGGATCGCATCCTCTCTTATTCCGCAGTTTCGTAAGGACTGAAGGCAACGTGAGAGATGAGCGGCAGCATAGCCTGGTTTTTTGCGAAACAACCGCAGCATGACATGCGGCTGATTGCACCCCGTGGCATCGGGTAATTGCAGAACTGAAAGTTTTCCATAGTTACGGCGGTCCGGGACAAAACTGAGGGTTAATACCGGGTCTTTTACCGGGCGGTCTATCGTCGGTTCGAGCTCAATTGCCAGGTCTTGCAAATACAGCTTCTCGTCGTCAACGCGGCGGACGCCGGAAGCGTACGCGTGGGATGCCGCTGCTTCATGAAGTTCCGCCCGTAATAAGCCGCAAACAGGGCCTTCAGAAGAACATGTGACGTGTATCCGAAGTGCCGCGCTGTGCTCCGCCTCGAGGGGCACATGAAGGGATCGCCACCCGTCGAGTTCAAACATCACGGGCCGAAAGGCCGATGGCGGCCGGCTGTGAGCGAACGAGAGTTCTTCTTCGTCCGATTCATAGAATGGAATGACAAAGTCAATCTCGTCCCTATGCGGTGGCGAAGACGCTGTTTTTTGGTAGCGGAAGGGCTGAAACTCATTCACGCGTCTTAAGGGAAGACCTATACGGGCGATGGTTTTATCCGCCAACCGCCGCCACATCTCATAAGCGCCTTCGGGCCTAAGCGAATGGCTGGCCCTCTTGTCGTGTAAACGATAATAATAGAGCAGCTCATCCAACAATTCGATGGAACCCACTTCCTCGATTTTAGTGAAGATGTCACAGTCTTCACCGGCGAAATGGAAATCTTCAAATCCTTCCCATCCCGCGGTACGATCATAAGCGGCCCGCCGGATCATATAGGGTTGCGAGTGATTCAGGAGGTCCGTAACCATGCCGCTGAAATAGTGACGTGGTTCGAATGGGAACCACGGTTCAATTTCGATCGGCTCGCCTACCTCGTTTATAAAACTCCGTTGCGCCCTCACAAGGCCATTCCACGGCCTCGCTTCCGCAAAGCTCAGAAATTTCTCCACCGTGTCGGACGCGAGCATATCATCGTCGTCGAGTGGCAGTATGAAATCGCCTTTCCCCTGATCGCTCAGAAAACGGCGGGCTCGAGCAATTCCGTGGTTTTCCTGGAAATATACGTTGACCTTCGGATGTCCCATTGCGGCCACGCGCTCGAGTATGCGCTTGGAGGCGTCATCGCCGCCGTCCCACAATAGTGACAGTTCCCATTGTGGCGAGGTCTGGCAGAGCACGGATTCAATGCAAGGCATCAGCCATCCGCCTTTGAATACCGGCACCTCAATCGAGACCGTCTTTCCCGTATGCTCGCCTTCGAGCCGCTCGCTCCACTTTCTGACGCGTTTGCCAAATTCAACCAGCTCCAATTCCTGTCTCGTGCTATCCAGAGCGTTGAAATCGAACTGCGGCACCTCGCTGATCGAAACCGGGGGCCATGCACCGCTCCAGCTCTGCCCTTCCCGATACAGTTGGCCGATTGACGGACTCACGCGGTTGGGCCAGCTAAAGCGCCCGCGCACCTCGCAGTCGCTGCACATCGGCATCGCTCCTGCCTGGCGGGCCCGATGACCTTTCAGGCGCAGAATCTCTGCGGGCGTTGTGCAGAAAATATTGCCCAATTTCGCCGTGCCGCAATCACCCTGCCTCGGACAAAAACGAACGTCTCCCGCACTGTCGATCGTTAGGGCATTGGTGAAAATCTGGCACAGCAGGCGTTCAGTTTTGAAGGGAAGTGACTTTTCGCAGTTACGGGAAAAAACTTCCTCAGTTGGAAATAGAGGACTGTCGATAACGTTTCCCGGTATGCCCAGTTGCAATAGCGCATGCATTCGAGCGTAGTTGATTGGCTCATGCTCAGGCGTCAACCAAAATCCACACTCCAAACGCGAACGCGGAGTTTCCATCAGATACCGCGCCATAATGTCCATCCACGGTTCGATCGGTTGACCAGCCGCGGATATGAGAAGCCGATAAAGGCCTGCGGTTTCAATTTGGCCGAGCAGCTCCTCGCTCAACTGCGCTGACGGCACAACCAAATGCACTTTTGGTACGCTGTCGCTTGTCCGATATCGCAGATATTCGAAACAAGCTGTTCGGGCGCTACCCTCCAGAGGAATAGTGGCATAGAGATTGCAGTCTTCGCCGACACCATTCTCCTCCAACCATTCGAATAGGGCGTCCAGGCGCTGTCGGCCATCAACTCCATAGAGCGCATCGCCGCACTCATTACGAGAAAGGAGGATCACGTCCATCAGCACCACTCCGTCAATGTCCAATATCGCTCCGGCAGGATCCACCCGTCTCCGCTTCCGGCTGCCACGCGGCCTATCTCTTCTCTTTCCGCGTCGGAATAAAGCGATCTATAGACGTCAAGGAGCATGCATCTGGCTCTCCACGCATCCACCACATCCCCGGCCTGGTTTCGCGGAAGCACATAACTGTTCTCACAAGATGAGAGAAAATTATCGACGTTGATGTAATCGGAGCTGAACGGGTATTCCTCATAGCAATGGAAATGAATATCCGGAAACCAGTCTTGCTTGAAAACGTCAAGCAGAACCTCGAAAAGGATTCGGTGATCCGAGCTGCCTAGTCCCGCGGGCCCGAAGACATGCTGTGGCCGGACTTCATCGATTTGCCGGTAAACGCGCATCTTGATGAGGTGGTACATTTCCTTCTCGGAAATCTGGCGTAAAGACGCAGCTTCAGCTGCCGGCACGCGATCCCCCAAGGAACGAACGTCATGCGCGGGATAATCCCAAAACTCGATGCGACTTCCTATAAGCCTGGCGCAAATAGCTGCCTCATCCCGACGTATGGCGGAGAGGTTCTGTTCGAGCGGGAATCCTTCCGGCATTATCGTGGCGTCAATTCGCGAGAAACAGCTTACGTACGTGCAATTCAGTCCCCCTTTGCGGTTGACCAGATAATTCGCCAGCGACAGGAAACCCACGTGCGGATATGGCGAGAGCACAAGCACCTTCTCGTCACCCCCTGGTCGGACGCTCTCGAGTGGCTCTTCCAGCCACGTGAGAAATTTAAACGCCGCTCGCGCCGCCTCTGATTCCAAAGACGAAGTGAAACGGGATTGTAATTCTCGAATTGATTTTTGACCGTCGCATGCAAGTAGAAATGCACGATCCCCGCCGGTGCACTCGCCTAGATAGTTGACGCCGATAAACAGTCCCTCTTCGCCGATCGTGATGTGGGGCAGTAGATATGGATACAAACCGGGCTGTCGGCTTTCCATTTCAGATCGCCTGCACGAGATGGGAGAGGTCGGCAAGGTAAACCAGTGGCGTGCGCAAAGCAGGGTTACGCAATATATTCAGCAAATCCCCATGCTGCGGATGTTCGGGCAATTGAACAGCTCGGTACTCGAAGTCAGCCCGGCTATAAGTGCCCCAATTTACCAATTGCTTGAAACAGACCACATCGCATTCGATCTCGGCTCCAAAGGCTGCAAAAGCCGGCATCTCAGCGAAATTGTTGGCTTGCACAACAAAATGCATTTCCAATCGTCTCAGTTTGCCACTTCGCCGGAGCCGGCCTAGAAAGCGAAGATTGTCGAGCAGCATTTCGAAGCTTCCGCCGCGGTTCGCCCGATATGTGTCCGGCCTCATCGCATCCACCGAGACATCGACGCCGGTAATTGCTTCGTTGCAAATGGAATCCCACATCTTCTCGTCAAGGAGGAGTCCGTTCGTGGACAATCGGATTTCGAGCGAGCGGTTGGCGGCGGGATCGAACGTCCTCAAGAAGGACAAGTACAGCCGGCTGGCAAACGGATCGCCGCTTCCGGTGATAATCAATTGCCGTGCATCCCGCAAATGATCGCCGATCACCCTCGCATGGATAATCGCCGCGCGGTCTCGTGCCTTCCCCATAAGAACGATTTTCTCGGTCCGGCAGGAAGGACAAGCAATATTGCACGTTCGATCGTAGGAAAGATTGATGGTTCTCGGCCCGTGGTTGAGCCTGGTAATGCCCTCATCGATAATGCGGCGATGTTCCGGCTGCTGGACGTCACTGAGACGCGGCAGACTTCGATTTTGCAGCAGCCCGCAAGTCGCCTCGCAACAGTACTTGAAGCTCCCGTCCAGAATCGAACGGCGGATTTCCATTGCCGAATCCGAATTCCAGGCCGCCATCAGGTCTTGTTGCTCGAGATTCCCAGCGACTTTTGGCAGCATCTGCGGGCAACAAAGATAGAGTTGTCCGAGCGGATCCACCTGGCCATACTCGAAGGGTTGGCTGCAAAACAAGCCCTTGAACGCGCCGTTGTGGACTTCGGGCTCCGGCAGCCCCTGATTGCCCTCCGCTTCGACAGGCGGCGGCAAGCCCGCTAGGAGTTGTTTCAACTGTTCACCAAGAGGATCCCGCGAAGTATCGACGTTAAGAAGGCTCGTCAGCTGCAATGATTCAAACGCCTGACGCTGGTCCTCGCGCAATTCGGAAAGCATTGATGCGGCAGATTGATTCGCCAGATCGGCCCCAGCCTCCAGATAGGTCGGTCCCGATTCCGCCCTGATGCGTTTCAACTGAGAAAGGAACATCGCTTCAAGCGCATGAGCGCTCACGCGGACGTGGGAATTCCAAAATTGAGCCAAGCTCCTGAGCGGAGAGGATTTGCCGTCCGCTGACTCCGAAAGACATGCGGCTGCAAAGGCCTGCTTACAACCGACGACGATGGCTTCGACGCGCCGTTCTTGGTCCGGGTCAAGATGGAGAAGTGAACAAAATTCACGCCATTCCATAGCGGCCAATCGCCTCGACATTTTTTCTATTTTACTTCCACCGAAATCTCGCCAGAAGGCCGTGCACTTTTCACGCCGGGTTTGAAATCGCAACCTGCACAGAAATCATCCGATTGTCCCCGCACGTATGCCAGCAGCTTTTCGAAGTGCATTTGTCGCAATGTCTTGCTCCGAATGTTGCCATAGGAGGTCGTGCGGCGGTAATCCATCGCGCAAAGCCGCATTTCTCCGTCTGCTGAAACGAACATAAGGGATCGAGCGATCTTGCAAAGATTATGTTCCTCCGGGTGATTGCGGAAAATATCGACAGACACCATTGGATCTCCCCTGTAAGTACGGGAAAATCTCTCCAAATTCGCGGCGTTTCTTCCACGTACCAGCCCGGCTCGGTTGTTGACCGGGTGGAGCCAAATCTGCGACGGTTGACGAAGGCGCCAATATTCCACGAACTCCTGCACCTCGTGCTCGTTCAGATCGCAGACAACAAAGCTCACGTGCGCCCGAACCTTCGGGTAGCTCTCGCACCGCAGCGCCAAAATCTCCTCGACCTGATCCACAATGCGCCGATAGCTCTTCAGCACCATCACCTTTCGATGCGTTTCCGGCGTGGCTGCATTCAGGCTGAAATTCACGCTTTGTAGCCCTAGCGCGACCAGCTCGCGAAATCGTTGCGGCGTCAGCCGCTCGCCGTTTGTGGTCATCGCCACGCTCGCGCCCGCCTCGGAAAGCGTACGCACAATTTCATTCAGGTGCGGATGCAGCATGGATTCCCCGACGCCGCACAAAACCACTTGCCTAGGACGGGATTCGCCGCGAATTTCGTTGGCGATTTTCGCGACGAGGTCCATGGAAATGAAGGTCTTCTTGTCGGGCATCTCATGTCGCGGGCAGAAACCGCAAGAAGCGTTACAAACAGAGGTAACCTCCAAATCGATTGTGACGTCCGAAAGATCTCCGAGCGTCTGATATTGAAAGAAACGAGTCGAACAGACGACCTCGGCCGGAGACGCCCTGTGCGCATACACGACATTTGCGCGCTGAAAATTTCCGAGCATCTGAAATCGACGGTCCACTACCTGCCAATGGTTTGGGGAAAAGCGCTCATCGAGATTTTTAAAATGTCCCATTGCCTCGTTGTACTTGAAGAAAAGCGACAGATTTTTTGTCGAAAGGCGCCTCATGTAAAGCGGCTTGTCGATGAGCAGCGTATGCATCCCGGCTGCATCGAGCTTGTGAAATAAAATGGTATCCTCGCCCGCTCGATGCAGAGTTTCATCCCATTCATAGCCGCCGATCTGTTCCAGCGCTCTGCGAGAGATGGCGTAGGGTTGCGTCACCTCAAAGGGATCGTTTGGAATCCCATCGATCAGCATCCGCTTTCGTGGCGGGAGGTACTCTTCTACTAAACCGAAGATTTGCGCGCCTCCGCGGATACAAGCCGGTCCTGGGTTTCCGTTGGTGCGTATTGCCGATGCGAAAACACTCAATGTGAGCGGCGTCAGCATGTCGTCGTCGTCGATCGTTACGATATAGTCGCCTGACGCCGCCAATGCGAGTTCCCGCCGGCTCGGTCCCGTTCCCTGATTTTGGCGAAACCAGTATTTGATTCGCGGATCGCAAAATTGGTGCAGAATGGCTTCGATCTCTACGGTTGCGGCAGGTGGTGGCCCGTCAACCAGCAGAAGCAATTCCCAGTGCGGCCACGCCTGGTCCCGTACCGAGCTGATCGTTGCATGCAGAAAATCCGGTTTAAAGACCGGGCATATCACGCTAAATTTCGGATATTGCTTTTGATCTTCGATCGTTGACAAGCGATCAGTGTGAAAACGACTCTGCGTTCCGATCCTAAACTGTGCTGGGACACCGGGCGCCGACTCGCCATATCTGCGTTTGAAAGTGCTGTAATCTGCGCCGAGCTCGTCTATGCATCGAAAAACAACGTCGCTCGCCCAGCTTCGGTGATCGAATGATGGGAAGGCTTTATCGACAAACCTGATAAGTCGCCCATCTTTGCCGCTTTGTGCGACTAACTCCAACAGAGCGAATTCCAGTGTTTGGTATTCTGACGCCGCGCGCTCAAAAGCTTCTCTTTCAACTACGCTAAACCAGGACGGCAGAGTGGCCGAGTGCTCATTTCCTGTATTGAATACATTCAGTAAAGCGGAGCATTGGAACGTGAGGGCAGCGAAATTGTGCTGATCCGCGAGTTCTTCAAGAATTTGCGGCCAATGCGAGAGGTCGAATCCGACTGCCGCGTCAATGAACGCAACGTGGGAGCCTGAACCGGGCACTTGCCGGTAATCAAGGCTCCTCAGGGATCTGCCTAGCTGCCACTCTTCAATGATCCCGATGCCGGCCTCTTGCGAAGGCGGCAGACGTACCAAATCACCCGCTCCGAATCCGCGTCGGACAAAAATATCTAACTGTGGCTTGATCCCGCTCAAAACGGCGCAACCCTGCCCGCGTACCGCATTTTAGCGAGCAACTCGGAGTGTTCAGGTAGATTGCCCCATGTCGATTCGAAGACGCGCAGATTGTGGGAAATGATTTCTAATTTATCGTTCTTGCTCTTTTCCCGGTAGGTGGCATGACCCTGGTGATAGACAAAACAGTCTTCGCGTATTGCGAGATGGTAGCCCATACTGCGCAGGCGACATGAAAATGCCAGATCCTCGAAGTAGCCGTGTAAATATGCTTTGTCGAACATGCCGGCGTCCAAGAAGGTTTGCCGATCCACTGCCAAACACATTCCAGTCAGATATGGCGTCAACGTAATGTTCTGGTCCCAATACGGCAGAAAGGCTCTCTCAGAGCATAGGTTTGTGGCAACAGGCGGCGCGGCGTCTCGAAGAGCCTCACGATATTGATACAAGTCAGTTGGATGATTTGAAACGGGACCGGCGGCTCGAATTGAGGGATTGCCTTCCAAAACCGCTATTAGCAACAAGTCAAAATCCGAGCTCACTACGGTATCGCTGTTGAGAAGGATCGCGTGATCTTGATCGCACTTCAGGAAACCGGTGCAGATTGCCTCCCTGTATCCTCTATTTTCCGCATGGGTGATTATCTCAGCCGCCCTGCCGAAAGATTTCAAGAAACAATCTACAGCTAGTCTTTCACGAGGCGGGGAACCATCATCAATTAAAATTATTCGATTCCTATGCCCCATCGCATCGAAAAGACTCTGCAAACATCGAATTAAGATCCCATATTTGCCGTAGAAGGGAATCAAGATATCGGCCATACCGTGCGCACGCTCCCACCCATTCGGCGAAGGTTTCGCCAAGTGATGCGCTATTGCCTAATGCTACCCCCACGCTCCACCGCACCGAGACTCGTAGTTTAGCGCGGTCGATGAGCCTACTTAGGCAGGAGGCCTTCCGCCTTCATTTTATGGATCTTTTTGGCAAGGGCAGCCATTTGCACGTGCTTCACGATGACCAATTTCGCCAGTTTCGCCATTTTCACGTGCTGTGCGATGACTTTCTCGGCGAGCTTTTTCTTCTTTATGTGCTCCGCTATCAGCACCTTTTGGATATGAATGTTGCGGGCGCGCGTCAGCCCCGCCCGTTGAACCTCGTTCAGATAAGCTCCGCTTGCCACCATCGCCTCCTTAATTGGGTTTAGTGGAGATAGATGAATCATATATCTTAAGTTTAGTATGTCAATACGGCACCCAATTTTGACCCGTTGAGTGGCGTGTCGAGACGGTAGCGCTCGCGCCGCCGGAGCCGGTCGGAGTTGCGAGTGCGGTTCGTGGAATGACCGTCGTCTCAGCTCTTGAATCGCCAACTCTCCAGGGATGCGTCAGGCGATCGAACAGCGCGGTCGTCGTCTTGGCGTTGCCGAGTACGCTCAGCCATTCGCCGAAGGCCAAATTGGCGGTCCCAATAATGAAGGTTCGTTCGTAGAGGCGGCTGACGCGGCGGAACAGGAGCTGACCGCCGGACTGGGCGAACGGCAGGTAGCCGAGTTCGTCGAGGATAACGAAGTCCATGCGGGTCAGGTGCTCGGCGGGCCGACCTTGGCGACCGTCGCGGCTCTCGGAGGCTCCCGCGAGCGGTGCGAAAAAGCCGAAAACTTACACGTTTTTCTACGCTTTTATGGGTCTGTTAGATCACGCAAAGACCTCTGCACCAGTCAACGGCACGCCATTTTTATCCTTTATGGCCAATTGCGGAGTCACCGCGTGCGGCCAGTCAATCGCGATCGTCGGGTCGTTCCATAAAATGCTGCGTTCGTGCTCCGGATACCAGTAGTCCGTTGTTTTGTAGAGGAACTCGGCAGTATCGCTTAGTACCAGGAACCCGTGAGCGAAACCCTCGGGAATCCACAACTGAAGCTTATTCTCCGACGACAGAACGGCGCTTACCCATTTGCCAAAATTTTGCGAACTGCGGCGCAGATCCACGGCTACATCAAACACTTCGCCCTGCGTCACCCGCACGAGCTTTCCTTGGGGATGTTGAATTTGATAATGCATCCCGCGCAGCACGCCCTTGCTCGAGCGGCTATGATTGTCCTGAACAAATTCACGCTTGAGGCCCGTGGCGGCCTCGAACTCTCGGGCGTTGAAGCTTTCAAAAAAAAAGCCGCGCGCGTCTCCAAAGACCTTTGGTTGAAAAAGCAGCACCTCGGCCAACGACGTGGGAGTGACTGTGTATGGCATGTCAGCTTCGACTCAGCGAATGAGTTTGAGTAAATATTGGCCATACCCATTTTTGGACAGCGGGCGCGCGAGTCTTTCCACCTCGGCAGCGCCGATCCAATTCTGTAGAAGGGCAATCTCTTCTGGACAGGCGATCATAAGCCCCTGACGTTTCTGCAGCGTGGCAATGAAGCTTGCCGCATCGAGCAGGCTGTCATGGGTGCCCGTATCGAGCCAAGCAAATCCTCGTCCCATGATTTCGACTTTTAGCGCGGCTTTGACCAAATAGTAGCGGTTGACGTCGGTTATCTCCAGCTCGCCCCGTGCTGACGGTTTGATTTCTGCCGCAATATCACAAACCAGCTTGTCATAGAAATATAGTCCGGTCACCGCATAATTTGATTTTGGTGTCCTGGGCTTTTCTTCGAGGCTGACGGCCTGATCGTTCGCACCGAATTCGACTACGCTATACCGTTCCGGATCGTTGACATGGTAAGCGAAGACGGTAGCACCTTCACGCCGACCGTTAGCCTCTTTAAGAAGTTTCACCATATCGTGGCCGTAGAAGATATTGTCGCCGAGCACCAACGCGCTCAGGCTTCCGCCGATAAATTCCCGGCCTATGATAAAGGCTTGCGCCAGACCGTCGGGCGACGGCTGCACGGCATATTGTATATTCAGGCCCCACTGACTGCCGTCCCTCAACAGTTCTGCAAATCTTGGCGTGTCATGTGGGGTCGAGATCACCAGTATTTCCCGGATGCCGCTCAACATCAGAGTTGAAAGTGGATAGTAGATCATCGGTTTGTCGTAGACTGCCATCAGTTGCTTCGAGACGGATTGCGTAACCGGGTAAAGCCGGGTGCCTGAGCCACCAGCCAGGATGATGCCCTTGCGCGAGACTTGCTTCTTGTTCGTGGCCGTCATGTCAACATCGTTGGTATGAGACGATCGAGCACCTCGTTCACGCCTCTGGTCCAATCCGGTAGCGCCAATGAAAACGTCGAGCACAGTTTGGACGTGCTGAGACGAGAATTGGCCGGCCGGGCGGCCGGTGTCGGATATTCGGCAGTCGTGATAGGCATAACCGACTCTTTTTGAGTTTTCAGCGAAAGGCCCATCGCCGTTGCGCGCGCGATGACATGACATGCAAGACCGTGCCAACTCGTTTCGCCGGCCGCGACCAGATGATATAGGCCCCAGCGAGCATCGTCCGCGGGCCTTTCCGCCATCTGCAACATTATTTTCACTGTGGTGCTCGCCAACAACGAGGCCGATGTCGGCGCACCAAATTGATCGGAAACGACGCGCAAGATATCGCGCTCACCTGCCAGCCGCAGAATAGTCTTGACGAAATTCTGCCCATGCGTGCTGATCACCCAACTTGTTCGAAACGTCAGATGTTTCCTGCACACCTGTATTGCCTCTTCGCCTAAAAGCTTACTGCGGCCATAAATCGAGAGCGGCCATGTAGCGTCGGTCTCAACGTAGGGCGAGGACTTGCGTCCGTCAAACACGTAATCTGTTGAAAAGTGCACCAAACAGGCACCAAGTGCTTCAGCCTCCTCGGCCAGCACACCCGGCGCGTCGGCGTTTATTACGAACGCACGCGTGGATTCATTCTCGGCCTTATCCACAGCCGTGTAAGCGGCGGCATTCACGATGATATTGGGCCTTTGAATGCGGATAATTTCGCGGAGGGACTCGGGTTGGCTGAAATCGGCCTCCGGAACACCTAGTGCCACGACAGATCCCATCTCCGGCAGCGTGCGTCGTAGCGCGCTGCCGACTTGCCCATTGGCTCCCAGTAATAAGATTACAGGCCGCGCCATGTCACGACACATAGTGCTTGGCAACCCATTGGCGATAAGCGCCACTGGTTACGCCTGCGACCCAAGCTTCGTTGTCAAGATACCACTGCACAGTCTTGCGGATACCGGTTTCAAAGGATTCCTTGGGCCGCCAGCCCAGTTCACTTTCGATCTTGCTGGCGTCGATGGCATAGCGTCGATCGTGTCCCGGCCGGTCCCGAACAAAGGTGATTTGATCTGCATAGACCTTACCCTCCGGGTGGGGACGTAACTCGCTAAGCATATCGCAGATAGTCTTGACGACTTCCAGATTGGTCTTCTCGTTCCATCCGCCGATGTTGTAGGTTTCACCAAGCCTTCCCGCCTGTAGGACACGGATGATGGCGCGACAATGGTCTTCGACATAGAGCCAGTCACGCACTTGTTCGCCATCGCCATAAATCGGAAGCGGTTTGCCCGCCAGTGCGTTAAAAATTACCAACGGAATCAACTTCTCAGGAAAATGATACGGGCCGTAATTATTGCTGCAGTTGGTCGTGAGCACCGGTAAGCCGTAGGTATGATGCCACGAGCGCACGAGGTGATCGCTGGCAGCTTTGCTCGCCGAATAAGGTGAGTTCGGTTCGTATGGGTCGGATTCGACGAAAGCTGCATCATCCGGTCCCAGGGAACCGTAAACTTCGTCGGTCGAGATATGCAGAAACCGGAACGCCGCCTGCTGATCGGCCGTTAGTTCCAGCCAGTAGGTGCGGACAGCTTCCAGAAGATTGAAAGTACCGACCACATTTGTCTGAATGAAATCGCCGGGGCCGTGGATCGAACGGTCGACATGAGACTCGGCGGCGAAGTTGATCACGGCGCGCGGGCGATTTTCGGCCAGCAGGTGTCCGACCAAGCTCCGGTCTCCGATGTCGCCTCGAACAAAATGATAGCGCTTGTCGCCCATAAACGACGCCAAATTGGCTGGATTACCGGCATAGGTCAGCTTATCGAGATTGACCAACGGCTCGTTGCCACTGCCCAGCCATGTACGGACAAAATTACTCCCGATAAAACCCGCACCGCCGGTAACGAGGACAGTCAAGAAGCTACCTTTCAATCATTCAATACGAGCGAACCCGCAATATTAAAGTCGGGCAAGACTTGGCACCACCCACTCGAGGCCGCGCGAGAACATTCTCTATGGCGCCATTTACTCACTTATCTCGAACGCGACGCTCTCTTGCGCTCGTAATGGTCATGCATATCCCCGTAGGTTTTAGGGTTCAAGAGCGTCATCAGAACAGCGCGAGCCGTTGTGTAGGCCGACGTCGATGATACTTGGGTGTTGGCGGCGTTGGTGCGGGGCGGGCGCAGATGCGCGAACTGGCCTCAATTCGCGCTATTCGGCTAAGGGAGCGATGGAAGTCTCCGGCGAATAATTCACGCAGTTCGGCCTTGCCGCATCAGCTCGTGAGAGGATCAGCCCGGCGCGCCACAGAAAAGCGACCACTGCGGCATCTCGACCGATTCATCCTGATCGGCCTGTACACCGGCACGCTCGCCAGCGCGATCGCGGCGGCGGCGCCGTACCGCGACCCGGCGATATCATGGTGGGCCCGGGAGGACTCGAACCTCCAACCAAGCGGTTATGAGCCGCTAGCTCTGACCGTTGAGCTACGGGCCCGTACCGGCCGCGCGCGGCGTGGCGGGACGTGGCGACGATGACATTATATAAGATATTAGCAGAAGCGCCCTAATCCCGCCGGCTGAGCAAGAACACCGCCTGCTCGCCGAACAGATTCCAGAACCACCACGGCATTTTCAGCCGCATCCGCCGGCCCCAGGCATTGAGCGCCACCGCCTGTTCCATCTTGGCACCGGCGACGCGGCAGAGCGCGCGGAAATCCTTGATGCTGCAGAAGTGGATATTCGGCGTTTCCCACCACGCATAGGGCAGATTGTCGGTCTGCGGCATGTGGCCGCCGAGCGCAACCTGCAGCCGAATCTTCCAGTGGCCGAAATTCGGGAACGACACGATGCCATGGCGGCCGATGCGCAGCATGTGCTCGAGCACGACGCGCGGCTGGCGGGTGGCTTGCAGCGTCTGCGACAGGATGACGAAGTCGAAGGCGTCGTCGGGATAATTGGCGAGGTCGGTGTCGGCGTCGCCCTGCACCACGGCAAGACCCTTGGCGACGCATTCGTTGACGCCCTCGCGCGACAATTCGATGCCGCGGCCGTCGACGCCGCGGGTTTCCAGCAAACGCAGCAGTTCGCCATCGCCGCAGCCGACGTCGAGCACGCGCGCGCCGCGCTCCACCATGTCGGCGACCGCGAGCAAGTCGACGCGCGAACCGCCCGGCCCGCGCGCCGCTTCCGCCATGGTCAGATCGTGATTGAGCCGCGATAGCATCGGTTACTCCCACGCGCTCCCTCTCCCCGCAGGGGAGAGGGTTGGGGTGAGGGGGTTCGGAAGATTCAGAATTAAACTCAACCGTCCGAACCCCCTCATCCTGTCCTTCTCCCCCATCAGCGCGTTTACGCGCGTCTTCGACGCGCTATGGGGGAGAAGGGACGCAGCGTCGCGGCTGCCACTACCTTCTCGCTTCTTTGCGCTTGGAGCTCGGTACGCAGCGTACATTTTTTACTCCGCACTCAAGCCGCGTGCCTTGGCGGCGCCTTTGAGGAAGCCGCGCACGATGGTGAACAATTCCGGCTCGTCGAGCAGGAAGGCGTCGTGGCCCTTGTCGGTCGTGATCTCGGCAAATGACACGCGGGCGCCTGCGGCATTGAGCGCGTGCACGATGGCACGTGATTCCGCGGTCGGGAACAGCCAGTCGCTGGTGAACGAGATGACGCAAAACCGCGTCGGCGCGCCGCGAAACGCGTTCGCCACGACCCCATCGTAGTCGGCGGCGAGATCGAAATAGTCCATCGCACGCGTCAGATAGAGATAGGAATTGGCGTCGAAGCGCTCGACGAAAGTAATGCCCTGGTGCCGCAGATAGGATTCGACCTGAAAGTCGGCATCGAACGAGAACGTCGGATTGTCGCGATCCTGGAAGCGGCGGCCGAATTTGCGGTGCAGCGCCGCGTCGGACAAATAGGTGATGTGCGCGCCCATGCGCGCCACCGCGAGCCCGCGCCGCGGATTGATACCTGCGGCGAAATAGCGGCCGCCGCGCCAATCCGGATCGGCCATCACCGCCTGGCGGCCGACCTCGTGAAAGGCGATGTTCTGCGCCGAATGCCGGGTCGCTGCCGCGATCGGCAGCGCCGCGAACACGCGGTGCGGATAGCTCGCCGCCCATTGCAGCACCTGCATGCCGCCCATCGAGCCGCCGGCGACCGCGAACAATGAATCGATGCCGAGATGATCGAGCAGCATCGCCTGCGCGCGCACCATGTCGCGCACGGTGATGACGGGAAACTCGAGGCCCCACGGCATGGCGGTCGCCGGATTCGTCGAGGCCGGGCCGGATGAGCCCATGCAGCCGCCAACGACGTTCGGGCAGATGACGAAATAACGCTCGGTGTCGATCGGTAGCCCGGGGCCGACCATGGTCTCCCACCAGCCGGTCTTGCCGGTCACCGGATGGGTGTTGAGCACGTGCTGGTCGCCGGTGAGCGCGTGGCAGACCAGCACGGCGTTGGTGCGCTCGGCATTGAGCGTGCCGTAGGTCTGGTAGGCGATCTGCAGCGGGCCGAAATCGACGCCGGCATCGAGCCGCAACGGATTGTTCGGCGCGAACCGCACCACCGGCGAATGCGGCGTGTCCGCTTCGCGCGTGCGGTCGGCAAGATCGAGCGTGGCGCTGGCCTCGGCCATGAGCGTTTCCCGGCAGTGACGCCTGCTGGCGCCCATCGCCCGTTACCGGGCGGTCAAAGGGGCGTAAATAGGCCGCTTCCGCTCGGAGTCAACGTTTTCTTTGCTTTCGGGCTTAACGGCACCTATCAATCGGGCCGATTGCCGGGTCAAACCATGCCGAAACCGCCACGCCACAAGACGCCAGCGCTCGCCGATCTGCGGCGCGAGATCGATCGCATCGACGAGGCGATGCACGAGCTCCTGCTCGAGCGCGGCGAGATCATCGACACCTTGATCGCGGTGAAGAACACGCAAGAAGTCGGCTCGGCGTTCCGCCCGGCCCGCGAGGCCGACATGATGCGCCGGCTGGTGAAACGCCATCGCGGCACCCTGCCGCTCGACACCGCGGAAAGCATCTGGCGGGTCATCATCTCGACCTTCACCTATGTCCAGGCGCCGTTCGCGGTGCACGCCGATCTGTCCGCCGGCGACGCCATGATGCGCGATTCCGCCCGCTTCCATTTCGGCTTTACGGTGCCGTTCGTGCCGCATGCCGGCGCCTCGAGCGTGGTCGCGGCGGTCTCGGAATCCAAGGGCGATCTCGGCCTGGTGCCGGCGTTTGCCACCGCCGGCGCCGGCCCCTGGTGGGCGGCGCTGGAGTTCGACGCCGCGCCGAAAATCATCGCCCGGCTGCCGTTCGTCGAGCGGCCCAATCACCCGGCGGCCATGCCGGTGTTCGTCGTTTCCCGTGTCGCCGCCGACGCCATGGTGACCGAGACCGAGGTCTGGAGCGTGCGGGTGTCCGGCTGGAAAGCGTCCTCGGTCGGCACCATTGCGGAACTGGCCGACATCATCGCCGTGCCCGACCGCGCCTTCGATGGCGCCGCCTTGCTGGTTTCGGTGGAGCGCGGCGGCATCAAGGCAGTCTCCGACGCCCTGGTCGCGATCGGCGCCTCGATCCGGTCCACGGCCCTCGTCGGCAGTCACGCGACCCGCTATACGGTGCCGTAAACTGTCATGCCCCGCGCAGGCGGGGCACCTAGTACACGCCGGCCGAGCCTATTTGGCACAGGCGCGGAGGGTACTGGGTCGCCCGCCTTCGCGGGCGATGACAGTGAATTGAGGATGACAATGACTGCCACGCGTCCAAAGCCCCGTCCCGGCTTGCTCGATATCGCGCCCTATGTGCCCGGCAAGAGCAGCGCACCGGGCGTGGCCAAGATATTCAAGCTGTCGTCGAACGAGACGCCGCTCGGGCCGAGCCCGAAGGCGATCGCGGCCTATCAGGCTGCCGGCGCCCATCTCGAGGACTACCCGGACGGCTCCGCCGGCGATCTGCGCGAGGCCATCGGCCGCGCCTTCGGCCTCGACCCCGACCGCATCGTCTGCGGCGCCGGCTCCGACGATTTCCTGCATCTGTTGGCGCAGGCTTATCTGGTCGACGGCGACGAGGCGATCTACACCAAGCACGGCTTCCTGATCTTTCCGATCGCCACGCTCGCCGCCGGCGCGCGGGCGGTGGTGGTGCCGGAAACCGATTACACCGCCAATGTCGACGCCATCCTCGCCGCGGTGACGGGCAAGACCAAGATCGTCTTCCTCGCCAACCCGAACAATCCGACCGGCACGGCGGTGCCGTTCGACGAGGTCAAGCGGCTGCACCGCGGGCTGCCGCCGCACGTGCTGCTGGTGCTCGACGGGGCGTATGCGGAATATGTCCGGCGCAACGATTACGAAGCCGGCATCGAGCTCGTGGCGACGTCGGAGAACGTCGTCATGCTGCGCAC
>JBAUYI010000226.1:0-3297 GCA_049584715.1 Xanthobacteraceae bacterium
CGGTAGAACCGTCCCCTCGCGCGTTAACCGTTAAAGCGCAGCCATTTTACAGAAGAAAATCAAATAACGTTTCGCTTCATGACAGATTTCTTCGCCGCAAGCTTAATTAATCCGTGTGGTTAAAACGGCAAGAAGCGGCTGGCAAAGGACTTGTCGCAAAGGATTTGGCTCAATCGGCCGAATAGGTCTTCTTTTTGCTCAAGAATTTGAGCGCGCGCAAGCGCGCCGCCCAGCCTTCCTTGACCAGTCGGCGGCCGCGGCCAGTGCCAGCGGCTGCGCCGGCACATGTCGCTCCTTCACTGCATAGACCGCCGCCATGCTTGCGGCGTCCAAGAAATTGATTCCGCCAAGAATCGCGCGTCATTCAGTTCCAGGCGTAGGCGCGTAGCGAGTGAAAACGTAGTCGCGATCTTTTGCGGGCGCGTGGCAGGGGAAGCACTTTGCGTGCAGCGCCTCATTGCCAGGTTTGCCCTTGGTGAAGTCGGCAAATCCCCAGCCGCCGGATGCGGCGTATTTTTTCGAGTCCTTGACCATGAATTGAGCGTTCACGGCGGACCCGGCAAAGGTCGATTCGAGGCCGAGGCCGGGGAAACCGGCGGCCAAGGCTTGGTTGTCTACATCCGACGATTCTTCATTCCAATGCAGTGCGGCAATGATTGAACCGTCCGGAAACGGCAGAGTCCCGTCGCGATAGGCCTTGATCGCAACATCGTTGCCCAATTCGGCGCGCAACTGCTTGAGATTGCCTCCCGCACCGGTCAGTTGCTTGCCTGTCAGTCGCTTGACCGAGATCAAGCGCCAGTCCCGATATCCATCGGGGATTTTAATTCCATAGATCGGTGCGGCGTCTCCATTGGACTCTCCGGATGCGGACCCCATGTAGGCGGCGACACCGGCGACTACAGTCATTGCAACTGCAACCAGCGCTGTCCGTCTCATAACCTCCCCCTTCCTGTTGGTGACGGGATCCTGTTTTTTGCGGTTCGCGCCGCTATCTGCGAAGCGACTATTGGCCACACTTTAGCTGGGTACTTCTCTTGCTGGGCCACGCCGCTGCGTGTCAGTGAGTCCATGCCCTAGTCGGCCGTGCGCACGATCTTCTTGCCGAGCGATTGGAGCGCCCGCAGGCGCGCCGCCCGGCCCTCCTTAACCACTTGCCGGCTGCGGCCCAGCGCCAGCGCGTCGGCCGGCACGTCGTCGGTGATCACCGAGCCGGTGCCGATATAGGCGCCCTCGCCGATCTTGACCGGCGCCACCAGCGCCGAGTTCGAGCCGATGAACACGCCCTTGCCGATCTCGGTGCGGTGCTTGGCGCTGCCGTCGTAATTGCAGGTGATGGTGCCGGCGCCGATATTGGCGTTGGCGCCGACGGAGGCGTCGCCGATATAGCTCAAATGATTGGCCTTGGCGCCGGCCTCGATCACCGCCTCCTTGACCTCGACGAAATTGCCGATGCGCGCGCCGTCGCCGAGTTTGGTTCCCGGCCGCAGCCGCGCGAACGGCCCGACCGAAACGCCCTTGCCGACATGGGCGCCGGCGAGATGCGAGAACGAGTGGATGACGGCGCCGTCCTCGATCTTCACCTTCGCGCCAAACACCACATAGGGCTCGACCACGACGTCCTTGCCGAATGTGGTGTCGGCGGCGAGGAACACCGTCTCCGGCGCCACCAGCGTGACGCCGGCATCGAGCGCCGCCTTGCGCAGGCGAGCTTGCGCGATCGCTTCGGCTTCGGCGAGTTGGGCCTTTGTGTTGATGCCGCGCACGTCGTCCTCCTCGGCTTCGACCGCCACCGCGCGCAGCCTCATGCCGCGCGCGATCTCGACCGCATCGGTCAGATAAAATTCGTGTTTGCGATTGTCGTCGCCGATCCGTTCCAGGATGGCGAGCGCGTTTTTGCCGGCGAGCGCCATGATGCCGCCGTTGCACAGATCGATTTTGCGCTCGCGTGGGCTGGCATCGGCCTCCTCGCGAATGGCGATCAGTTCGTTGCCCTTTGTGATCAGCCGGCCGTAACCGGCCGGATCGGACGGCCGAAACGCCAGCACCGCAACGGCGGCGCCCTTGGCGAGCGGCGCGCGTAGTCGCGTGAGCGTCGCCGGCCGGATCAACGGCGTGTCGCCGTAAACGACCAAAATATCGTCCGGCTGTTTATCGATCGCGGCCTTCGCCGCCAGCACCGCGTGCGCCGTGCCGCGCCGCTCGCGCTGCACGAATGTCGCGGCGCAGGGCAGCGCGCGCTTTGCTGCAGCGGCAACCTCGTCCTGGCCGGGGCCGACCACGACCGCCGTTGCCGTGGTGCCCGCCGCGCCGACCGCGGTCAGCACATGCGCCAGCAACGATTGCCCGGCAATCGCGTGCAAAACCTTCGGCCGCGCCGAACGCATGCGCGTGCCCTCGCCGGCAGCGAGCACGATCGCAAGGCAGGTCCGAGCCTTCATCGCGAACAAAACCTCCGCGGCGCTGTCTTATCCGAGCCGCCACCCAATCGAAAGCCGCGCCTGCGATTGCCGGCTAACGCCCCGGAATGCCGCGCAAACGATCAACCGATTGTCAGAATCTGCTAGAGTCGTATTACCATTGATATATTGAGGGTTTCCCACGCTCATTTCCCACTTTTGGAGCGGGACACACCCGTACTGACCCATTGGTATCGTTGCATGACCAGAATCCTCGGGAATCTTAGTAACGCCGGAATTGCTAGGGTTTCCCACTCTTCGGACCCTCATAAGAATCCCCCGGATTCGGCGTAGCCTTGGATGACCCGTCGAGGTCCACTCCGACAATCTACCAACCCCGGGTAGAATTTTTGGTTTGTTCCTCCTTGTGACCGTGTCATCTTGCCGGTTGTTTTTCTGGGAGGACGACTTGGCCGACAAGAAGGATAAAAGCCTAAGCTATCGCCGTGCATTGTGGCTCAATGCCGATCCGACGAGCATTTCGCTCGCAAGCTGCATCAAACAATCCACCACAACGCTAACCAATGTGGAGGAGCGGACTGTGGAGCGCGAGAACGGGCAGCGTGTTCGGTTGGCGGCCATGAAACTCGATAATAAGGGAGGCATTTCGCTACATCTGACCGTGCATATACCCGGCGAGGAAGCCTCTGTAGTTCCGGAGAAAGTTGCGGCGGAGAGTGAAATAGAGGTGTCCACTATTGCCGCCCCCTCCGGTGCGGAATTTATGGATGGTGACGCATTCCTTTACGTGAATGGCAATGACGTTTGCATGTGTTCGACAGGTATGTCGGACGGCGCGATCCAATATTTCCTTCAGCAGCTTTTCAAAGCCGCGCAA
>JBAUYI010000227.1:0-2595 GCA_049584715.1 Xanthobacteraceae bacterium
ACCGCGCTCCGCCCGCCCGGCCGAACCAAAACCGGCACGCAGCGCGCCGCCGGCAAAGCCGCCCCAGAGCACCACGCTCTACGACAATCTCGAACAGGAGATGGCAAGTTTGTTGGGTCGCCCGACAAACAAGAGCTGAATGATCGCATCACGTGGCCGCCGCGTCCGGTTCAATACGGTGGCGGCCTCAGTAGCGGCACTTTTGGTAACGGCGACGCCGCTCGCCGCGCAAGATATCAGCATCAATTTCGGTCAGGGCGCCGCCGGCGGCGGGCTGAACGAGCGCATCATTCAATTGATCGCGCTGTTTACGGTGCTGTCGCTGGCGCCGTCCATACTCGTCATGATGACCTCGTTCACGCGCATCGTCGTGGTGCTGTCGCTGTTACGCACCGCGCTCGGCACGGCGACGGCGCCGCCCAATTCGGTGGTCATCTCGCTGGCGCTGTTCCTGACCGCCTTCGTGATGGGGCCGGTGCTGACCAAAGCCTACAACGTCGGCGTCAAGCCGCTGGTCGCCAACGAGATCAGCGTCAACGAGGCGTTCGAGCGCGGCTCCGGGCCGCTGCGCGGCTTCATGGAAAAGAACGTCCGCGAAAAAGATCTGCAATTGTTCATGGACATGTCGGGCGAAGCGCCGCCGAAAGGGCCCGACGACGTGTCCATGCGGGTGCTGATTCCCGCTTTCATGATCTCGGAGCTCAAACGTGCCTTCGAGATCGGCTTCCTGTTGTTCCTGCCGTTCCTGATCATCGACCTGGTGGTCGCCTCGGTGCTGATGTCCATGGGCATGATGATGCTGCCGCCGGTCGTGGTGTCGCTGCCGTTCAAGCTGATCTTTTTCGTTCTCGTCGATGGCTGGACGCTGGTGGCGGGGTCGTTGATACAGAGTTACGGGACATAACCCTTCTCTGTCATGCCCCGCGAAGGCGGGGCACCCAGTAGATACGGCGCCTCCTCGCGTAATCTCGATACGACAGCGATTACTGGATCGTCCGCCTTCGCGGACGATGACACCGAGCGCTATCCCCACACCGCTCGCGCCGTCTCGACGACCACCTCAAGCTTCCGCTTCTGATCATCCGCGCTGAGCAAATTGCCGACCACGTCGGAGGCAAAGCCGCATTGCGGCGAGATGGCGAGCTGGTCGAGGGGCAGGAACTTGCCCGCCTCGTCGATCCGCCGCCGGAGCGCGTCGATGGTTTCGAGCTCCGCCACTTTGGTGCTGACGAGGCCGAGCACCACTACCCTGCCCTTCGGCACGAAACGCAGCGGCGCAAAGCTGCCGGCGCGCGGCGTGTCGTATTCGAGCAAAAATCGGTCGTGCGGCAGCTCGTTGAACAATCGTTCGGCGATGGTGTCGTAGGCGCCTTCGCGATGCCACATGCTGCGCTGGTTGCCGCGGCACAGATGAATGCCGAAGGTGACGCCGGGATAATTGGCGATTAGGGCGGCCTCAGCTTTGAGCGATTGCGCGAAGTTTTGCATCGGGTCTTCGCCGCGCCCGCGCATCTGCGCCATGGTGGCGTCGTCGACGTAAGCGGTGAAACCCGGCGCATCGATGTGGACGTAGCGGCAGCCGGCCTCGACCAGGCTCGACACGATCTGCCGCTCGATCGCGACAACGTCGGCCAAAAACGCCTCCATGTCGCGATAGACCGCGGTCGAGCTTTCATATTCGAAGCGCTGCGAAATGCGGTCCGGCCCGATCAGCGAGACCTTCGCCGGCACCTTTGCCACCTTGCTGACGAAACGGTATTCCTCGAGCGGAATGTTGTGCGCAAGCTTCAAGCGCGCCTTCGCCGGGCGGCGATGCGAGACCGCGGTGCCGGCGTGGTGCATCTGCGCGATGTCCCAACGCTGCCCGGGCGCCGCGCCCTCGACGCGCTGCTCGTACACTTTCAGCGTCGAGCGGTTGGCGTCATAGCCTGCCACCGACTCGCCAAAACTGTCCTGGAAATTGAGCCGGCGCATCTCGCCGTCGGTGACCACGTCGAGGCCCGCCGCCTCCTGCAGCCGCACCGCTTCGCGCACCGCCTCATCCTCGATGGCGTGCAGCGCGTCCGCGGTGATCTTGCCCTCGTCGTAAGCAACGCGCGCTTCCTTGACGATTTCCGGCCGCAGCAGGCTGCCGACCACGTCGGTGCGGATTTTGGCCAGTGCGGGCTTGTTCTGCGTCGGCGCTTCTTGAACTCCGGCCATGCTTTTCACCACTTCACATGCGAAATCGTTGCGAGAACGATAAGTGTTGCGCGCTGGCGCAGCAATGGAAAGAAGAATGTAAGGCCACTCGCGCAGGGTAGGTTTCGCTGCGGCCTGATCCCAGGCTACATTGCCGACAAGCCTCCCGGGAAGGTCCATATGATTCGAATTTTCGCCGTGCTTGTATCGGCCCTGATCGTAACGACCGCCCGGGCCGAGGAGCGCTTCATCGTTCTCAGCTCGACCACCTCGACCCAAGACTCAGGCCTATTCGACCACGTCCTGCCGATCTTTCGCTCAGCGACCGGCTTGGGCGTGCACGTCGTCGCGGTCGGGACCGGACAAGCACTCGCGATCGGCGCGCGTGGCGACGCCGAAGCGCTCCTGGTCCAC
>JBAUYI010000228.1:0-3622 GCA_049584715.1 Xanthobacteraceae bacterium
TTCATACACCGCGCCGCATTTCGGGCAGTGAATCGGGTCTTTGCTGAGGTCGTAGAACTTGGCGCTGCAACTGGCGCAGAGCCGCTTGGTGCCGAGCTCGGGTTTGGCCACGATCCAGATCCTTGGCGATTTGGGAGCTTCACTTGGCTAGTCGTGGCGCCCCTGTCAATAGAGTATCGGCGGCGATTACCCCCGATTTTGTCGCGAAAAACCGCGGAATGACGGGCAATGTTGCGCCGTGCTAGAGGACGGGTGCTGGATTTATTCCCCATGACCGCCAAACCTGCACCGCTCACCGCCCGCCGCCACGGCCCCCTGGCCGGCCGGGCGCGCGTGCCCGGCGACAAGTCGATTTCGATTCGCGCCCTGATCCTCGGCGCGCTGGCGGTCGGCGAGACCCGGATCGGCGGCCTGCTCGAAGGCGAGGACGTCATCAATACGGCGCGGACGCTCCGCGCGCTGGGCGCCTATGTCGAAGGAACCGGTGAGCGGCAATGGCTCCTGCGCGGCGTCGGTGTCGGCGGCTTTGCCGAGCCAGCCGCGGCGCTCGACTTCGGCAATTCGGGAACCGGCTGCCGGCTGATGCTCGGCGCGGTCGCCGGTTGCCCGGTGACGGCGACATTCGACGGCGATGCGTCGCTGCGCAAGCGGCCGATGCGCCGGGTGCTCGACCCCTTGGAACGTATCGGCGCGCGTACACTGGCCTCGACCGACGGCCGGCTGCCGCTGACGCTCGCCGGCGCGCGCGATCCGATCCCGATCGTGTTCCGGCCATCGGTGCCGTCGGCGCAGTTGAAGTCGGCGGCGCTGCTGGCCGGCCTCGCCGCGCCGGGCCAGACCGTGGTGATCGAGGCCGAGGCGACGCGCGATCATACCGAGAAGATGCTGTCCCATTTCGGCGCTCAGGTGCGCGTCGAGCTGGAGGGGGACAACGGCCGCCGCATCACGCTGACCGGCCAACCGGAACTCGTGCCGAAGCCGATCGTGGTTCCTGCCGATCCGTCCTCGGCGGCATTCCCGATGATTGCGGCCCTGATCACGCGCGGCTCCGACGTGATCCTCGACGGCGTCATGATGAATCCGCTGCGCACCGGTCTGATCACGACGCTCGGCGAGATGGGCGCCGCGATCGAAGAGCTCGATCGGCGCAAAGAGGGTGGCGAGGACGTCGCCGACCTTCGTGTCCGCTCAGGCGCGCTGCGCGGCGTCGAAGTGCCGGCGGAGCGCGCGCCGTCCATGATCGATGAATATCCGGTGCTTGCGGTGGCCGCCGCTTTCGCCGAAGGCACCACGGTGATGCGTGGGCTCAAGGAGCTGCGGGTCAAGGAGTCCGATCGTCTCGCCGCCACGGCCGCGCTGCTGCGCGCCAACGGTGTCGCGGTCGAAATCGAAGGCGACGATCTTATCGTGCAGGGTAAGGGCCACGCCGCGGGCGGCGGTATCGTTACCACTCATATGGATCACCGCATCGCCATGGCGGCGATGGTCCTGGGGCTCGCCAGCGACCAGCCGGTGCAGATCGACGACGGCACATTCATTGCCACAAGCTTTCCAGGTTTCGTCGAATTGATGCGCGGGCTTGGGGCGGACTTGTCATGATCATCGCCATCGACGGACCGGCCGCCTCGGGCAAGGGCACGATCGCGCGGTACCTGGCGCAGGTCTACGGGCTGCATCATCTCGATACCGGGCTGCTCTACCGCGCCGTGGGCAAAGCGATGCTCGATTCCGGCTATCCGCTCGACGACACCGCGCGTGCCATCGACGCGGCGGTGGCGCTCGATCCGAAGAAATTCGACGACAACGCCCTGAAATTGCAGGTCATCACCGAGGCGGCGTCGGTGGTCGCGGCGATCCCGCAGGTGCGCCAGGCGCTGATGAGCTACCAGCGCCAGTTTGCCATGAAAGCTCCTGGCGCCGTGCTCGACGGCCGCGATATCGGCACCGTCATCGCCCCCGGCGCCGATGTAAAACTGTTCGTTATCGCCAGCCCCGAAGTGCGCGCCGCCCGCCGCGTCCTTGAGCTTCGGGCAAGGGGCGAAGAGGCGGACGAGAAAGAGGTATTGGCCGACCTCCTGCGCCGCGACGAGCGCGATTCCCGCCGTACTGCCGCCCCCTTAAAGGCCGCCCCGGACGCGCACTTGCTCGACACCACTCATTTGGGTATAGACGCGGCGTTCCGGGCCGCTGTTGCCATCATCGAGGCCGCTCGAACGGGCCGAAAGCGCGGTTGACGCACTTTCGTCATTGGAGGTTAGCCCGTTTGCCGCTTCGTCTATGCGACCTGGATAAAGCTTCGTCCCGATCGTCTGGCTGAAGACCCCAACCGCCGGCCCTGCCGGTGGCTGCCGCGCGTTCGGGACCAATTCAATCCACGGGGTCCGGAGTATTTATGGCTCAAGCTGCTGTCGCCGCGCCGTCGCGCGAAGATTTTGCCTCGCTGCTCGAAGAATCGTTCAGCGACGGTCACCTGCAGGAAGGCTCCGTCGTCAAAGGGACGGTGGTCGGGATCGAAAAAGACCTCGCCGTCATCGACGTGGGCTTGAAGACCGAGGGCCGCGTTGCGCTGAAGGAATTCGCCGGGCCCGGCCGCAACAACGAGATCAAGATCGGCGATACCGTCGAGGTCTATCTCGAACGCATCGAGAATGCGCTTGGCGAGGCCGTGCTGTCGCGTGACAAGGCGCGCCGCGAGGAAAGCTGGGGCAAGCTCGAGAAGGCGTTCCAGAACAACGAAAAGGTCCAGGGCGTCATCTTCAACCAGGTCAAGGGCGGCTTCACCGTCGATCTCGACGGCGCCGTGGCCTTCCTGCCGCGCTCGCAGGTCGATATCCGGCCGATCCGCGACGTGTCGCCGCTGATGAACAACCAGCAGCCGTTCCAGATCCTCAAAATGGATCGCCGCCGCGGCAACATCGTCGTGTCGCGCCGCACCGTGCTGGAAGAGACCCGCGCCGAGCAACGTCAGGAGCTGGTGCAGAACCTCGAAGAGGGCCAGGTCATCGACGGTGTGGTCAAGAATATCACCGACTACGGCGCCTTCGTCGATCTGGGCGGCATCGATGGCCTGCTTCACGTCACCGACATTGCCTGGCGGCGCGTCAATCATCCGTCCGAGGTGCTCAATATCGGCCAGCAGGTGAAGGTCAAGATCATCAAGATCAACCACGAGACCCACCGCATCTCGCTCGGCATGAAGCAACTGCTCGACGATCCGTGGCAGGGTATCGAGGCCAAATATCCGGTCGGCGCACGCTTCAAGGGCCGCGTCACCAACATCACCGACTACGGCGCCTTCGTCGAGCTCGAGCCCGGCATCGAAGGTTTGATCCACGTTTCGGAAATGTCGTGGACCAAGAAGAACGTGCATCCCGGCAAGATCGTTTCAACCTCTCAGGAGGTCGAAGTGCAGGTGCTCGAAGTCGACCCGGTCAAGCGCCGCATTTCGCTCGGCCTCAAGCAGACCATGCGTAACCCCTGGGAAGTGTTCCTGGAGAAATATCCGGCCGGCACCGAGGTCGAAGGCGAGGTCAAGAACAAGACCGAATTCGGCCTGTTCATCGGCCTCGACGGCGACGTCGACGGCATGGTGCATCTCTCGGACCTCGACTGGTCGCGTCCG
>JBAUYI010000229.1:0-38006 GCA_049584715.1 Xanthobacteraceae bacterium
GCGTCAAGTCGCGCCGGCGCCGGCCCCCGCCCCACCGGCGCGTTGAAGCTTATCCTGCTGCGAGACGCGCCAACGCGGCGTCACCGGGCACCGGCCGATCGAGCGCCAGCGCGCCGAAATCTCCCTCGCCGACGAGCGCGGCATCGAGCAATTTGTGATAGGCCGGTCGGGTGACTTCGATGGCGCCGAATGTGCGCAAATGCTCGGTGACGAATTGCGTGTCGAGCAGGCGGTAATGGCCGGCTTTGAGCCGCGCCACCAAATGCACCAGCGCAACCTTGGACGCGTCGCGGGCGCGGTGAAACATGCTTTCGCCGAAAAAGGCGCGTCCGAGACTGACACCGTAAAGGCCGCCGACCAAATCCTCGCCGTCATACACCTCGACCGTATGACAGTCGCCGCGCTCGTAGAGCTTTCGATACAGGTTGTGAATGCGGGCGTTGATCCAGGTCCGGCTGCGTCCCGGCACCGGCTGCGCGCAGCCGTCGATAACGGCGTCGAAATCCCGGTCGACCACGACGGTGTAGCGGTCGGAGCGTACGGTGCGTGCCAGCCGGTCCGGCACGTGGAAGCGGTCAAAAGGAATGATGCCGCGCCGCTCCGGCTCTATCCAATAGAGCGCCGGGTCGTCGGCGCTTTCCGCCATGGGAAAGATGCCGCAGGAATAGGCCTTGAGCAGCACCTCCGGCGTGATGTCGATGAGTGCGGATTCGCGGCTAGCCATGGGATTCGTTTAACCGGCTCCCGGTTCCTGGTTCAAGAGGGCCTTCGCTTCCCTGGTTTTCGACCGATATTAACAGTCTAAGAACCACAGCACTGCTAAGATTTTAATCAGCTTGAACGCTTTGGCGTGCCGGACGTTACCGATACGACAATTGCAAGCACGTTGAGTTGCTGCCGTGGAACCGAACGTCAAAACGACCGAACCGATCCATGTCTTGCTTGTTGAAGACGAGATTCTCGTCAACGAGTGGGTGACGCAATCGCTGTCTGAACAAGGCTTCGATGTGCAGTCGGTCACCAACGCGGCTGACGCGCTGGGGCACTTGGCGTCGGACACGGTGGACGTGCTGTTCACCGACATCAATCTGCCGGGCAAGATGGACGGCGCCGCACTAGCGCGTCGGGCTCGCGAATTGTTGCCCAATCTTCCGGTGATCTATGCCTCGGCACGCGCGACCATGCTGGCGCCGGATGCGCGCGTGCCGGGCGCCATCATCGTGCCAAAACCTTACCAGCCGGAGCTCGTCGGCCGATTGCTGATGGCCGCGCTGCGCCAGGCCGCGACCGGCCTGCCAGCTTGATTACTGCGCCGCCTCGCCGCGGGCGAGGAACTCTTCCAGCCAGTGGATGTGGTAATCGCCGTCGATGATGTCCTTCTCCTGCGCCAAGGCACGGAACAGGGGAATGGTGGTCTCGATGCCGTCGATGACGAATTCGTCGAGCGCGCGTTTGAGCCGCATCAGGCATTCGCTGCGCGTCTTGCCGTGGACGATGAGCTTGCCGACCAGCGAATCGTAAAACGGCGGGATCGCGTAGCCGTGGTAGACGGCGGAATCGACCCGCACGCCCAAGCCGCCGGGCGGATGGTAGTGCACGATCTTGCCCGGCGACGGCCGGAACGACACCGGATTTTCAGCATTGATCCGGCATTCGATGGCGTGGCCGTGAAATTTCACTTCGTCTTGCGTCAAGGTGAGATCGTTGCCGGCGGCGACGCGGATCTGCTCGACGACGAGGTCGATGTCGGTGATCATCTCGGTCACCGGATGCTCGACCTGGATGCGGGTGTTCATTTCGATGAAGTTGAACTTGCCGTCCTCGTAGAGGAATTCGACGGTGCCGACGCCGAGATATTTGATCTCGCGCATTGCCTTGGCGACGGTTTCGCCGATCGTGTCGCGCACGGCGGTATTGAGCGCCGGCGAGGGGCCTTCCTCCCAGACCTTCTGGTGGCGCCGTTGCAGCGAGCAGTCGCGTTCGCCGAGATGGATGGCGCGGCCTTTGCCGTCGCCGAGCACCTGGATTTCGATGTGGCGCGGCCGTTCCAGGTATTTTTCCAGATAAATCGTGTCGTCGCCGAACGCGGCCTGGGCCTCGGCGCGCGCCACGGCGAGGCCGGCCGCCAGCTCGTCCTCGGCGCGGATCAGCTTCATGCCGCGGCCGCCGCCGCCCGAGGCCGCCTTGAGCATCAGCGGAAAGCCGACATCGCGCGCCAGGCGGAAGGCCTCGGCGTCCGAGCCAACGCCGCCGTCGGAGCCGGGGACGACCGGAATGCCGAGCGCAAGCGCCGTGCGCTTGGCTGCGATCTTGTCGCCCATCAGGCGGATATGCTCGGGCCGCGGCCCGATGAAGTGCACGTTATGCTCGCCGAGAATTTCGGCAAAGCGCGCGTTCTCCGAAAGAAAGCCGTAGCCGGGGTGTACGGCGTCGGCGCCGGTGATCTCGCAGGCCGAGAGCAGCGCCGGAATATTGAGGTAGCTGTCCTTGGCCGGCGGCGGCCCGATGCAGACGCTTTCGTCGGCGAGGCGCACATGCATGGCGTCTTCGTCCGCCGTCGAATGGACCGCGACGGTAGGAATGCCAAGCTCCTTGCAGGCGCGCAGCACCCGCAGCGCGATTTCCCCACGATTGGCGATCAGGATTTTGTCGAACATCGAGTCGTCACTCGATGATCATCAGCGGCTCGCCGTATTCGACCGGCTGGCCGTCTTCGACGAGAACCTGAATCACCGTGCCGGAGCGCGGCGCCGGGATTTGATTCATCGTCTTCATCGCTTCGATGATGAGCAGCGGGTCGCCGGCCTTCACCTGGCTGCCGACCTCCACGAAGGGCCGCGCGCCCGGTGCCGGGCCGAGATAGACGGTGCCGACCATCGGCGAGATGACGGCGCCGGGATGCTGCGTCGGGTCGATCGCTGCCGGGACCGCGGCCGCCGGGACGCTCGCTGGCGCCTCTGCCGATCGCAACCGTGGATTTGGCGCACTGAGATGGCGGGCAACGCGGACTGACACGCCGTCGCGCTCGAACTCGATCTCGGTGAGCCCGGTTTCGTCGAGCAGCTTCGCCAGATCGCGGATGACATCGTGGTCGATCGCCGGTGTCTTTGGCATGGACGGGTTCCCGGGCTTGCGCGCCACGATCAATCCTTAGCGCCGATCATGTCCGCGACGCCGGCAATGGCGAGCGCGTAGCCCTGCACGCCGCAGCCGGCGATCACCGCGCGCGCCGCTTTTGAAATATAGGAGTGGTGGCGGAATTCCTCGCGCTTGTGGATATTGGTGATGTGCACCTCGATGATCGGCACCTCGATCATGAACAACGCATCGAGGATGGCGATCGACGTTGTCGTGTATCCCGCCGGATTGATGATGAGGCCGACGGCTTTCTTGACGCGCGCCTCCTGAATCCAATCGACGATTTCGCCTTCGTGATTGGATTGGCGAAACACCAGTGCAAGCCCGTGCCGCTTCGCGGTGGCGCGGCAAAGCTTCTCGACGTCGGCCAGCGTGGCGTGGCCGTAAAGCCCCGGCTCGCGTGTGCCGAGCAGATTGAGATTGGGTCCGTTCAGGACGTAGACGGTCTTCGGCATTTCAAGGACCCGGCTGCGGTCGCGGCGGGCGAACGCCCACCATGTCGGTCAGGTTATAGGGAAGCCCCCCGTAAAGGGGAAGCCGGGGTGCGCCATTGCGGCCGCCACGATGAAACCCAAAATCCGCCACCGCCACCCCGCGACCGCACCACAGAGCGCATCGAGATTCCCGCCGCGACCATCATCGGGAGGGTGATTCCATGCGCTACAGAGCTTTTTTGCATCTTGTCGCGTGTTTCCTTGCGTCGCTTCCATTCGTTGCGCCGGCCCTTGCCGACGCCGGTCTTCAAGTCTCCGGTCCGATCGTGCACGACAACCTCGCGATCTATCTCGTGCACGGCACGGGCGGCGGCGGCGCGGTGCCGCTGACCCTGCAGGAGGCGCTGGCCAAGGGCGCCGTCAAAGTCCGCGAGACCGGCAGCGTCAACGCGCTGACCGTAGAGAATACCGGCAAGGACGAGGTCTACGTTCAGGCCGGCGATATCGTGAAGGGCGGGCAGCAGGACCGTGTGCTGTCGGTCGATCTGTTGTTGCCGCCGCGTTCGGGCGAGATGTCGATCGCGGCGTTCTGCGTCGAGCACGGCCGGTGGACGGCGCGCGGCAACGAGGACGACAGGCAGTTCTCGAGCGCCGCCTCGGCCATGCCGTCGCACGAGGCGAAAGTCGCCATGCGGGCCTATGCGGTTGCTGCTGCGCCGTCGCCGGCGGACGCCCCCGGGCGAGCCATGGCTTATACGGGTGGCTCAGGCGTGGGGCAGAGCCAGCAGGAAATCTGGTCGACGGTGCGCAAGACCCAGGACAGCTTGTCCCGATCCGTCGGCGCTCCTGTGGCGGCGCCGGCCTCGCCATCGAGCCTGCAATTGTCGCTCGAAAACGAGAAGCTCAAGCAGGCCCAGACGGCCTATATCGCGGCGCTGCAAGGCGCCGGCGAAACTGGCGACGACATCGTCGGTTACGTTTTCGCCATCAACGGCAAGATCAATAGTGGCGATGTCTACGCCTCGAACGCGCTGTTTCGCAAAATGTGGCGCAAGCTGCTCGCCGCCAATGTCACCGAGGCGATCAGCGTGAAAGAGATCGCCGGCGCGCCGCCGCCGTCAGTCAAGGACGTGGAAACTTTCCTGGCCGCGGCATCGACTGGGGTGAAGGCCGAGCGCGCGATCAACGCCAGCGTTCGGCTGGCAACGCGTGACGGCGACCGGTCGCTCTATGCCGAGACGCGCCGTACCGACGGCAGCTGGGTGCACCGCAACTATCTGGCCAAATAACAGCACGAAAAAACCCTCCCCCGAAGCGGGGGAGGGTGATCAATCCGGACGCCGACGACGGAAGATTTTACTTCCGCGCGGCCGCGATTTTGTCCTTCAGCGAGTCGAGTCCGACGGCGCCGACCACCAGTTCGGAGCCGACCACATAGCTCGGCGTGCCGCTGACGCCGAGCGCGTCGGCGAGCTTCATATTCTCGTCGATGGTGGCCTTGACCTCGTCGCTGTTCATATCCTTCTCGATCCGCGCCATGTCGAAGCCGGTGTCTTTGGCGGCCGCAAGCGCGTGTGCCTTGTCGGCCGGGCCGCGGCCGCCCAGGAGCTTCTGGTGGAATTCGATGTACTTCTTGCCGGTCGGGTCCTGCATGCGGGCCGCGACCGCGACGTGCGCGGCTTCGACCGAGCCTTCGCCCAAAACCGGAAATTCCTTGAGCACGAATTTGATGTTCGGATCGGTCTTCAACAGCGTCAGCATGTCGGGCAGCGCCCGTTTGCAATAGCCGCAATTGTAATCGAAGAACTCGACCATGGTGATGTTGCCCTGCGGATTGCCGAGCACCACTTGATGCGGTGAGTTGAACAGGGTGGCGTTGTTGTCCTTGATGGTCGTGCGCGCCTTTTCGGCGTCGGCTTCCTGCTGCCTCTTTTCCAGGGCGTTCATGGCGTCTTGCAGCACCTCGGGGTGCTTGAGCAGGTAATCCTTGATGATGCCCTCGATGGCTTGCTTCTGGTCGTCGGAGAACGATTGCGCCGAGGCGGCAGGCGCCAGCAGCATCGTTGCCGCGAGCAACGACACGAACAAAACCGGGCGCGAGCGCGTTGCAAAAACATTGTTCATAGAGTCGTCCTTCCGGTGATCATTTTCTAAGCGGGTTTTGACTGAGGTTCTTGTTGAAAGCAACTATGTCGTCGGCGCGCACCCAGCCGGGCGATCCGATGGGGAAACGTTCCTTGGCCCGGGCGGCGAGCTGCCGCGCCGTCTTGTTGTCGCCGCGGGCGAAGGCGGCTTGCGCCGAAGCGAGATCGGCGTCGGCCAGATCGCCCTTGTGGCCATAGGCCATCGCCAGCTGCAGGTAGGCGTCCGCCGCCTCGGGCTCCTTGGCGAGCGCCGAGCGCAGGAGCGGGATAGCTTCCTCGACCTGCTTGGCGTCGTTGGTGGCGATCAGCGCCTGCGCCAGCGTGATCTGGATCAGCGCGGGATCGGGCGCAAGCTGCGCGGCGTGGCGCAACGGCGCGATCGCTGCCGCCGGATGTCCGCCTTCGAGCAGCGCCTGGCCTTTGAGCTCGTAGAAATAGGGATTGTTCGGCGCCGACGCGATCAGGGCATCGATCTGCACGGCGGCGTCGTGCATATCGCCGAACCTATAAGACGAGATGGCGCGCGCGTAGCGGGCTGGCATGCTGTTGTCGGTCAATGGATAGCGCCGCAGCACCGCGTCGGGCTTGTCGGTGAAGCCATACATCTTCGCCCGCATCATGTCGTGGCGGAATTGCAGCTCGGGCGGATCCTTCTTGTCCCAGTACGGCGTCTTCACCAGCTCGGCGAGCGCTGCCATGCGCTCGGCGGGCATCGGATGGTTTTGCGCATAGGGATCTATGGAATGCGCCGAGAACAACGACTCGTCGGCGAAGCGTTTGAAGGTGTCGTACATGCCCTTGGCCGATTGGCCGGTCATGGTCAAGAAGCGCACGCCGGCGCGGTCGGCCGATTCTTCCTGGCCGCGCTGGTAGGAAAGCAACGTGTTCTCCAAGTAGGCCTGCGGGCCGGAGATGATCGCGCCGCCGATATTGGCCATGTCGGAATTGTTCGAGCGCGCTCCCGCCGCCACCGCGCCGATGCCGAGCAGCATGGCGATGATCGCTGCGGTCTGCGCATTGGCGAGTTCCTGGCGCATCTTCGACAAGTGCCCGCCGACGATGTGGCCGGTCTCGTGCGAGAACACGCCGATCATTTGATTGGGTGTCGTCGTCTCCATCAGCGCGCCGGCGTTGACGAAGATGTGGTGCGCATCCATGACGAAGGCGTTGAACGACTTGTCGTTGATGATGACGACCTGGATGCCCTGATTGCTCAAGCCGGCGACCTTGAGGATCGGCGACACGTAATCGCGCAGCAATTGCTCGATCTCGGCGTCGCGAATCATCGGGATGCCGGCATTGGAGCCGTTCTGGGCGCGCGCCGGGACGGAAGCCAGCGCGACCGACGCGGCCGTGACAAGCGCAATGGCGCGGGAAGCTGGCTTCCCCGGGCGCACCTTGCTAGGAGGTTTTACAGGATTCATCTGGGACAGTTTTGGTCCCTCTGTTGGGACCCGAGCTATGGACGCCGGTAACGGTCAATACAAGGCCGACACGGTCGCCGCGTCGAAGCCCGCAGCCACGAAAGCCGCCGAATACGGCAGCAGCGGGGCGGTCCCGCAACGGCCGATATTTGGAATGTAAAGGCGAATTTATGCTCGATAAGGCGCAACGCCTCTTGCAGCCATCGGCCCGCAGCGCCGTGCCGCCGTTCATGGTGATGGACGTCATGGCCGCCGCGGCGCGGCTCGAGGTGCAAGGCCGCCGCATCATCCATATGGAGGTCGGCCAGCCGGCGGTGGGCGCACCGGCAGTCGCGCTCGCCGCGGCGCGGGCGGCGCTCTCGGCGGGCCCGCTCGGCTATACCGAAACTCTGGGTATTGCATCGCTGCGCCGGCGCATCGCCAAGTCCTATGCTGAACGTCACGGTCTCGACATCGATCCGGCGCGCATTGTCGTCACCACCGGCTCGTCGGCCGGATTTATTCTGGCGTTCCTCGCCGCTTTTGAAGCGGGAGATCGCGTGGCCATGGCGTTGCCGGGCTATCCGCCTTATCGTCATATCCTCACCGCGCTCGGCTGCGAGCCAGTGTGGATCGAGACCGATGCGCAGACGCGATGGTCGATCACGCGTGACGCGCTACTGTCGCTGCACCGCGCGCGGCCGCTCAAGGGCGTGATCGTCGGTTCTCCGGCCAATCCGACCGGCACCATGATGACCGCGCAAGCGCTCACGGAACTGATCCGTTGCGCCGAAGATGCCGGCATCGCTTTCATATCGGACGAGATCTATCACGGCCTCGATTATGCCTTTGCGGCCGAGAGCGCCGCGGGCCTGTCGGATGACGCCATCGTGATCAACTCGTTTTCCAAATACTTTTGTATGACCGGATGGCGGATCGGCTGGATGGTGGTGCCGCCGTCGCTGTTAAGGGCGGTCGAGCGACTGCAGCAGAACCTTGCGATTTCGGTGCCGACGCTGTCGCAGATCGCCGCCGAAGCGGCATTCGACGCGCGCACGGAGCTCGACCAAGTAAAACATGGCTACGAGGAGAACCGCCGTATCCTCGTCGAAGGGTTGCCGCGCGCCGGGCTTGATTCATTCCTGCCGGCCGACGGCGCGTTCTATCTCTACGCCGACGTATCGCGTTTCTCGACCGACAGTTTCGCTTTCGCCACGCGCATGCTGGAGGAAGCAGGGGTTGCGGCGACTCCCGGCGTCGATTTCGATCCGCTGCACGGACGGAATTTCTTGCGCCTGTGCTACGCCGGCTCGCGCGAAGAGATGCATGAAGCGGTCGAGCGGATCGGCGCCTGGCTGAAGGATGGGTCACGGTGAGCTTGCTCGGCGACGCCTTGGTTCTGTTCTCCGGCGGCCAGGATTCCACGGTCTGCCTCGCCTGGGCGTTGGAGCGCTTTGCCCGCGTCGAGACGATCGGTTTCGATTATGGGCAGCGCCACGCCGTCGAGCTCGCCGTGCGCCCGGGCATTCGCGAGCGGCTGTCGCAGCTCTCCGCCGCGTGGCGCGAGCGGCTCGGCGAAGACCATGTGGTGCGGATCGACGCGCTCGCCGCGATTTCGGAAACCGCGCTGACCCGCGACGTCGCCATTGAAATCTCCGAATCCGGCCTGCCGACGACGTTCGTGCCCGGCCGCAATCTGGTGTTTTTCTCGTTTGCCGGCGCGCTCGCCTATCGGCGCGGCCTAAAACATCTCGTCGCCGGCATGTGCGAAACCGATTTTTCCGGCTATCCCGATTGCCGCGACGACACCATCAAGGCGATGCAGCTTGCGCTCACGCTCGGCATGGACCGCCGCTTCGTCATCCACACACCGCTGATGTGGATCGACAAGGCGGCGACCTTCGCGCTGGCCCAAGACATCGGCGGCGCGCCTCTGATTGAGCTTCTTCTCGCCGAGACCCACACCTGCTATCTCGGCGACCGCGAACACCGGCACGCCTGGGGTTTTGGCTGCGGCGAATGCCCGGCCTGCCGGTTGCGCGCGGAGGGCTATGCGAAATGGAAGGCAGCGGCATGACATCGGATAGAGAGCAACAACGCCGGCGCGAAGGCGTGATTTTCCTGGTCCTGTTCGCGCTGACGATACCGGCGGCCAATTGGCTGATCGGCCATGTCGGCACAACATGCATCGCCAACGGCCCCTGCGTCGTGCCGGTCGCGCCCGGCTTGATGGCGCCGTCGGGCGTCATGATGGTCGGCGTCGCGCTGGTGCTGCGCGATCTCGTGCAACGGCGGCTGGGCGCCATTATGTCGGCGATGGCGATTCTGTGCGGCACGGCGCTGTCGGCCCTGCTGGCGCCGCCTTCGCTCGTTGTCGCCTCGGGTGTTGCCTTCCTGATGTCGGAATTCGCCGACCTTGGGGTCTATACGCCGCTCGCCCGGCGCCGGCTTGTTCTTGCCGTCGTGGCTTCGAGCGTCGTCGGCCTCGTCGTCGACTCCATCGTGTTCCTGTGGCTCGCCTTCGGCTCGCTCGATTTTTTGCTCGGGCAGGTGGTCGGCAAGGGCTGGATGGTGCTGCTGTCGATTCCGTTCGTGGCCTGGCTACGCCGCCGCGACGAGCGGCTCGGCATGGCGCCGGCGTGATTTTCTTTTAGCGAGGCATGCGATGAGCGAGGCGCTGTTCGACGTTCTGCGCAAGGTGACCACGGCAACGATCACCACCATCCTGTTGAAGAAGGGCATCCGGCGTTGCTGGATGAACGGTCCGAAGCCGTTGGTGTCTAGCGGTGAGCGCATCATCGGCCCGGCCTTCACCTTGCGCTTCGTGCCGGTGCGTGAAGATTTGGCGACGCCGGAAAGCTGGGCGAGTCCGATCTCGACCCGCGCCGCCATCGAAGAAATGCCGGAGGGCGTGATCGCGGTCGCCGACGCCATGGGCGTGCCGAGCGCAGGCATCTTCGGCGATATTCTGTGCGCGCGGATGAAAAAACGAAATGTTGCGGCGCTGGTCACCGACGGCGTCATGCGCGACCGCGCCGGCGTCTTGACCAGCGCGCTGCCGGTGTGGTGCGCCGGCGTCGCCGCGCCGGCCTCTGTCAACGGCTTGACCTTCGTCGGCTGGCAGCAGCCGATCGGTTGCGGCGGCTGCGCCATCTTTCCAGGCGACGTGATTGTGGCCGACGACGACGGCGCCGTCGTCATTCCGCTGGCCTTAGTGGATTTCGTCGCCCATGAAGGCGCCGAGCACGAGCTCTATGAGAGCTGGGTGTTCAGCGAGGTCGAGAAGGGCGTGAAGCTGCCCGGCCTTTATCCGCCGAACGACGACGCCAAGGTCCGCTACGCGACGTGGCGCAAAACACGCGGCTAGTTTTTTTGTTCGCCGAAAGGCGAGTGGGGGGCCGGCGTGTTCTTCATCCTTTCCAAGATCCTCGGCTTCTTCGCCCTGCCGTCCAATGTTCTGATTGCGATCGGCATCGCCGGTCTGGTGCTGTTGTGCACGCGCTTCCGGCGGCTGGCCAGTTGGCTCATCGTCACCAGTATTGCGCTCATCGCCATCGCCGGCCTGTCGCCGCTCGGCAACGCTTTGATCTTGCCGCTGGAGCAGCGCTTTCCGCCGTGGGACGCTTCGCGCGGCGCGCCGGACGGCATCGTCGTGCTCGGCGGGGCGATCTCGCTGGACGTGTCGGCGGCGCGCGGTGCCGTCGCGCTCAATGAAGCCGCCGAGCGGATCACCGTTGCCGCCGAACTCGCACGCCGCTATCCGAACGCGCGCATCATTTTTTCCGGCGGCAGCAATTTTTTGCTCGCCAGCGACGCGGTCGAGGCGGCCGTCGCGGTGAAGGAATTCGAGGCACTTGGCGTCCCACACGAACGCATCACCGCCGAGGAGCAATCACGCAACACCATCGAGAACGCCGTGTTCTCGCGCTTGCTCGCCAATCCGCAGCCGGGCGAGCGCTGGATCTTGGTGACGTCGGCCTATCATATGCCGCGCGCCATGGCCGCCTTCCGCGCCGCCGGCTTCCCGATCGAAGCCTATCCGGTCGATTGGCGCACGCGCGGGCCGGTCGATGCGCTGACGCCGTTTCCCTCGCTCGGCGACGGCTTGCGCCGCACCGATACCGCGGTTCGCGAGTGGATCGGCCTTTTGGCCTATCGGATCACCGGCAAGACCGCGGAACTGTTCCCGGCGCCCTGATAGGCGCGTGCTAACCGTTCCGGAAAACTCCCGTCTCATTTTGGGACTTTTTACCAATCCTTCATCCCGCGCCCCGATGCTGGCATGGCTGAGGATCGGATTTGAGTCGGGCGAAAAGTGTTGCGTCACGTCTCGGCGAGATGTCCTCGGGGGGTTGGACAAACATGTCTATGGATATTCATGCCGCGCTCGAACCCGAGTTTGACGCCATGGCCGCCGCGGTTCAATCGCCGGCCGGCCGCTGGGTCGAAACCGCACTGACGGCGTTGTGCACGGCGTCGGCGGTTCTGTTCGTTTCCTTTATCGCGGTCGTGAGCGGCATCGTCTAACCGCAGGCGCAGTCAGGCGTCCCGCACCGCCGCGCGCGATTTTTGCGCCGGCGAAATCCGGGATACACTGAGGCCATGGCGCTGCACTTGGTCATCGGCAACAAAAACTACTCGTCGTGGTCGTTCCGGCCATGGCTTGCCATGACGGTGGCCGGCATCGCATTCGACGAAACCGTCATCTCGCTGGAAGCGAAGGATTTCAAGACGCGGGTGATCGCGGTCAGCGGCGCCGGCAAGGTGCCGGTGCTGATCGACGGTGATATCCGGGTTTGGGAATCGCTTGCGATCCTCGAATATCTCGCCGAGAAATTTCCTGCGGCCGCGCTATGGCCGAAAGACGCCGCCGCTCGCGCTCATGCGCGCGCGGTTGCCGCCGAGATGCACGCCGGATTTATGCCGTTGCGACGCCTCCTGCCGATGAATGTCTGGCGGCCGGTGAAGCTGCGGGCGCTCGACGACGGGTCGAAAACCGACGTGGTGCGCATCGATGCCATCTGGCGCGACTGCCGCGCGCGCTTCGGCGCAGGCGGGCCGTTTCTGTTCGGCGCGTTCGGTGCGGCCGACGCCATGTATGCGCCGGTGGTCTGGCGTTTCCACACCTACGCTGTCGAGGTGAGTGACACCGCGCGCGCTTATATGCGCGCCATGATGGCGATGCCGGCATGGAGCGAATGGCGGGACGCGGCGCGACGCGAGCCCTGGGTGCTGCCGCACGACGAGGTTGATTGGCCGGAGGTGCTGCGGGAGTGATGCGTAGCCCGGGTTGAGCGAATGCGAAATCCGGGGAGACTTGCCGGCAGCGCTGCTCCCGGATTTCGCTACGCTCAACCCGGGCTACGCAAATCGCGCTTCGAGCTCGAGCAATAGCGGCAATTGATAGGCGATAATCTTTGTTTTGGCGGCCGGCAGCGCGAAATAGGCGATCCGGTCGATCTCGGGAAAGCTCTGCCGTTTGCCGGATTTCGGCGGCCATTCGATCTCGAACGTGTTGCTGGCAAATGCGCCAAGCTCGAAATCCGCTTCGATCGCGAAGGCGTGCACGGCCTTTCCGCTCTTTTGGTTAACTGGCGCGAGCGCGATCAACGCGCCGTCGGCCGTCAAATTGGTCTCCTCGGTGAATTCGCGCCGCGCCGTGGCGACCAGATCGTCACCCGGCTCGACGAGGCCCTTAGGGATCGTCCAGACTCCATCGTCCTTTTTTGCCCAGAACGGTCCGCCTGGATGTGCTAACAGGACTTCCAGGGCGGGCTTGCGCCGGAACGCCAAAATGCCGGCGCTGATCTCTCTACGGCGCATCGGCGCAACTCCAGCTTGGCTGCGGCTCTCTACCGCAGGACTTTTCGCCCGGCCCTTGCCAAATAGGCTAGTGTCTGCATGATTTTGTCACGATTACGCCCACAATGCCCTCTTCCTCGCCCGCGCTCGTTGCGAGCGCGTCGGGGAGGGGGCACGCCGAACCATTTCCTGCACGGGAGCCAATGCTAATGCGATATGGATTCATCGCGGCACTTGCCGCCTTTCTTGCCGCTTTTGCGGTTTGCATGGCGCCGGCCGTCAAGGCCGACGACGCGCCGAAAGACGTCAAGGGTCTTTTTCTGATGAGCGACTATCCGGCAGTGACGCTGCGGCCGGGTGAGACCTCGACGGTCAGTCTGCGCATACAAAATTATGATATGGCGCCCGAGCGTTTGGCGCTGTCGGTGTCCGGCGTGCCGACCGGTTGGACGGCGACATTGCTGGGCGGCGGACAACCGGTCGCCGCGGCGATGCCCGCGACCAATTCGAGCGTTTCGCTGTCGCTGCGGCTCGACGTGCCGAAGGACGCGGCCATGGGCACGCAGACGCTGACCATCGCCGCGGCGGGAAGCGCGACCACGTTGCAATTGCCGATCGCGGTGACGCTGGCCAAGGATCTGCCGGCCAAGCTGACGGTGACGCCGCAACTTCCCGAACTGCGCGGCACCGTGAAGTCGAGCTTCGAGTATCAGCTCAGCATCAAGAACGACAGCGGCAAGAAGCTGACCGTCGCGCTCTCCGCCCAGGCGCCGCAAAATTTCGACGCCACCTTTACCGAGCAGTACGGCAGCCAGGAGCTCAGCGCCGTGCCGGTCGATGCCGGCCAGAGCAAGGACGTGAAGCTCAAAATCACGCCGCCGAATACGGCCGCGGCTGGTCCCTATAAGGTCTCCGTGCGCGTCGCCGCCGAAGACGCTTCCGCAACGGCCGATCTTGGCCTCAACATCACCGGTCAGCCGCGGATCGACATCAGCGGCCGCGAGGGCCTCGTTTCAACGCGCGCCTCGGCGGGCAAGGAAACCACGGTGCCGGTGGTCATCACCAACACCGGTACGGCGCCGGCCGAGGACATCCAGCTCTCCGGCTCGGCGCCGAGCGGATGGAAGGTCACCTTCGATCCGAAAACCATCGACCGCATCGCGCCGAACGACAACAAGGAAGTGCAGGCGCTGATCACGCCGACCGAGAAGGCGATCGCCGGCGATTATGTGACGACGATCCGCGCCTCGGCGCGCGGTGAATCCGCCTCCAGCACGTTCCGGGTCACGGTGACGACCTCGACGATGTGGGGCATTGCCGGTGTCGGCATCATCGGCGTGGCGCTCCTCGTCATGGTCGGAGCGGTGGCGAGGTTCGGCCGGCGATGAACGAGGATACCGTCATCGAGGCCACAGGCCTCACCAAAAGCTACGGCAAGGCAGTCGCCGTCGACCACATCTCGTTCACCGTCGGGCGCGGGGAGATTTTCGGTCTCCTCGGCCCCAACGGCGCGGGCAAGACGACGACGATCCTCATGATGCTCGGCTTGACCGAAATCTCCGGTGGCGAGGTGCGCGTACTCGGCTTCAATCCGGCGCGCGAGCCGCTCTCGGTCAAGCGCCGCGTCGGCTATCTGCCGGACACGGTAGGCTTCTACGACAACCTCACCGCCGCCGATAATCTGCGCTACACCGCCCGCCTGATCGGCTTTCGCCTCGCCGAGCGCGAGAAGCGCATTGCCGATGCGATCGAGCGGGTCGGGCTTGCCGAATTTGCCGACAAGCGCGTCGCCACCTTCTCGCGCGGCATGCGGCAGCGTCTCGGCCTGGCCGAGATTTTGATGAAGGGCGCGCAGATCGCCATCCTCGACGAGCCGACCTCGGGCCTCGATCCGCACGCGACTGCGGAGCTCCTCGGCATCATCCGAAACTTCAAGGCGGAGGGGGTGTCGGTGCTGTTGTCCTCGCATTTGCTGGAGCGGGTGCAGAGCGTGTGCGACCGCGTCGCCTTGTTCAGTGGCGGCAAGATTGCGCTGTTGGGCACGGTGCCCGAACTCGGCCGCCAAATTCTCGGCGGCGGCTATGTGGTCGATATCGAAGCCGACGGTGTCGGCCTTGCCGAGCGGCTTGCGCTCATTCCCGGCGTCAGCGGCGTCGAGAAGACCGGCATCGGCAAATTGCGGCTGCATGCCGACCGCGACGTGCGGCCGGAAGCGGCAGCCGAGGTGGTCGCCATGCAGGGCCGCCTGAAATTCCTCGGCGTACAGGAGCCGAGCCTCGAGGCGATCTATACCCGCTACTTCGAGGCCGCGCCTGGCGAGACGAAGGAGGGAACGCTTCATGCAGCGTGAAGGCTCGGCTTTCCAAGGCCTCGGCGTGGTCATGCTCAAGGAGCTGTCGGACCACCTGACCAGCGTGCGCATGCGCGTGCTGGAATGGCTTATCGTGCTGGTCGCGCTGGCGGCGCTCTACGGCGCCATCCAGCAGATCAAGGACACCACCGCGGAGGACCCGTTCCTGTTCCTGCGCCTGTTCACGACCTCGCGCGATCCGTTGCCGTCGTTCGTGTCATTTTTGTCGTTCCTGGTGCCGCTGATGGCGATCGGGCTCGGCTTTGATGCCGTCAACGGCGAGCACAACCGGCGCACGCTGTCGCGTATCTTGGCGCAGCCGATCTATCGCGACGCGTTGCTGTTCGGCAAATTCCTCGCCGGTCTGGTGACGCTGTCGATCAGCCTGGTCACGCTGTGGCTTTTGGTGATCGGGCTCGGCTTGCTGCTGATTGGCATCCCGCCCGGCGCCGAGGAGATCGCCCGCAGTTTTGTCTTCCTGCTGGTGACTATCGTCTATGCCGGGGTGTGGCTGGCGCTGGCGCTGTTGTTCTCGATCTTGTTCCGTTCGGCCGCCACCGCGGCGCTGGTCACGCTCGGCATCTGGCTGTTGATCACCTTCATCTGGCCGGTGCTGGCCGGCGCCATCGCCCAAATCATCGTGCCGCCGGATCCGCGTTACGCGGCGCTGGGCTTGCAGACGCCCGGCACCGCGCAGCTCGAGCAGATCCTGGCGCGGTTCTCGCCCTCGACCCTGTTCGCCGAGGTGGTGGTGGCGCTGCTCGATCCGACCACGCGGGCGCTCGGGCCGATCTATCTCAGCCAGCTGCAGGGCGCCGTGCTCGGCGCGCCGCTGCCGCTCGCCTCGAGCGTGTTGATCGCCTGGCCGCAGATCGTCGGCATGATCGCTACCGTGATGGTGCTGTTCGTCATCGGCTACGTGGTGTTTCAACGCCAGGAAGTTCGCGCCTAGCGGTTGCGCTGGCCGTCATAGCGTAGTGGAATCCCTCCCAATGGGAGGGATTCGTGGCCGTCATTAAATCAACCGCCGACGTCGCTTCGAAGGAGTTTCGCGCCAATCAGTCCGCCATGCGCGCGCTGGTCGCGGAGCTCGAGGCACAGCGCGCCAAGGCGGCCGAAGGCGGCTCGCCGCAGGCCCGCGAGCGCCATCTGGCGCGTGGCAAGTTGTTGCCGCGCGAGCGGGTGATGACGCTGATTGATCCGGGCACGCCGTTTCTCGAACTGTCGCCGCTTGCTGCCAACGGAATGTACGACGACGCCATCCATGGCGCCGGCATCATCACCGGAGTCGGCCGCGTCGCCGGCCGCGAATGCGTCATCGTCTGCAACGATTCCACCATCAAGGGCGGCACCTATTATCCGCTGACGGTGAAGAAGCATCTTCGCGCCCAGGAGATCGCGCGCGAGAATCGGCTGCCGTGCCTCTATCTGGTCGATTCCGGCGGCGCCAACCTGCCGCACCAGACCGAAGTGTTTCCTGACCGCGAGCACTTCGGTCGCATCTTCTACAATCAGGCCACCCTGTCGGCTGCCGGCATCGCCCAGATCGCGGTGGTGATGGGCTCGTGCACTGCTGGTGGAGCTTACGTGCCGGCGATGTCGGACGAGACCATCATCGTGCGCAATCAGGGCACCATCTTCCTCGGCGGCCCGCCGCTGGTGAAAGCGGCAACCGGCGAAGTGGTCAGCGCCGAAGAGCTCGGCGGCGCCGAAGTACACACGAAGAAATCCGGCGTTGCCGATTACATGGCCGAGAACGACCGCCACGCACTGGCCCTGTGCCGCCAGATCGTTGCCGGCCTGAACACCAAGAAGACGATCGACATTCCCCTCGCCAAGACCGCGGAACCGAAATACGACGCCGGCGAGCTCGACGGCATCGTGCCGGTGGACCTGAAAAAGCAATACGACGTGCGCGAGGTGATCGCGCGGCTGGTCGACGGCTCCGAGTTCGACGAGTTCAAGGCGCTCTACGGCACCACCCTGGTCACCGGCTTCGCCCACATTCACGGCATGCCGGTCGGCATCCTCGGCAACAACGGCATCCTGTTCTCGGAAAGCGCACTCAAGGCCGCGCATTTCGTCGAACTGTGCTGCCAGCGCCGTATACCGCTCCTGTTCCTGCAAAACATCGTCGGCTTCATCGTCGGCCGCGATTACGAAGCGGGCGGCATCGCCAAGGACGGCGCCAAGATGGTCACCGCGGTGGCCTGCGCCCAAGTGCCGAAGATCACGGTCGTCATCGGCGGCTCCTACGGCGCCGGCAACTACGGCATGTGCGGCCGCGCCTACGGCCCGCGCTTCCTGTTCACCTGGCCGAACGCCCGCATCTCGGTGATGGGCGGCGAACAGGCGGCGAGCGTGCTGGCCACGGTGCGCCGCGACAATATCGAGGCCGCCGGCAAAAAATGGTCCGAGATCGAGGAAGAAGAATTCAAGCAACCGATCCGCGACCAATACGAAGCCGAGGGCAACCCCTATTACGCCACCGCGCGGTTGTGGGACGACGGCATCATCACGCCCGCCGAAACGCGCCGCGTGTTGGCGCTGTGCTTTTCCGCGGCGCTCAATGCGCCGATCCCGGAGACGCGGTTTGGGGTGTTTCGGATGTGAGGCGAAACCGCAATGCCGGTTAAAAATGCGGACACGCCTAAGCCTTCTTTCTTTGCTCCTTCGGCAGTTTCGCTGCTTTGCGTAGCGCCGCATTGATGCGGCTCTTAAAGCCTGGACCGCGCGGGATGGGGACGCCGCCGACGTGAAAGGTTCCCTGTCGAAACCATTCGTCGGTCAACTCCGGAATCTCTTCATAGTCCTTTGGGCCAAGGACATATTCGTCGATTTTCTTCAGATCGCTACCGATTATTTTCGAGCTTTTAACGCGCTTTTTCCCGCTCATTGTCGTCCCTCACTGAGGCGCCGCCCGCCGCAGCTGCGCGATCGTCAATGCCAACAGCACCACTCCGCCGATCATCCAGCACACAACCGGCGCCCAATGTAGCAGTGGCGCCAGCGACGGGTCGTTGAGCGCTCCGCTCGCGGTTGTCGCCATGCGCGTAAATGTGGCAAGCGCCAGCGCGGAGAACAGCACGCCGGTAATTTTGCCTTCGGCGCCGGTATAGCCCAGCGCCGCAGCCGCGGAAAACGCGCTCATGAGGATACAGCCCCAGGCGGCGCCGGCGATCAGCTGCGCCGCGACGACGACTTCAAGCGTGCCGGAAAATTCCATGACCACGATGGCGATGGCGCCGATGAGTCCGAATAGGCCCATCACCGGCAGGCCGCCCCAGCGCTTGGTTATCAGGCTTGCCGGAAACATGCCGACGCTGAAGCCGACCCAGAACACCGGCATCAGCGTAGAAATGTCGCTGGTGAATTGCTTAAAGCGCGGCGCGCTGTTGAAGAAAAAATGCAGCTGGAAGCCAAACGCGAAAATCACGGTTGCCAGCGCGAAAATAATGACGGGGATGGCGCGATCCACATTTTTCGGCGGCTCGGGTTTTGGCGGCGCGTCCTTCGCCAGCGAGCGTTCGACCTTAGCCAATCCGAGGCTGGCCAGCACCAGGGCGACGCTGGCGATGACAAAGGGCAGCCGCGGGTCCTGCTTGGCGAGCACGATGGCAAGATACGGCGAGACGGCGCCGGCGATGCCCAGCCCAAGCATGGCGAGGCTGGCGAGATAGGGGATCGTCGGCCGTGCCGCGTATTTGCCGAGCAGCATCAGCGGCGGTGCGCGTAGCGCCGAGGAGGTGACTGCCCAGATGACGATGAGCACGAGGAGCGCGGTCGGGCCAAGCCGCGCGCCAGCAATGAAGGGCAGGGCCACGAATGCCGCGCAGCTCAACGCCGTGATCGCCGCCACCCAATGACCGAGCCGGCCGACCAGCCGCGACACCTTGTCGGCGGCAACCCCCATGGCGAAGTCGGTGACCGTGAAGATCGCCTGGTCGAGCATCAGGATGTAGATGACGGCGCCGGCGGCGATGCCGGCGGAGGCCGCGAGCCGCGGCAGATAGATGGCATAGACTGTCCAGCCGAGCGCGAAGACGAGCTCCAACACGGCAAGGTAGAGACCGGCACCCTGTGGAATTTTGCGCATGGGTCTATATTGCCATGCCATCCGCCGCGCCGACCAGGAGCTTCGTCATGTCCAGTACAGTCTTGCCCAAAACCATCGAGCACATCCATTGGCCGGACGCGCCGGACGTTTGGATGCCCTATGCGCCGGCAATCAAGGTCAGAGGCGGCACCACGGTTTACCTCGCCGGCGTCACCGCGGCGCCGGTTTATCATCACCACCCGCACCGGCCGGAAGAGTTCGACGCCATGCCGCGCGACATGGCGGGACAGGCGCGCGCGGCGCTGGAAAATCTCAAGCGCGGCCTCGATGCGGTCGGCGCCAGCTTTGCTGACGTGGTCACCGCCGATCGTTTCGTCACCGATCTGACCGATCAGGATGCGCTCAACCGGGTCTGGGGCGAGTATTTCGGCGATGCCAAACCGACCACGACCACGGTACAAGTGGTGCGGCTCGCCACCGATCCGCGCTGCCTGGTGGAGATCAACGCCATCGCCGTCATCGATTGAGCGCGCGACATTGCCGTCACGCGGCTGTGATGGCGCCCTTTACGTTTGTTTTACTGCCGCAACCTAGCGTCAAACGCTGGGGGCAAGCGCGCGATGGTGATCGTCAACGGTTACATTTGCATGAACTGTTGCGATATCGACAAGGCCCGCTTGGGCCAGGATCCGCAGCAGTCGACGGACCAACTGCAAAAACAGCTCGAGCGGCATATCGATCGATTGGACCCGGCAAATTTTGGTCCCGCGGTGACCTTCGGCGGCGCGCTGCAGGGTCCGTCGGCAGGGAACGGCGCCGGCGGCAACGGCGCGAGTACTGCCGGTACGTCGCAAATTGCGCAAAATTCAACGACGCCGACCTCGTCCTCAACAGTCGACTTGATCGCTTAGCCTCGCGACCCTGTTCGACGTCACACCGATCAGCCGGTTTGATAACCGAAGCTGCGCGCTGAGCGCGATGCTGACGATGACAGCGAGCGCAGCGCTTGTGCTAGGATTGGTGTATCAACGCGCAGCTCGCTCTGCTTTTATTGAGCACGGAAAAGGGGTTCCATGGATTATCATACAGCACTTATCGTTGGCACCGGGTCGGGGCTTTCCGCCTCGCTGGCGCGGCTGTTTGCCAAGTCGGGGATGAAAGTCGCCGTCGCGGCGCGCCAGCTCGAAAATCTCGCGCCGCTGGCTCAAGAGATCGGCGGCAAGGCTTTCGCCTGCGACGCGACCGACCGCGAGCAAGTCGCAAAGCTGTTCGCCGATGTCGAAGCGACGGGCGGCGCGCCCGATGTGGTGGTCTACAACGCCAGCTACCGCACCCGCGGGCCGTTCATCGATCTCGATCCGGTCGAGGTCGAGCGCGCGCTTGCGGTGACCGCTTACGGCGGCTTCCTGGTGGCGCAGCAGGCCGCCAAGCGCATGGTGCCAAAAAACCACGGCGCGATCATGCTCACCGGGGCTTCGGCGGGCGTGAAGGGCTATCCGCAGTCGGCGCCGTTCGCCATGGGCAAATTCGCGCTGCGCGGAATGGCACAAAGCATGGCGCGGGAACTGCAGCCGCAAGGCATCCACGTCGCCCATATCGTCGTCGACGGCGGCATTTTGAGCCCGCGCCGGCCCAATCCGCCGGACAAGCCGGACGCCATGCTCGATCCTGATGCTATTGCGCAGAGCTATCTCGATCTGCTGCGGCAGCATCGCAGCGCCTGGGCCTGGGAGATCGAGCTGCGGCCCTGGCTCGAAAAGTTTTAAATCCGGTGCAGCGACCCGATTATAATCGCATCATGCCCGGAATTTTTGCGAAAGCCGCGCTGCTGACGATGGCGCTCATTGCCGCCACCAGCGCGGATGCGCAGACGCGGCGCAATCGCGAGCCGCGTGAGGCCGCGCCGCCGCCGGTACCCGCGGCACCGCTGGATAAGCGCGACAGCGTGGTGGCGATGCCCGGCGCCTTCAACGGCAAGCCGTATTGGCTCACGCTCGCCCAGTGCGGCGGCGCCTATTTCAAGCTCAACGTTTTCTATACCGACATTGCGACCCGCGCCCGCATCAAGCCCGATCCCAAGACGGCGACCGAGTACACCAAGAAGCTCACCGATGCGATCAAGACCGGGACGATGTATTTCAACGGCGCCGAGCGCTTCCTGATGACCGATCGCGGCGTCGAGCGGGTCGATGCGGTGTTGACTTACGATCCGCAGTCGCGCGCCGCCGGCGATCGGTTGAAAACCGTCGATGCCGCGCTTGCCGCGGCGCTTGCCTGTCCCGCGCTCTATGAAGCGTGCCAAGCGGCATTTCCGAAGGCATGCAGCGAGCGCCTTCCGCCGGCGAGCTAGGCCGCTTTGAAGGAGGAGTTCATGAAACCCAGCTTTGCAGTCTTGATCGGCATGGGGCTTTTGGCAGTGCCGGCCGCGAACGCGGAGGACTCGCCCGCTGGTCCCGGCCTCGGCGAGATCATGACGCTGCAACAGCTTCGCCACATCAAACTTTGGTTCGCCGGCCGCTCCGGCAATTGGCCGCTTGCCGATTACGAGGTCGGCGAGTTGAACGAAGGTTTCGAGGATGTGACCAAGCTGTTAGGAGGCGACACCGTGGACAAGGCGGTCGGCGTCCCGATGCAGGCGTTGCAGAAGATCATCGATAACAAGGATCGTGCGGCGTTTACGGCAGCCTTCGATCAGCTCACCGCCGGCTGCAACAGCTGTCACCACACGCTGGATCACGGCTTTATCGCCATCCAGCGCCCGACGTCGCTGCCCTACAGCAATCAGAATTTCGCGCCGCAGAAATAGCGCCAGCGTCAGTTCAGCGCCTTGTAGATGCGCTCGTCGTAGAGAGCGCCTGCGACCGGACTGATCTTGTCGCGAAAGGCGCGCGTATGCGCCGCCATGACATGGCCTTCGAGCGCCTTGCGGTTGGTCCAGGCTTCGATGACGGTGAAGTGGTTGCCGCGGTTCGCCTGTTGCAGCACTTCGTAGCTGATATTGCCGGCGTCGGCCGCCGTATCGACGTTCATCGCCTTGAGTGCCGCCATGCCATCGTCCTTGCCGGCCGGAATCACGTCGACATGGGTGACCACGTAAAGCGCGCCGGACTGGCTTTCGTTCTTGCCCTGGGTGACATAGAGGGCATTGTTGATGCGCTCGTCATACGGCGCATCCGCGATCGGCTTGAGCTTGTCGCGGAATTTTGATGTGGCTGCGCTTTGGCCGTGCGCTTTGAGCGCCGCCTTGTCGCGCCAGGCTTCGACGACGACGAAGCGGTTCGGCCGCTCGATCTCGGCAAGCGCCTCGGCACGCAAATTGCCGTCTTCCTTGGAGATTGCGTCACGATATTGCTTGAGCAGCGCAATGCCGGGCGCAACCGCGTTAGGCATCACTTCGATGTAGGTCGCGAGATACGCGGCACTGTTCTGGGCGTGAGCCGATGGCGCGAGCGCTGCCATAACAATGAACACGCCGATTACCGGCTGAAAAAATAGGCGCACAACGATCCTCCCATATGCGTTTGCCGCAATGGTAACGACGCATTTTCGCCCGCGTCAACGCGCCGTGCAAGTTCCGACGCGACACACCGCCGGCACATTTTCCGTCTATATGCGTTGAACCGAGTTTACGAAGGAGGACCCGACCCATGACCTATCGCGTCTACTCCGGCCCGCGCGGCTCGGAAAGCATCTCTCCGGCGGAAAAGGATCGCCACCTCTACAAGGAATTCAGCGTGCTTGACGAAGCGATGAGCTGGGCGCGCCACATCAACAAACGTGGTCGCGTCGCGCTCCTGATCGAAGGCGATGACGGCACGCGGCTGACCAAGCAGCAGATCGCGACCGCGCTGAAGAATCCTGAAAGCACCGAAGAACAGGATCACGCGGCCTGACAATCAACCGATATTGACTACGATATTGCCGAGGATCCTGCCGCTTTCGACGGCTTCATGGGCGGCGACGATATCCGCGAGCGGAAACGTTTTGCCGATCAAAGTGACGAGAGCGCCTGCCTCGAGCGCGCGCGTGATGGCGTCGAGTGCCGCGGTGCGTTCGGCGGCGTTAAGCTCATACACATAGATGAATTTCAACGTGATGGCGTTGCGCAGGAAGAACATGCCGGGGATTTCTGACTGCGGCGCTCCGGTGCCATAAATCACGATGGTGCCGCGCTCGCGCAGCACGTGCGGCGCGAGCTTGGCGTTGGCGGCAAAATCCACTTCGACGATGGCATCGACGCCTTTCTTTGCGGTGATCGCCATCACCCGCTCGCCGACGTTTTCGCACCGGTAATCGACGGTGTGATCGGCGCCGGCCGCCCGCGCGGTATTGGCTTTCTCCGGCGAGCTGACGGTGGCAATCACGGTCGCGCCGGCGGCCTTGGCGAATTGCACGGCGTAATGCCCGACGGCGCCGGCACCGCCGGCGATCAGAAGCGTCACGCCGGGCGCGGCGCCGGCCACGGCAATAGCGTGGTAAGCCGTCATCGCTGGAATGCCGAGGCAGGCGCCGACGTCGAAACTGGTCTTGGCCGGCAGGCGCACGGCCTGCGCGGCCGGAAGCACGATGTATTCCGCGCAGGTGCCGAACGGGCGCAGCCATTGTCCGTTCCACACCCAGACGCGTTCTCCGAGTCGCGCGGCGGATACGCCGTCACCCACCAGGTCGATTTCGCCGGCTCCGTCGCTGTGCGGAATGACACGCGGATAGGCGATCTTGCGCGTCGTGCCCGAGCGCGCTTTCACGTCGGAAGGGTTGACGCCGGACGTGGCAAGTTTGACGCGCACTTCACCCGCCCCGGGCCGCGGCGTTTCGACCTCGCCCAGCTTGAGCACCGCATTGGCCGGACCGTTCTGCTCGTAATAAGCGGCGCGCATTTTCGCTTCCTTCTCGTGACCAAGCGCGGATCGGAACCCAAGGTTAGCGGAATCGCCGCCAAGCGTCAGCCCGGCCGGGATCGCTGAGCCGTCATAACGCCATGATCCAACGGTATTTTTCTCCGCTGGACAGGGCCGGAGGAGTCTGGCTTTGTCCTTGAACTGGCGGGCCGGACCGCCATACTGCGGCGATTATAGCGGCGGGGCGGGGTTCCTTGGAACAGCAGCTTAATGGAAGCGCACGGATGTCGCGGCCGAAGGCCTGCAATGTCCTGATGATCTACCCGCGCTTCACCAATGAGTCGTTCTGGAATTACCGCGAGTCGTGCGCCGTGGTCGGTGCGCAATATCCGACCATTCCGCTCGGCCTGATCACGGTCGCGGCCATGCTGCCGCGGGACTGGACCGTCCGCCTGGTCAACCTCAACACCGAAGAATTGGTCGACGCCGACTTGGACTGGGCCGACCTGGTGATGAGCGGCGGCATGATGTTCCAGCAAGCCAGCACGCTCGACATCATCGAGATGTGCCGCAGGCACGGCAAGCCGGTTGCCGTCGGCGGTCCGGATGTTTCTTCGAGTCCCCATGTCTATGAGCGCGCGAACTTTCGCCTCGTCGGCGAAGCGGAGGGTGAGATCGATCATCTCATCGATGCGTTCGAGAGCGGCAGCAACGAGGGACTGTTCGAGGCACCGAAGTTTCAGGCCGACGTCACCAGGACGCCGAAGCCGCGCTTCGATCTGCTCAAGTTCGAGCAGTACATGCATATCGGTGTGCAGTTTTCGCGCGGCTGCCCGTTCACCTGCGAGTTCTGCGACATCATCGAGCTCTATGGCCGGGTGCCGCGCACAAAGACTACCGAGCAGATGCTGGGAGAGCTGGAAGCGCTTTATCAGCTCGGCTACCGCGGCCACGTCGATTTCGTCGACGACAATCTGATCGGCAACAAGAAAGCGATCAAGGCATTCCTGCCGCACCTCATCCAATGGCTCGAAGAGCGCGATTATCCGTTCGAATTTTCCACCGAAGCGTCGCTCAATCTGGCGGATGATGCCGAGCTCATCGAAATGCTCAAGAAGGCGAATTTCTTCATCATCTTTATGGGCATCGAGAGTCCGGATACCGACACGCTGATTGCGATGCGCAAGAAGCAGAACACGCGGCGCAGCATCCCGGACAGCGTCCACAAGATCTATCGGGCCGGCATTTTCGTCACCGCCGGCTTCATCGTCGGCTTCGACAGCGAGAAGGGCTCGATCGCCGAGCCGATGATCGACTTGATCGAGGATTGCGCCATCCCGATGTCAGCCGTCGGACTGTTGTGGGCGCTGCCGAACACCCAGTTGTCACGCCGGCTGGCGCGCGAAGGACGCTTGCAGGTCGACGCCGAGTTCTTGCCAAAGGGCGGCAATGACCAGATCGCCAGCGGCCTGAATTTCGAAACCAAGCGTCCCCGGCTGGACGTGCTCCGCGATCTTCGCCGCGTGCTGGCCACGGTCTACACGCCCGAGGCTTATTGCGGGCGCATCGACCGGCTGGTCTCGCTGCTCGACTGTTCGGACCGCCGCCGCGAAATGCCCAAGGGCGACATCCGCGCCAAGATCGGCACCGTCAATGTCGTGCAGGATATCCTGCGCCGCATGCCGGAGCACCGCACCCGGTTCTGGCGCACGTTTACCAATTGCCTAAACACCAATCCCGGCGCGATGCGCGCAGTGGTCACGCTGATGGGTTTCTATCTCCACATCGGCCCTTACACGCGCTATGCCATCGACCAACTCGACAAGCAGATCGAGGCGCTTGAGCAGGGGACATTCGTCGCCCCGCAACTACTGCCGCCGGTTCAAGCCGAAGCGGTCGCGGCGAACGCGTGACGTCAGAGCACGAGCGACGGCAGCGCCGATAGCTCGGACACGGTGTGCACCGGCGGCTGGTGCGGATATTCCTGCGGCATCTGCGCGCGATTGACCCATATGGCGCGGAAGCCGAACGAGGTCGCGCCCATGATGTCCCACCGGTTTGACGAAACGAACACGACCTCGTCCGGCTTGACGCCGAAACGATCGGTGACGAGCGCGTAGACTTCCGGCCGCGGCTTATACATGCGCAGGACGTCGACCGAGAGCACGGCATCGCACAGCGGGGCGATGCCCGAGGCTTGCGCCGCGGCCTCGAGCATGCGCGGCGTGCCGTTGGAGAGAATGGCGATGCGCTGGCCGCGCTCCTTGAGCTCGGTCAACGCGGCACGTGCGTCGGTGAAAGCGTCGAGCGTCAAATAGGCGTCGAGCAATTTGCTGCGTAGCGCGCGGCTGACCGTCGGCACGCGATCAAAGGCATAGTCCAGCGCCCGCTCGGTCAGCGTCCAGAAATCGGCGTAGTGGCCGGCGAGCGTCAGGGTCCAGGCATATTCGAGCTGCTTCACCCGCCAGATTTCCGAAAAGCGTTCCGCGTCGGGGCCGGCCGCGGCGCGATGCCGCGCGATTGCGGCATGGACGTCGAACAAGGTGCCGTACGCGTCGAATACATGGACACGAGGTGCGCTCATGGCCAGATCTCCATTGGCCTGTCTCCATCGCGGCAATTTCGCCTATTGCTGGTCGATCCCCGGCACTGTCAGCAGCGTCGCGATCGAACGGCCGCGGATGTCGTAGACGCGGGCATAGACGACACCGTCGCGCACGATCTCGAACAGCACCGGCGCGTCGAGCTTGGCACAGTAGAATTCGCCGAGCATCATGGCGAAGTCCGCATTTTTGGGATTCCAGGTCGTGGTGAATTGCGGCCCGAGCGCGACGGTGACCGGCGGATGCGGGCCGCAGACGGCCACCGTCCACGTCCCGCGGGATGGTTGCTCGCCGCGCTCCGCAATGAGCGCGCGCAACTGCTGCGAGGCTTGGGTCAGCGACAGTCCCCAATAATCGAGCATGAAGCGCGGCCGCGCTCCGGCCGCGCCGCCGGCGATGTGGTTGAAATGAGTGTATTCGTAGGGGTGCAGCCGCACCATCGCGATGACCGGGGAGACGGCGCCCACGACCAGCGCCAGCGCGCCCGCGATCAGCGCGACGCGGCCGAGCGGTTCAAGCCGGCGCGCGATCCAAGCGCCGGCAAGCCCACCGAGCACGGCAAACGGCGGCAGCACGAAGACGAAGTGGCGGATGCCGTTGTACATAGCCGGCCGCGCCGCGATAGTGATGAGGATGGGCAGCGTGGCGGCAAGCACGACGGCAAGAAGCGCCGCGCGGTGTCCAGCCGAGTCGCCGCGGTTACGCCCGGCTACGGCGACGATCGCGCCAGCGATGCCGCTCAGCCCGAGCGCCAGCAATAATTCCGGCAGTTGCAGCACAGCGAGCGTCGGCACGTAGCTGCGCGGCATATCGGGAACCGGTATCAATTGCCCGTTGAACAGCTCCCGCCACGGCTTCTCGAAAAAATTGGAAAAATATTCGACGGCATGAAACGGATTGAGCGGTGCAACGACGCTCCATGGCCATACCAGGCCCATGACCAGATAAGCCAATATTATGCCTGGGAGGAATGCGAGGAGGAATGAGCCGCACTCCGCAAGCGCGAGCTTTGGCGCGCTTGCGCGCGACCGGACAGCAACGATGAAAAACAGCGGCAGCAAGGCGTCGAGCACCGCAAACCCGCCCATGACGCGCGAGCCGACGGCGAGGCCGACGCCGATGCCGCACAGCGCCACAGTCGCCGGCGTCGCCCGCGGATATTCCTCGAAGGCGCGCGCGATGCCGAGCAGTGCGATCACGCTGGTGACGGCGAACGGGCCATCCTTGGCGTTGATGAACATATGTCCGTAGTAGAGCGGACAGGTGGCCAGCAGGATGAGACCGATCAAACCGGCGAGTGGACCGCCGAGCCGCCGGCCGAGCCGCCAAGTGATCAACAGGCCGATGATACCGACGGCAGCGCCCACCAGGCGGCGCGTCTCGAACAGGCCGAACGGCAGAATTTTGGCGGCGAGCGCGGCGAGCAAATCGAAACCGCCGCCGTACATGTAGAGATTGACGAACGACAGCGCGCGCTTGTCCGCAAAGCCGGACGCATAGAGCGACACCAGAAGGTCGCCATATTCCGAGTGGGTGTAGTCGTCCCAGCCGAGGCCATAGTTGCGAAACGTCGCCGCGGCGATCACGCCGGTGAGCACCAACACGGCGATGGCGCAGAAATCCAGCCGGCGTGCGACCGCGGCCGCGCTCGACGACAAGGATATCGACTTTGCCGCGGGTTGGTGCACGACTGGCCCGGTCTCAGATGCGCGTAGCGCCGCGAACCGCAACAGATGCGGCGCAAAGGCGACGGGCACAATGCGGCAAAAGGGCAGGGTGCCGGCGCGGGCATCGGCATGGTGCCGGGTGCAGAAAGCGGGGCACGAGGCCCCGCTTCCAAGCGCGCATGGCTGTGACGGCGCCTATTTCGCCGCCGCTTCGTACATCTCGGCGACGTGGTCCCAGTTGATGAGGCTCTCGAAGAACGCCTTGAGGTAATCGGGGCGCCGGTTGCGATAGTCGATATAATAGGAGTGCTCCCACACGTCGCAGCCGAGGATGGGAGTGCCACCGTGCACCAGCGGATTCTCGCCGTTCGGCGTCTTCGTGATGGCGAGCTTGCCGTCCTTGACCGCGAGCCAGCACCAGCCCGAGCCGAACTGGGTGACGCCGGCCTGGATGAAATCTTCCTTGAACTTGGCGATCGGGCCGATGTCGGAGGTGATCTGCTTTTCGAGCTTGCCGGGAATCTTGTCGCCGCCGCCGCCCTTCTTCATCCACTTCCAGAAATGGATGTGGTTGTAGTGTTGAGCGGCATTGTTGAACAGGCCGGCGTTCTTGCCGAAGGTGCCTTTGACGACCTCCTCGACCGGCTTGTTCTCCCACTCCGTGCCTTTGGCGAGGTTATTGCCGTTGGTCACGTAAGCGGCGTGGTGTTTGTCGTGATGGAATTCCAGCGTCTCGCGCGACATGTAGGGGGCGAGCGCGTCGTAGGGATAGGGAAGTTCGGGCAAGGTAAATGCCATTAGGTCTACTCCTCAATGCGGCGTGGAACGATGCGGGCGTGTCTGGTGAAACCGCCAAGCGAACCGAAAAGTTCCTCTAGATAGGCCGAAGGCGGGGGGTTGGGCAACGGCTCTTGGCAACGACCCTTGGATTCGGCCGTCGGCTCGGCGCGCTGCCGGTAACCATAGCGTGGTTATTAACCTTGCGCTGCTGTCACGGTGTGGTCAAAATGATGCCACTTTAGGGCCTCCGGGCGTCCTTCGGGGGGACGGGCGTATGTATGTGTTTTTGTTGATTTTGGGTGCGGTTATCGCTGCGGCCGGGGTCGTGCTTATTGGTCCGGGCCTGCCGTTCGGCGGACGGGATTACGACGCCTCGATCGTCACGCCGGGCGCTGTCGCCATCGTCGGCGGCCTTATCCTGATCGGGCTTGCGCTTGCGGTTCGCGTGCTGGGACGCATCGAAAAAGCGCTCGCCGCGCGGCCATTGCCGCAACCGGTTCTCCAGGAGGAAGCCGCCGCTCCAGCCACCGAGGAGCCCGCGGCTGCCGCTCCGGCCCGCCTTCCATTCCCGCCCAAGCCGGCGCCTCAACCCGTTCCGTCGCCGGCCCCGGCTGTTGCCACTGCGCGGGTGCTGCCCGAAGACGCTGCGTTGGAGCGGCTTCGCGAAAAATTCCCGACCCTGGTGCGGCTCGAAAACGCGCCGGTCGTCGAGGACGCCGACGTGTCGCTGTCGCCCAAGCCGTCGGTCCGCGCCGATGAGGCCGTCGCCGAAGCCAATAACGCGGTCGCCCAACAGACCAACGGCGCCGCGCCCGCAAGGATCGAGCCGCGGCTTGAGGTTCAGGCGCGTCCGGCGAGCCGGCCGGAGCGGGCGAAGAACTTTGAAGCCTTTTGGCCGAAAAAGCAGCGGCCGGGACAAGAAGCGCCGGCGCCTGCCGCCCAACAATCCGCAGCCCAACAACCGCCGGCGCTCCCGGTCGAGCCGGTGCTGACGCCCGAACCGGTGCAATTCCAATTCAGAGAACCTGCGCCCGAACCGCGTCCCGTGGCGCCTGCGCCCGAGGCGCCGACAATGGTCTCGATCCTCAAATCCGGCGTCGTCGACGGCATGGCCTACACGCTTTACTCGGACGGCTCGATCGAGGCGCAGTTGCCGCAGGGCACATTGCGTTTCGGCTCGATCACCGAGCTGCGCAATCACATCGAGCAAAGCGCGTAGCGCGTCCGAGGGTCTTTACCCAAGCGACATGTCATTTCGCCGTAGCGTGCCGTTCTCGGTCCGCTGCAGTCAGACTCTATCGTTCGACGGGTAGAGGCCAATCAGGCGCGATATCAGCACTGCGATGTAGAAGACCCCCGCTAACTGCTCCAATTGGCTCATCGAACGCGCAAACGGAGAGACAGGGGTGATATCGCCATACCCGGTGGATGTCAGCGTCGCGATGCTGAAGTGAATCATGTCGGCGAGCAAATACGCTCCCTGCGGGTGCGCCGCCGTATCGGTGGATGCGGCACTGAGCGAGAATGCCCCCGGCGAGACGATTTCAATCAAGCCGTAGATGCAGGCCCAGGCCAGCGCCAAGAGAATGTAGACGCTCAACGCTGCGTGGACCCTGTGGGCAAAGACCGGCCCGAACGAAAGGACATGGCGAAAGATCAACAGCGACGTGTAAAGAAAAAATATTGCCAAAACGCCCGCAGCAACGGCTTCGACGATTTTGTTGTGGCTTTCCAGCCAGCCGATTTGCAGGCCGAGCAATAAGATCGCCAATGTGACACCGACAATGCGATGGGTGCGCGAGCGAGTGGCCGTCACCGCACTGGACACCAGGATCACCGCAAGAATGAGGCCGCCGATAAGCCGACCGGCCACTTCGCCCAACAGCAGCGGGTACAATCCGATAAACGCCAAAAGCGAGATCAGAAGAACGGTGCCGAAACCACCGAAGCGGAAAACCTCGGAATCGCCCTCGGACGTGACCGGATCGGATGTCGTCATGTCCTGTCCTTCCACCAAACGCCAAGTCTATAAACGCGAAGTCTGTATCGCGAAGTCCGTATCGCGAAGTCTGTGCTTCCGGCCTTTGTGAGGCGCAATGCACATTTTGCCGAGCGTATCCCGGAAATCGCCCTGTGAGTTAAGGCTACGGCTACGTGTTCTTGAGTCCACTATCTAGATTAGTCCCCGTAAAGACTTAAGCAGGCACTACGCTTTATCTTCTTTACTTCCCTGGCGAAATATAACTAATCTTGGTTGCAGGTTTCAGATTCGTAGCGGTACAATATGCCGCCATCGAATGCTTAAATTCGAAAGTACTCATCTTCGGATACAGTTTCATCTTTGGACTATGGACGTCCGCGCCAACGATCAGAGATCCCAAGCCATGGCCGACAATACAGGCGACAGCAGCAGTTTTATCGAGCTGACGGCGAACATCGTGTCGGCCTATGTCAGCAACAACACGGTGCCCAGCGCCGATGTCCCGAACCTGATCAACCAGGTGCACGCGGCGTTGAAGCGTGTATCGGGCGGCCAGACGGCGGCACCGGCGGAGCCGCTCAAGCCGGCCGTGCCGGTCAAACGCTCGGTCACGCCCGAACACATCGTCTGCCTGGAAGACGGACACAAATTCAAGTCGCTCAAGCGGCATCTGCGCACGCGTTACGGCATGACGCCGGAGCAATATCGCGAGAAGTGGGGCTTGCCGCCCGATTATCCGATGGTGGCGCCGAAATACGCCGAAGCCCGCTCGCAGCTTGCCAAGCAGATGGGGCTCGGCCAGCAGCGCCGCCGCCGCAAGGATCGCGGCTGAGGGATCGCCTCGCGTACATTTTTGTTTGAGCATGATCTTATCCGAAAACCGGGTTCCACCCTCGGATCAAGTCCGAGGGCAGGCTTTTTCGGGATCATGCTCTTAGCGCTGCAACACGCCGACCACGCGGTTGGCAAAACTGAGCCGCTCGGCCATCACGGCGACCACATAGGCGAGCAATGCCTGGCTGAGCGCCGGCTGTTCGCGCTTGATCGTCTCATAATCGTCGGCCGTGAGCTCGTAGAGCACGCTTGCGGTCTCGGCCTGGATGGTGGCGCTACGCGGCCGCTGCGTGATTAAGCCCATTTCGCCGATGGTGGTGTGGCGGCCGAGGCTGCGCACGCGCATGGTCCGGCCGTCGCCCATGTCGACGATGATGCCGACGCGGCCTTCGAGAATGAAATGCATCGAGGTGGCAGGGTCGTCCTGCCGCGCGATGATGTCGCCCGCTTCGACTTCAAGCCGCCGGCAATAGGCGGCCAAGCGGTCGGCATGCTCGGCGCTGCCTAGGGCGTCGGACAACCAGGCGCGCAACGACGGTTTCTCATCGGCCTCGGCGCGATGGGTCTCGATGACTTTCTGCTCGCACGATTCCAGCGCGCGGTCGAGGTCGGCGACGATGGTGACGTCGTCGGAGATGAAACGCGCGGTGCGAAAGGCGCGTTCCAGTTCCGGGCTGAGATGGACCAGCACGATGCGGACGCCGTGCGCGGTGGTGACCTGCTTGATCTGCGCGAAACTATGGGTGGCCGAGGAATCGATGCCGGTGACGAGCCGGAAATCGAAAATCAGGAACCGGCAATCCGGCTGCCGCGCCAGCAATGTCTTGACGTATTGGTAGAGCCGGTTGGCCGAGCCGAAAAACAGATAGCTTTGCAGGGTCATGCCCTGGATCTGGCGGCCGTGCTCGGCGAGCAGCGCCAGCTCGCTCGGCCCGCGGTCGAGGGTCGAGCGGTAATTCGAGCTGTCGAAATTGAACTTGATCGCGTTCACCCGGCTGGCGCTGAGCGCAAAGGTGGCGCAGCCGATGACGATGCCGATCAAGACGCCGGCGATGAAGCCGGAATAGATGATGAGGGCGGCAATGGCGATCAGCGACAGATATTCGAGCGGCAGCAATCGCCGCGACGAATGAATGAGCCATTGGTAGACCAGATCGGAACCGAGATAGAGCAATAGCCCGCCGAGAACATATTTCGGCACATAGCCGAGAAACGATGGATCGGCGATCAGCACGCCCGCGGAGATCGCCGCGACCGTAAAGCCAGACAGCCGGCTGGTCGCGCCCGCGGTGCGGACCAGGATCGAGCGGCTGAGTGAGGTACAGACCACCATGCCACCGAGGCCCCCGGTCAGGAGATTGGCAAGGCCGTGCACCTTGAGATCGCGCTCGATATTGGCCTCGGTCCGCGTCGCGATCTCGATGCCGGTGGTGTTGAGCAGCAAGGTGCTGATGGTGACGAACATCACGGCGAGCACGTCGCCGGCAAAGGACGGCAATGCGCCCCAGGGAAAGGCGTGCAGGGCGGCCGTTTTCCACGGCAAGGCGAGCGAGGCTGCGGGTTGCGGATGGAACATCCAGCCGCTCGCTTGGGCCGCGCCGAGCGACGTGCCGCTCGCGAGCAGGGCGAAGTGCATGGCCGCGAACGATGCCAGCAGCACGCCGGGGAGTGCGAATGGGCTTTTCGTGCGGCGCAGCAGCACATGCAGGATGATGGCGACAGCCGCTCCTGCCGCGATCTTGGCGCCGGTCATGGCACCGGCGAAGGCGCCGAGATTGGCGAGCGTCGCATGCTGGTCGGTGACGACCTGGATGGCGCCGGTGACCATCAACCAGCCGGTGGCGCCGAGGAAGCCGCCGACCACCGGATAGGGCAGAAAGCGGATGGCGCGCCCGGCATGGGTGAAGCCCAGCACGCACATCAGGAGCCCGGTCAGCGCCGTCGCCAGCGCCATGGCGATGAGGGCCGGCGCGAGAAGATCGGTGTCGCCGCCGGCGGCAACCCGCTGCAGCACCGTGGCGACGAGCGCGGCAATGACGACGGAGATCGAGCTGTCCGGTCCGGCGACCGCAAACGGCAGCGAGCTGCGCAACGCCACAAACGCGCCGCCGACGGCTGCGGACATGAACGTAACCGCAATGCCATAGGACAAAAAATGCGCCAGCGGCCCGCTGAAAATGAGCGCCGCGTAGGACAGCGAGTAGGTGATCGTCAGCACGCTGCAGATCGTGCCGGCGAATACGTCCGTCAGTCCGGTGCGCATGCGCAAATGGTGCTTGGGCTTTCCAACGTGCTACCAGTACGGCCGATCATTTCACGCCCCGGACGAGACTTACAACACGGCCTTGCGCGCGGCTAGAACGCCGGAACAGGGGAACGTGTAGCTCAGGCTACGGTTGCCAGCGCTGCGCGCGCATCGGCGTGAATGCGCTCGACCATGGAGCGAAAACCGTTCGAACGCTGCGGCGTGAGATGTTCGCGCAGCCCCATCTTCTCGAACAGCGCCACGGCGTCGGTGGCGAGAATGTCCTTGGCGTTCCGGCCCGAATACATCGCGAACAGGATGGCGATCAGCCCGCGCACGATATGCGCATCGCTGTCGCCGACGAATGAGAGCACCGGGCCGCCCGCGCCATTGGGACGCACGCTTGTATCGAGCCAGACCTGGCTGGCACAGCCCCGCACCTTGTTGGCCTCATTGTGAGCCTCCACGGCAAGCGGCGGCAGTTCCCGCCCCAGCTCGATCAGATAGCGGTAGCGGTCGTCCCACTCGTCGAGGAGCGAGAAATTGTCGATGATTTCGGCGATATCGGCCATCAAGGCTTGGTCCTGCGTCACGCTCTATATAGGGCGCGGGGCCGGGCAGGTCGATGTGTCCGGCGCGCGTCCACGTCCCGTGACGGAGCACGCCTCCGCCCGCTTTTGCCAGCGTAAGTGGATGTGAGCCGGCACCAAAGGTGGTCAATTTTGCACAGACTCGCTTCGGAATGGGGGGAATCCTCGACGCCAATGGCACCGCAGGGGAGGAAGCCATGGCCTCGATTGTTCCATTTATCAGCAATGGGGTATTTGAACAGGCGGACATTCAGGTGATGTCCGATGCTTACAACAGGGCAATAGAAGACATTTACAGCTTCGGGCGCCCCAATAAGACCGTGGAAGCGATCATTGCCACCCGAATTATAACGCTTACAAAAGGCGGCGAGCGCGATCCGGATCGTTTGTGTGAACGGGCTCTCGCCGCGTGTGGTTTCACCCTGGATCGCGCGCGATAAGCAGAAGAATGGTGGCCATCGCAATTGGCCTCAAATTAGAAAGGAACGCCCGGCTCTCAGAGACGTTGATCTCCATGAGATTTGGCCAGGCGCTTCTCCGTCGTATTCCAGAGCCGTCAGTACGGCTATTTCTGGTACTTGCAATTTTTGGAGCAGTGGCAGTCACCAGCTTCGCGATGCTTGCCGGCTCAGGCCCCTGAAAGCGTCGAACGTTACGCCCCCATTCGGCCATTCATCATCGATCGGCTTGCATTATCCACCGGCGCTTCAACCACACGGCCTGAAGTTGCTGTCAATTTTCGTGTCTTTCGAAGCCGTGTCGTTCGAAGCTCGGGGATATCGTCCGGGCTTTGTCGATGCAGAGAGGGACTTGAATGAAAATTGCACTGCTCATGATGATCCTTGTCACGACCGCTGGTCCCGTGTCGGCAAATCCGTACCGGACTTATCACGGTTCAGATCAGACACAGTGGGATGAAGCTTCACACGTCGATTGCGGAACGGTCCGCGCTTATGTGGCTCAGGTAGGGCTGGCGCAGGCCAGGACGCTGGCTCGAGCCGCCGGCATGACCGCAGGTCAAGAATGGAGAGCAAGGCGCTGCCTTGCGAAGAAGGACTGATTTTAACAAATCAGCTTATACCCACTGAGACGCCCTAAGCCGCGCGCTTGGCGTCCTTGGGCGGCTGCGGCCCGTGCCAGGCCGGCGCCAGATCGGCGGGGGTGAGCGTATTCTGCGAAGACGGCGCGGCCTTGACCGGCTCGACTTTGGCGGCGCCGCCGCGCGGGGCGGTGCCGTGAGGCAGGGCACCGGTCTCCTTCGGCGCCATCGCCTCGGTCAAGAAATCGTAAAGCATCTTGGCGCCGGCTTGGGCCCTATAGCCAAGCGACACCGCGACCTGCGAGCCGACCGTGCAGGCATCGGGCTGACGGGTGCAGAAACCGCGCATGTCCCGAACCGTGGCGGACGCCGCCGAGACCGCGTCGGAGGTGCCGACATCGCCCGACTGCGCGGCATGCTGCGCCGATCCGCTGGGCAAGAGCACCAGCACGACGCCAAGCCAGAACGCCATTCGCAACAAGAAGAACATCAGACCCGTATCCCCGGCGGCATGGATCGCCGCACGCCCGCGCAACCTAGCAGGCAGCATTGAAAGCCGCGTTCGTTCGACAGGGACGTTTTTGTCCATAATCGACGAGAATACGCCGCAAATTTTCGTCCAATTGGACAAAATATAATTTACCTAAAATTTGAGCGAACGCGCGCGAAGCCGGCTTTTGCAACGTTTTGGCGAAGGCAAAAGAGCCGCGATTTGCAGGCACTTCTGCAATCGCCTTCAACGTCAAACAAATGGCAACCGTTCGCGGCAACGAGCGATTCACCATGATGGCCGAATCCGCCGTGCGGCAATGCGCCGTCCAGCCGGTGCCAAGCGGGGTGTTTTAGCGTTCGTTTAAGCGGCGTCTGACACGATCGCACAACAGAACAAGGGGGCGCGTCTGCAAAGCGGGCGTGCGACGGGATCGTGGGCCTCTTCGCGCCAGTACGGGATTATGTCGAGACGCTCGTTCACCCTTCGGCGCAGCAGGATGCGCTGACGGCGTCGCGGCATCGCGCCTTTATCGCGCCGCGGCTCCTTGGCAGCATCATCGCGCTGGCGTCGTTCCCGGTTTACCTCTTCGCGCGCGGCACGCCGTCCACAATCGAGCTGATGGTCTTTGCCTGGCTCGTGGTGCCGATCCTCACCGCTTACTTTCTGTCGCGCACCGGCCGCTACGAAAGCGCCCACGTGCTGTCGTCGCTGGCGCTGACCGGACTGGTGACGGCGGTGGCCGCGTCGACCGGCGGCATCGTTTCTTTCGCCGCAATCTGGCTCGTCGTCGTGCCGCTCGAAGCGGCTTTGTCCGCGACGCGTCGCGTCGTCGCCACCGCGTCGACGCTGGCGCTGGGCGCCGCCGGCCTCCTGGTGCTGCTCGACACCGAGCATCTTCTGCCGATGCCAAATCCGAGCACGCACGCCGCGCTTGCCGCGCTCGGCATCGTGTCGGCGGCGCTCTATGCGGCGGGGCTCGCGCTCGGCGCCGAGGCGCTGGCGCGCACCAGTTTCTGGCTGCTCTATGCCGAAGAAGACCGCTACCGGCTCCTGGCGCACAATATGACCGACGTTATCACGCGGCACGGCCGCGACGGCGGCGTACTGTTCATGTCGCCGGCCGGCGAGGCACTGTTCGGCTCGCGTCTAGCCGATTTGCACGGTCATGGCCTGTTCGACCGCGTCCATGTCGCCGATCGGCCGGCCTACCTGACGGCGCTCGGCGACACCGCGGCCTTGGCGGAAAGCCGGTCGGCCGAGTTCCGGGTGCGGCGCGACAATGCGTATGCCAATGGGCAAACGGCGATGGAATTCGTCTGGATCGAGATGCGTTGCCGGCCGCTCGACCAAGCCGGCGCCGATGCCGGCGAGGCGGGCCGCCGCGAAGTGGTTGCGGTGTTGCGCGACGTCACCCGGCGCAAGCAGCAGCAGCAGGCGCTCGAAGACGCCAGCGCCGAGGCCGAGCGCGCCAATGCCGCGAAAAGCCGCTTCCTCGCCACCATGAGCCATGAATTGCGCACGCCGCTCAATGCCATCATCGGTTTCTCCGAGATGTTGAAGAGGGAAGCGGCGCTGATGCTCGACGCCAAAAGGCGCAACGAATATGCC
>JBAUYI010000230.1:0-2864 GCA_049584715.1 Xanthobacteraceae bacterium
GCTCGGCGCGCTGTCGGCGCCGAAGCCGGCGACCGCGTCGCGCTCGTGGAAATGGCGGATGACGCCGATCCTCAGCCCGTCGAGCCGCGGGGTCAGCGCCGCCCGGTAATCCGGCACCGGGATTTCGGCCGAGGCCGGGTCCTGCGGGTCGTAGCCGGCCAAGGCCTGCATCATGATCGCGCAATCCTCGACCGTGCAGGTCAACGGCCCGCAATGGTCGAGCGTGTAGCTGAGCGGAAAGACGCCGCGCCGGCTGACCCTTCCATAGGTCGGCTTCAATCCGACGATGCCGCAATAGGCGGCCGGGCCGCGGATCGAGCCGCCGGTGTCCGACCCCATCGCGCCTGCGCACAAGCCGGCGGCGACCGCGACGGCCGAGCCGCTCGACGAGCCCGCGGGGTAATGCGCGGTGTTCCAAGGGTTGCGCGCCGGCGCGAACGGCAGCGTGAAATCGGGGCCGCCGATCGCGAATTCATGCGTCTCCTGCTTGCCGAGCAGGATGGCGCCGGCGTCGCGCAGCCGCGTCCAGGTTTCGGCGTCCTCGTCCGGCACATGGTCGAGATAGCGCCGCGAGCCCGCCGTGGTACGGATGCCGCGCGTCTTGTAGATGTCCTTGAGGCCGATGGGCACTCCGTGCAGCGGCCCACGCGCTCGTCCGGCGGCGCGGTCGCGCGCGGCGGCCAGAGCCTGGTCGCGCAGCACCAGGACATAGCTGTGCAATTCGCCGTCGAGTGCGGTAATGCGCTCGAGATAGGCCTCGGTCAGCGCCACCGGCGAGAGGCTGCCCTCGGCGATGGCGCGGCTCGCCTCGGCAATGGTCAGCTGGGTCGGGTCCATCGCCGTTCCTCACGGTCTCGGGTGGACGAAGATGTACGCCGGCTCGGCCGCCCGGTCGCGCGGTCGCCGCACACTTCGCTGCATGCGGTCGACCTGCGGATACGCCTGGCGCAATTCCTCGAACTGCTCCGGGGTCAGCGTCAACCCCGCGCGCTCGACCAGCACCGCAAAGCGCTCGGATGAGATCGGTCGGTCAGCCATAGCCCTTATCCTCGAATGCAGATGAAACCAGGGAAAATAGCGGCAGAAGGGGAGCACACAATCAGCGTGGTTCGGCGCCGAGGTCCGTCTCGGTTCGCCTCTGCTCCAGTGCGTAGATCGCGCGCGCCACGTTACTGACGAGCAAACTGTCGGCAAAGAAGCCGACTTCTCGCAGTCGTGAGAGGATTGCTTCCACGTCCCTATAGGTCACTTTGCTTTGCGGCACCCTTTCGGCGAGCTTATCGATATCGCCCGCCAGCGCGACAATCTGCTGCTCCCGCAGCGCAGTTTCGGAAGGCGACAGCATCTGCGGCCCATGACGGACGAAAGCCCATGAATGACCTCCTATTTCTTGCGCGAGTGCTCTAATGGCTTCAGCCAGATCCTTTAACGCGGAGATGGCCGTTTCGGCCGGATTCTCGATCCGATACGTCCACCCGCCCTTGATGACCGATTGCATGGGCGGTGGAACAGGTTTTTTCGGAGACGGATCATCCTTAGTGCCATTATTGGATGGCGCCACTGCTGCCTCCTCTTACGAGCTTATGTCCCAATATAATAGCCACAGTCGCAAGTGCCACGATCAAGGCGACAATCAGGCTCTGAAATGCTCTGGTGCGGGCTCGAAGTCGCCTCTCGTTTATTCTCTGGTTATGGATCGCTCCTAGCGTGTACTGTTCGATCATAAAAGTTCGAGTGTCTATAAACACCCTCTGTTCTATTTCATCGCTAGGAGTACGCGATGCTGCATAATAATCGCGCAAATCGGTTACGTATCGATATAACTCATTCGGCGGAGACAAGAATTGAAGAGGCTTTGCCGCTACGGTCGCCCACAAGAAACACAGGGCGAATGCAATGACGATCCAAAACAGAGCCAACATAACCCATATCACAATCGTATAAACTCCGATTAATCGATCGGGAACATCGTTTTTGATGAACACCATGAACGTAAAGATGATCGCCAGCGCCGTAGCGGCGAAGGGCAAGGTTCTGAAAATATTCTCTTCCTGATCTATTTCCCGCGCATAGCTCGCGGCTACTATCTTTTCGAGATATTCATCTCCCTGCATCGCGGCGTTCTCGTCGAGGGCGCAGGGCTATTCCGCCGCTTGGGCGGTCGGCAGCGCGTGGAAATTCTTCGGCAGGCCGGCTTTGGCGATGGCGCCGTGCTGGACGATCTCGGGCAGCGCGCGGTGGACCAATGCGCGCACCGCGACCAGGCGATCGAGGTCGATGCCGGTATCGAAGCCCATCGCCTCGAGCATAAAGGCGAGGTCCTCGATGACGATGTTGCCGGTGGCGCCGGGCGCGTAGGGGCAGCCGCCGAGGCCGCCGTGCGAGGCGTCAAAGGCGCGCGCGCCGGCGTTCAGCGCCGCCAGCACATTGGCGAGGCCGAGCCCGCGGGTGTCGTGGAAATGGCCGGCGACCGGCAACGGCGCCACATCGGCGATAACCCGGCGGAACACGCGTTCGACGGCGGCTGGATGGCCGTAGCCGACCGTGTCGGCGAGGATGATCGCATCGGCGCCGGCCTCGGCCACCTCGAGCGCGATGCGCCGCACCCGCTCTTCGTCGACCGCGCCCTCGATCGTGCAGCCAAAGGCGGTGGCGAGCCCGCACGCGACGCGCGGGCGCTTGGCCTCGGGCGCGGCATGGCATAGCGCCACGACGCGGCGGAAATCCTCGACCGATTCCTCGGTGCCGCGGCGGACATTGGCGCGGTTGTGGCCCTCGCTGACCGACAGCACGAAATTCATCTCGTGCACGCCGAGCGCCAATCCGCGTTCCGCACCCCTGAGGTTCGGGATCAGCGCCGACAC
>JBAUYI010000231.1:0-28841 GCA_049584715.1 Xanthobacteraceae bacterium
ATTCGACCTTTCTGGTCGAGCATCACTTCACCGGCTTCGGCCAGGTTTCCGCCAGCCTCTCGCTGCTCACCTGGGTGGCGGCGCAGACCAAGACCTTGCGGCTCGGCACCGCGGTGCTGGTGCTGCCCTGGCACAATCCGGTGCTGCTCGCCGAGCAGGCCGCGACCATCGATCTGCTCTCCGGCGGCCGGCTCGATTTCGGCGCCGGCAAGGGTTATCGCCACAACGAATTCGCCGGCTTCTGCGTGCCGATTGCGGAAGCCGATGCGCGTTTCAACGAATCGCTCGACGTCATCGTGAAATCCTGGACCTCGAAGCAGCGCTTCTCGCATCACGGCAAGTATTGGAATTTCGAGGACGTCATCGTCGAGCCGCCGACCGCGCAAAAGCCGCATCCGCCGATCTGGATGGGCGCCGGCAGTCCGGACTCGATCCGCCAGGTCGCGGCGCGCGGCTATAACTTGCTGCTCGACCAGTTCGCCTCGTTCGAAACCGTCGCCGAGCGCATCGCCATCTACAAGGCGGCGCTGGAGCAGCACGGCCGCGTGTTCGATCCGATCAATGTCGGCGTCGCCCGCGCCTTCTATGTGGCCAAGGATGCCGCCGACAAGGAAGCGGCGCTGGAGCGGCGCATGGAGGCGCAGCGCCGCCTCGAGGCGATTTCGAGCGCGCCGGGCGTGAAGAACACCGCCAGCATCATGACCTATTCCGACACCCGCGAGGCGAGCGAAGAGAGCGCGCTCTATGGCAACCCCGACGAGATCGCGGTGAAGCTCACCAATCTGCGCAAGCTCGGCGTCGAATATGTCTTGCTCAACGGCGGCGGCCTGATCGGTCATGCCAGCGACAGCCTGCGCCGCTTTGCCCGCGAGGTGATGCCGCACTTCGCTGAAGCCGCGCGGATGCGTGGCGTCGGATGATATTTCCCCTCCCCCGCCCGGGTCGCGCTTGCGCGCGCCCGAGTGCAAGCTTGTTGGGGAGGGGCAGGGGTGGGGGTCGAGAGGTAACGTGAAAGCGTCGATGGTTGCGACTTCCCCTCCCGACCCCGACCCCCACCCCACCCTCCCCACAAGGGGGAGGGAGCAATCAGAGTTAGCCGGCGCGCGGATGCCCCACCCATGATCAACAAGATCGTGCAAACCATGGCCGAGGCCATGGCCGGCGTCCGCGACGGGGCCGTCGTGCTGGTCGGCGGCTTCGGCAGCATCGGCCAGCCGAATGCGCTGATCGAGGGTTTGATCGAGCAGGGCGCCAAGGATCTCACCGTGGTCGCCAACAATTCCGGCGTCGGCTATGTCGGCCTCGCCGCGCTGCTCAATACCGGCCGCGTGCGCAAGATCGTCTGCTCGTTTCCGCGCACCGCCGATCCGGTGGTGTTCGAGCGGCTGTGGCGCGAGGGCAAGATCGAGCTCGAATGCGTGCCGCAGGGCACCATGGCAGAGCGCATGCGCGCCGCCGGCGCCGGCATTCCGGCGTTCTATACGGCGACCGCGGTCGGCACCAAGCTCGCCGCCGGCAAGGAAGAGCGCGAGATTCACGGCCGCAAATATATTCTCGAGGAAGCGCTCTACGGCGACGTGGCGTTGGTCGAGGCCTGGGAAGCGGACCGCTGGGGCAATCTCACTTACAAATCGTCGGCGCGCAATTTCAATCCGGTGATGGCGACGGCGGCGCAACTGACCATCGTGCAGAGCCAGCACATCGTCGAGCTTGGCGCGCTCGATCCGGAAAAAATCGCGACGCCGGGAATTTTCGTCGACCGGGTGCTGCACGTGCCTTATGGCGAGCCGACGGTGACGTAAGAAACGAGCGACGGGAGGAAGCCATGAACGTCCAAACGGCGGTGAAGCCGATGGCGCGCCGGGAAATGGCCAAGCGCCTGGCCGACGACATTCCCGAAGGCTGGTACGTCAATCTCGGCATCGGCGCGCCGCTGCAGGTGGCCGACTATGTGCCGGCGGAGCGCGAGGTCGTGTTCCAATCCGAGAACGGCGTGCTCGGCATGGGCCCGGCGCCCGAGCCGGACAAGATCAATCGCTGGCTGATCAATGCCGGCAAGCAATATATCACGCTGCGCACCGGCGGCTCCTACATGCACCACGCGGATAGTTTCGCACTGATCCGCGGCGGTCATCTCGATCTGTGCGTGCTCGGCGCCTTTCAGGTCGCCGAGAACGGCGATATCGCCAACTGGTCGACCTCGGACAATGAGAGCGCGCCCGCGGTCGGTGGCGCCATGGATCTGGCCGCCGGCGCGCGGCGCATCTGGGTGATGATGGATCACACCACCAAGACCGGCGAGAGCCGCCTCGTTCGCCGCTGCACCTATCCGCTCACCGCGGTCGGCGTCGTCAAGCGCGTCTACACCAACCTCGCCGTGCTCGACGTCGCCGACGACGGCTTTGCGGTACGCGAGATGGTGCCCGGCATGACGCTCGATGAATTGCAGAAGGTCACCGACGCGCCGCTGCGCATGGCGAAAATGTAGCCCGGATTGAGCCAACGGGTCCGGCCCGAAGTGGCCGGCCCGATGACAGGCTCCGCGAAATCCGGGAACGGAGCTGGCGGCACCTCAGTTCCCGGATATCGCTTCGCTCTATCCGGGCTACGCGTTTTGCCCACTCCGCGCTTCAAACAAAAAGTGGGCCGGCCGATTTCGTATTCCGCTGTCGCGACGGCGGCGTTATCCTCCCTGTCAGCAAATAACATAAAGGGAGGATGCCATGATCGCGCGTCATCGTTTCGCGTTGAGCGCCGCCGCTTTATTGATCGCGACAGTGCAGCCGGGATTCAGTGAAGACATGAAAGGCAAAGCGCTCAACGTCACCACGCCTGATGGGCTCACCATCTCGGCGCAGGAATACGGCAACCCGAACGGCCCCGGCATCGTCTTCATCCACGGCTTCTCGCAGAGCCATCTGTCGTGGATGCGCCAGACCGACGGCGAGCTTGCCAAGGACTTCCACATCGTCACCTACGATCTGCGCGGCCACGGCAATTCCGACAAGCCGCTCGAGGCGGCGCGCTATCGCGACGGCAAGGCCTGGGCCGACGAGGTGCAGGCGGTGATCGACGCTGCGGGCCTCAAGCGCCCGGTGCTGGTCGGTTGGTCCTATGCCGGCCGTGTCATCTCCGACTATGTGACGAACCGCGGCGCCGATGGCATTTCCGGCATCGATTTCGTCGACGCCTCGATCAAGTTCATCCCCGAATATGTCGGCGACAATCTGAAAAACCTGCCGCTGATGGCGTCGGAGGATATGCTCACCAACATCAACGCCACCCGCGTCTTCCTGCACGGGTGCTTCTCCCGGCAGCCGAGCGTCGACGACTTCGAGACCATGCTGGCGTTCAACATGATGGTGCCGCCCAAGGTGCGCGCCGGGCTGTCCGGCCGCCCGCTCGATGCCACCGCGATCATGGCGAAGCTCGCGATCCCAGTGCTGGTGAGCCATGGCGCCGAGGACAAGAACGCCAAGGTCGAAACGGCGAAATACACCGCGTCCGTCATCCCGGGCGCCAAGCTGTCGGTCTATGACGGCATCGGCCATTCGCCGTTCTACGAAGACGCGCCGCGCTTCAACAGCGAGCTCGCCGCCTTGGTGCGCGCGGCCAACAAAGGCAATTGATCGAAAGCGTCAGTTCACCAGCACCGGCGTGCCGTTCGGCACGCGGCCGTATAAATCCACCACGTCGTCGTTGCCCAGTCGCACGCAGCCGAAGATCACATTGGTGCCGACGGTCGCCGGCGCGTTGGTGCCGTTGATGCGCGACTTGCCGTCGTCGAGCTCCATGGCTCGCGCGCCGAGCGGATTGCCGGGGCCGCCCGCCAATGTCCCGGGCTTAGCGAGCTTGCGCTCGATCATGTCCGGTGTCGCCTGCCAGGACGGCCATTCCGCCTTGCTGGCGACGTGGCGCAGGCCCACGAGCTCGGTGCATTGCTCGCCGAGCCCAATGCCGTAGCGCAGCGCCACGTTGTTGGGCTGAATCAGATAGAGAAAATGCTGCAACTTATCGATGATGATGGTGCCGACCGGTTGCAGCGTGCGATAAAACGTCGGCTGGCGGCGAAAGACATAGGGCAGGTCGTTGTCGGCCGCGCCGCCGTCGATGCCGGCCGCGAGATCGCCATCTTTGGCCGTCGCGAGCTTGGGTGTTGCGGCTTTGGCTGCGGCTGGCGCTTGCGGGGCAGCGTTGGAGGTAACGTTTTTGACCGGCGCCGGCGACGCTTTGTGAGCGTGCTGCACCCAGAACATGTAGCCGCCGGTGCCGATCGCGGCGGCGACGATCGCGACCGCGAACAAGGAAACGCCGCGGAGCCGCAACGGCGCCGGCAGCGGCCCGCGCTCCGGCGCGATTGCCGACAGATCGCCGATATCGCCGTCCGCTTCGTCGCCCGGTGCGTCGCGTGGCATCGCGGCGCGGGCGGCGCGCGACACTTCGGCCTCGATCCTGCGGATTGCTGAGTCCAATCCGGATTGCTCGGCTGCGATCGCGGCCGGCGGCGTCGCCGGGCGCCGGGCCAATAACTGCGTCACCAGCATTTGCCGCGCGCGCTCATAGACGCCGCGGCGCCATTGCGGGTCCTGCGCTTCCGGCGCGCTCATGGCGCGCGCTAGGATCGGATAATAATCGACCATGGCCCCCCGGCGTCCATTTTAGTTGAGCATGATCTTATCGGAAAACCGGCTTCCACTTTTCCGGATCATGCTCCGATCTTAGCTAAAAACTCCAGGACGCGGGCGTTGGTCGCGTCCTCGTCCTGCCGCTCGACCGGCACATCCCAATAGTCCGACCGCGGCAGGCATTCCTCAAGATAGCGCGCCGCGGACGTCGCATGCGACGCATCATGGCCCGGAACGACGAGCGCTGGAATATCCAGGCGCGGGCGTCGGCGACCCCCCGCGGAGCAGCAAGCAATTCGGAGCGGGTACGCTGCGTCCCTTCTCCCCCATAGCGCGTCGAAGACGCGCGTAAACGCGCTGATGGGGGAGAAGGGCAGGATGAGGGGGTTCGGACGCCGGGGGATTTTCTCGACGATCCGAACCCCCTCACCCCAACCCTCTCCCCTCTGGGGAGAGGTAGTGCGCTGCGATCGCGTGTCGGCCATTGTGTGGGCCCAGTTCAGCCTTTGATCTGGCGGCCGGCGCGGGCGTCGGCGATCAGTGCGGTGAACGCGTCCAGCGCGGCCTTGGCGGTGTTCACGTATGTATCGGTCTTGGCGTCGATCCACTTTTCGGCGTAGCCGATGGCGGTGTGGGCGAGGCGCACCCGGCCGTCGAGCCATGGTCCGCCGCCGAAGCCGCCGATCACCGGGATTTTTACCGCCTCGACGACGGCGGCGCCGGCGACCGGGCCGGAATTGGTGAAGTCGAGCAGCGCCGCGCCGGCGTCTTCCAGAAGTTTCGCCTCGGCGACGAGCTTGTCGGCCGCTTCGACGGTCGCCTGCGCCTGTGGCGAATTCTGCGCGCTGTAGGGAATGCCGTATTTGCCAGCGGTCTGCGGCGTCAGCCCAAATTGGGCGAAGACCGGGACGCCGGCCTTGACCAGCGCGCGCACCACGTCGGGAAAATCCGCCGCCGCATCGACCTTGATCAGGTCGGCGCCGCCGTCGTTCATCAGGCGCGCCGCGGCAGCGAGCGCGCTGTCGATGCCCTGCTGCACCGGGCCGAACGGCATGTCGCAACTGACCAGCGCGCGCTCCGTGCCGCGCCGTACCGCCTGGCAGCAGATCAGCATCTCATCCAGCGTAACTTCGAGCACTTCGTCGCGGCCCCACAGATTGACGCCGACCGAATCGCCGACCGAGACGAAATCGACGCCGGCGCGGTCGGCGATGCGCGCGATCTGATAATCCCAGGCGACGACGCCGATGCTCTTTTTACCGTCGCGCTTCATCTGCTGAAGCGCGGCGATGGTCATCTTGTCAGGCATGTTTGCGGTTCGCTCCCGTGCGGGTGCTGTTCTAGCACGAACTAGTCATTCCGGGGGGCGCGAAGCGCGAACCCGGAATCCATAATCACGATACTTGAGGTTCTTGAAGGGTCGGGCCGCAGTTGAATCGCAGGGATTATGGATTCCGGGTTCCTCGCTTACGCTCGGCCCCGGAATGACGAGCGGCTATTACCCGGGAGGCTGCGCGACCGGTTTGGGCTTGGCCTGCTTCTTCGGCGCCGCCGTTGGCGCGCCCGCTTGCGCGGTCGTCTTGCCGTCAGTCGGTTTCGCCGCCGGCTTGGCTTCGATCGGTTTGGCTTCGGTCGGCTTGGCGACGATGGACTTCTTATTCGCCGGCTTCTCAGGCGCCGCCGCATCGTCGTTGGAGCGTGCCGCCGTCGCCTTGTGCTTGGATTTCTTTTTGGTGTTGTCGGGATCGGCGGCGATGTCGGAGGACAGCGTGGCGAGCTGCGACGGCGAGCGTGTCGGCCCGGTATAGACCACGACCGGCATCACCGGGCCGAGATCGGACAGCAGGACCGGATTGGTCGGCGCGCGTAACGCCGACAACAGCAGCGAACGGGTCTCGCTTGCGGCGGCGGCGGCCGGCTGGCTATTGTCGCTGTCGGCGTCCATGTCTTCGTCTTCCGCCGCCGGCCGTTTGCGATGCTTGCCGCAGGTCTGTTCCTGAAGATTGGGTGGCGCGACGTCCATCGGCGCCAGCGCGTCGACCATGCCCAGCGACGGCGTCAGCCAGGACAGCGGATTTTGCGAGAATCCGCTTTCGAGCATTTCGGCGGCCTTGATGGCGCGCGCCGCGCCGGACGGCGCGCCGAGCACGACGGCGATCAGGTGCTTGTTGTTGCGCGTCGCCGTGGCGACGAGGTTGAAGCCGGAGGCGCAGATGAAGCCGGTCTTCATGCCATCGGCGCCGGGATAGCGGCCGAGCAGCGGATTGTAGTTGCGCACGATGCGACGCCCGAATTTGATTGCCGGGACGTGCCAGTAGAAACTGTAATCCGGGAATTCGCGGATCAGCGCGCGGGCGAGAATGGCGAGATCGCGCGCCGAGGTGATCTGGCCGTCCGCGGGCAGCCCGTTCGGATTGACGAAATTCGATTCCGACATGCCGAGCTTGTGCGCGGTGTCGGTCATCGCTTGGGCGAAATCGTCGACCGAGCCGCCGACGCCCTCGGCCAGCACCACGGCCATGTCGTTGGCCGATTTCACCATCATCATCTTGAGCGCGTTGTCGACGGTGACTTGCGTGCCGACCGGAAGGCCCATCTTGACCGGCGCCTGCAGATTGGCGTTGCGCGAGACGGTGAACAGCGAGTCGAAGGTGATGCGATTGTCCCTGACCGCGCTCAAGGTCATGTAGAGCGTCATCAGCTTGGTGGTCGATGCCGGATACCACGGATAGGTCGCGTTATCGGCGCGCAACACCTTGCCGCTGTCGGCGTCGATAAGGATCGAGGACCCCGACCAGGCCGGCGTCGCCGCCAGGACCGCCACTGCGAACGTTGCCGCAGCGATTTGGCCGAAAGCGATGCCGAGCATCTGCGCCCGGAGAGATGTCATTGCATACACGTGTCGCGGTCCGTTCGGTTGAGCGAAGGGTAGGTTCACGAAGCGTGGGCGCGTACCTATCTAGCCGGTATGGCGGGTCGAAGGCAAAGGCGATTCCGGCTATCCTTGTAACGTCCGGGTGGATGGCTGCAAGCCTAAGCCAAGGAAAAGCGACGTAAATTCGGCAAACACGGGGTAGGGAGCGATCATGACTGCTTGCATCGTCGGCTGGGCCCATACTCCCTTCGGCAAGCTTTCCGGCGAGACCGTCGAGAGCCTGATCGTACACGTGGCTAACGAGGCGCTCGCCGACGCAGGCATTGCGGCGAGCGACGTCGACGAGATCGTGCTCGGCCACTTCAATGCCGGGTTCTCGGCGCAGGATTTTACCGCTTCGCTGGTGCTCCAGGCCTCGCCCGACCTGCGCTTCAAACCGGCGACGCGCGTCGAGAATGCCTGCGCCACCGGTTCCGCGGCCGTGCATCAAGGCTTGAAATCGATCGCGGCCCGCGCCGCGCGCATCGTGCTCGTCGTCGGCGCCGAGCAGATGACGACCACGGCCGGTCCCGAGGTCGGCCAAAATCTGCTCAAGGCGTCCTACGTGCGCGAGGAGGCCGACATCGACGGCGGCTTCGCCGGAATTTTCGGCAAGATCGCGGACCTTTATTTCCAGCGCTGGGGCGACCAGTCCGACGCGCTGGCGCGCATCGCCGCCAAGAACCACAAGAACGGCGTCGGCAATCCGTATGCGCAGATCCGAAAAGATCTCGGCTACGATTTCTGCCGCACCGAGAGCGACAAGAATCCGCGCGTCGCCGGCCCGCTCAAGCGCACCGACTGCTCGCTGGTCTCCGACGGCGCCGCCGCCATCGTGCTCACCGACGTCGAGACCGCGCTGAAAATGAAAAAAGCCATCGTGTTCCGCGCCGCCGAGCACGTGCAGGATTTTCTGCCGATGTCGCGCCGCGACATTTTGAAGTTCGAAGGCTGCGCGGTGGCGTGGAAGCGCGCGCTGGCGCAAGCCGGCCTCGGCCTCACCGATCTATCGTTCGCCGAAGTGCACGACTGCTTCACCATCGCCGAGTTGATCGAATACGAAGCCATGGGACTGGCACCGGAAGGGCAGGGCGCCCGCGTCATCGCTGACGGAATTACGGCGAAAGACGGCAAGCTGCCGATCAATCCGTCAGGCGGGCTTAAATCCAAGGGCCATCCGATCGGCGCCACCGGCGTCTCGATGCACGCGCTTACGGCCATGCAACTCACCGGCACCGCCGGCGACATGCAGGTCAAGGATGCGCGGCTCGGCGGCATCTTCAATATGGGCGGGACGGCGGTCGCGAATTACGTGAGTATTCTGGAGCGGCTGCGCTAATGATGTAGCCTGGGTTGAGCGGAGCGAAACCCGGGAGCCGCATTCCCGGATTTCGTTGCACTCAATCCGGGCTACTCGACCGCCTCGTGACGGACCAAATTCGAATCAACAGGAGGGTGCCATGCAAATCAGAGTCGCGCCGGAAGGGCTCAACGATTGGAGCGCCGAGGAACGCCAGGCCCGGGTCGATTTGGCGGCCGCCCATCGCCTCGCCTACATGCACGGCTTCAGCGAGGGGATCTTCAATCACCTGACCTTGATGGTGCCGGGCCGCAGCGACCGCTACTACCAAATCCCATTCGGGACGCATTGGTCGGAGGTCACAGCCTCGTCCTTCATGGAAGTCGGCATCGACGACGGCGAGGTCAAGCGCGGCTCGGGCGACGTCGAGCGATCCGGCTACTGCATTCACGCGCCCATTCACAAAGCGCTGCCGCAGGCCAAGGCGGTGTTTCACACCCACATGCCCTTTGTCAGCGCGCTCACGCGTCTCGAGGATCCGCGCATCAAGGAGATCGGCCAAACCGAGGTTGGGCTCATGGGACAGATCGCCTATGACGACGAATATACCGGCCCGGCGCTCGAGCCCGAGGAGGGCGAACGTCTCGCCAAGGTGATTGGCGAGCACACGCTCCTGTTCATGGCCAATCACGGCGTGACCACGCTCGGCGACACGGTGGCCGATGCCTATAACCGGCTCTACTACATCGAGCGCGCGGCGCAGGTTCAGATCTACGCCATGTGGACCGGACAAAGGCTCAAAGAGCTGCCCAAGGCGGTGGTCGAAAAAACCCAGCGCGACATCGGCGGCAACCGCTTCTACGAGGGCCCAACGCCGGCGCAACGGCACTTCAATGCGCTCAAGCGCATCCTCGATCGCAATGAGCCGGACTACGCGACGTGACTCCTCCCTCTCCCCGCTGCGCGGGGAGAGGGTTGGGGTGAGGGGGCCTCTCCGCTGGGCGCGGACTTAAGGCGATGTCTGTAACGCTGCCGATAACGCGCGAAGCTCAGAATCGCGGAGAGGCCCCCTCACCCTCGGTCGCGGAGCCTGTCATCGGGCCGGCCACTTCGGGCCGGACCCGTTGGCTCCCTCGACCTCTCCCCGCGCGGCGGGAAGAGGTGAAGATGGCGCGAACTGCGCGTGCACCAATTCAGCAAAAAATCCACCGCGCTTGACCAGCTCGTCGAACGTGCCGGTCTCGATGATCCGTCCGTTCTGAAACACCAAAATGCGTGTGGCATTGCGAACGGTGGCCAGCCGATGGGCGATGACGAAGGTGGTGCGGCCCTTCATCACTTCGTCGAGCGCGAGACTGACGCGCTGCTCGGTCACGGGATCGAGGGCGCTGGTGGCTTCGTCGAGGATCAGGATCGGCGGGTCCTTGAGCAAAGCCCGCGCGATGGCGAGGCGCTGGCGCTCGCCGCCGGAGAGCAGCCGGCCGCGCTCGCCGATCGGCGCCTGCAGGCCGCCATCGTGGCGTTCGATGAATTCGAGTGCTTGCGCGCGCGCCGCCGCGTCGCGGATCTCGGCGTCGGTGGCATCCGGCTTGCCGACGCGCAGGTTTTCCGCGATCGAGCGGTTGAACAGCAGCGTCTCCTGGAACACGACGCCGATATTGCGGCGCAGCCCGATCAGCTTGAGGTCGCGGATATCGGTGCCGTCGATGGCGATCGCGCCCGATTGCGGGTCGAACGCGCGATAGAGCAGCGCCAGCGCTGTCGATTTGCCACTGCCGGTCGGCCCGACCAGCGCGATGCGGTCGCCGGGCAGCGCCTTGAAGGTTAAATCGGCGACGGCGGGACGCTTGCCGTCATAGGAAAACGACACGTCCTCGAATTCGACATGGCCGTGCAGGCGGCCGGGACTGACTGCGCCAGGCCGGTCGCGCACCGACGGTACGGTATCGAGCACGCCGAAGAAATCGGACAATTTCGGCGCATCGATGAACAGCCGGTTGGCGAAGCTGACCGCTTGCTCGAGCCGGGTGATCAAGAGCCCCGCAATGCTCATGAAGCTGACGATCTCACCGACCGAGGCAAGCCCGATCAGCTTGAGATAAGTCCCGACCAGGAGGATCACCAGCAGCGTGAGCGTGGTGCCGGCGCGCGTGAGCACATTGGCCACCGCCCACCACGACAGCACCGGCATCTGCGCGCGCAACAGCGAATCCACCAGGTTGCGCAGCAGCGACACTTCGAGCTCGATCCGGGCAAAACTTTGCACCAGCGCGACATTGCCGAGCGCGTCGGCGGCGGTTTCGGCGAGATCCGAATAGTGCTGCTCGACCGTGCGCTGCATCGCGTAGGCCCGTTGCATGACCAGCACGGTCAATGCGGTGAAACCGACGCACAGCACGATCAGCGGCAGCGCCAGCCGCCAGTTGAGGAAAAGCGTCGCCGGCAACAGCAGCACGATGAAGACGAAGGCGGCGAAATGCTCGCGGAAGAACGACACCCAAAGCCACCACAGCGTGTCGGTGCCCGCCAGCATGATCTTCATCTGCCGGCCGGAATGCTCGCCGGTGTGATAGGCCAGCGGCAGCTGCAGCACGTGCTCGAAATAATCCGCCAGCACCAGGTTGCGGCGCTGATGCGCCAGCCGGTCGGCGAACCAGGCGATCACCGTGCCGGCGACGATGATGAACAGCCCGAACGCGACCCAGGCGCCAAGCAGCGGGGCAAGCGCCAATGCCGCAGGCCGGATGCCGGCCGGCAGCGCGCCGGAGAGCGCATCGACGATGCGGCCGAACAGCACCGGCTCGACGAACTGTGCCGCAGCGAGCGCGATATTGGCGGCCGCCAAGGTCACCGCGAGCGGAGCCTCGGCACTGAGCAGGCCAAGCACGCGGAGATAGACGCGGGCGAACGACATGGTGGCGGCAGTTCCTGGCGAGGTTCCTGAAGCCGCGGCAGTCTGGCGCCGCGGCGAGCCCATTATGACGCATAAAGTGCCGCCAGCGATGGCTCGGATTACCGGTCGCACAGCGGCCGAAAAGATGAGACTATCAACCTGCGGGCGACCCCGGCGGCTTGCCGGAGACCGTCCGCAGGCCGGGGGCGGCATCGGACGCAAAGAAGCGAAAGCGCATGACGAATATTCCGACCGACCTCTTGCGCACGTTCGTTCTGGTCGTCGAGCAGCGCAGTTTTACCCGCGCCGCCAGGGCCCAGGGCATGACCCAGCCGGCGATCAGCGCGCAGATCAGGCGCCTGCAATCGCTGCTCGGCATCGAGCTGTTCGACAAGAGCGCGCCCGGCGTCGCGCTGACGCCGATGGGCCAGCACGTCATCGATTCCGCCCGCCGCATGCTGTCGGTCAACGATCACATCATGCAGATCGCCAGCCCAAATGCGGGGGCGCAACTCGTTCGCATCGGCGTGCGCAAGGATTGCATGGGCGAAGAGCTCACCGCGATGCTGGCGTCGACCCGCGCGCGCTGGCCGAACCTGCGCTTCGCGGTGCAGGGCGCCGGCCAGCGGCGCTTGCTGCAATATCTCAAGCAGGACGAGCTCGATATCGTGGTGGCGCTGGTTCCCGACGAGCCGGAAGGTTCGGCGCGCCATTATTGGCCTGAAGAGCTCGCCTGGGTGCGCGGCAAGACCACGACGCTCGATATCACCGCGCCGATCCCGCTGGTCGGCTACAAGGATCGCTGCATGTGTCATCGCGTCGCCGTCGCGACGCTCGCCAAGGCCGATATGGCCGGCGAACTGGTGTTCCGCGGCACCAATGCCGAGTCGCTGCGCAGCGCCGTCACCGCCGGCGTCGGCGTCATGCTGGTGCCGCGCAGTCGCATCCCGGCCGGGCTCGAAGCGTGGGACGACGGGCCGCTGCCGCCGCCGCCCGCGGTCTATGGCGGCGTCTTCGTGCGCGAGGGCGCGGCGAACGACACGCTCGATCAACTCGCGGACCGCTTTGCGGAAACGCTGCGCCCCGCCGCAGTCGTGCCCGGCGCCGCGGTGTTCGCGACGCCGCGGGTTACGGCGGCGCAGGGGGCGCGGCGCTCGGCCTGAGACGATTCCATTATTGATCGTTATTTGCTAGGCCGGCGCGTAGCCGGGGGCACATTTTGAAGGCCGCCACCCGATCAGCTTGAAAATCTCCATTGCATATCCCCCTTGACGCCTCGGCGCGTCACCTATATTAAACCAATCGGTTATTTAACCGAGTGGTTCATGAACCTCGACGCCTCCTTCTCCGCGCTCGCCGATCCGACCCGCCGCGCCATCCTGGCCCGCCTGGCGCTCGGCGAGACCTCGGTCATGGAACTGGCAAAACCGTTCGCCATGAGTCTTCCGGCGGTCTCCAAGCATCTCAAGGTGTTGGAGCGCGCCGGCCTGATCACGCGCGGCCGCGAAGCGCAATTCCGCCCTTGCCGCATCGAGCCGAAGGCACTCAAAGGCATCGACGACTGGCTCGAAAACTATCGCCGGTTCTTCGAGGAGAGTTTTGATCGCCTCGACGCCTATCTGAAAGTTCTGCAAGCCAAATCGCCGAAAGCCAAATCGCCGAAAGCCAAATCGCCGAAAGCCAAGTCGCCTAAGCCCAAGGGTCAAAAACATGGCCGTAAAAAGTAGCCTCGACCTGCAAAGCGATCCGCGCTCGATCATCGGTATCCGCGAATTCGACGCATCGCGCGAGCTGGTGTTCGCGGCGTGGACCGATGCCAAACATTTGGCGCAGTGGTGGGGACCGAACGGTTTCACCACCACCACGTCGCGCTTCGAGTTCCGGCCGGGCGGCGTCTGGCGTTTCGTCATGCACGGCCCGGACGGCCGCGATTATCAGAACCGCATCGTCTTCGACGAGATCGTGCCGCCCGAGCGCATCGTCTATCGCCACGACGGCGGCGAGGACGTCGAGCCGGTGCGATTCAGTCAGACCGTCATCTTCGAGGATTTGGGCGGCCGGACCCGCATGACCTGGCGGGGCGTTTTCCCGTCGGCGGCCGAGCGCGACCGGGTGATCAAAGAGTATGGCGCCGGCGAAGGCTTGATGCAGACCATGGCGCGGCTTGGCGATTATGTCGCGGCGCGGGGTTAACTGGAGGCCGTCCTTGCGCTAAACGCCAACGACTGAACATAACTTTGTGACCCTGACCAGGAGGCAACGATGCAAGTTCAACCGTATCTGTTCTTCGACGGCCGCTGCGAGGAGGCGCTGGAATTCTACAAGAAGGCGATCGACGCCAAGGTCGAGATGCTGATGCGCTTTAAAGACGCGCCGGACCAGTCGATGATCTCGCCGGGCAGTCACGACAAGGTCATGCACGCCGCCGTGCGCGTCGGCGATACCCAGGTGCTGGTGTCCGACGGCCGCTGTCTCGGCAAGCCGAATTTCCAAGGCTTTGCCCTGACCATCACCGCGCCTGACGCCGCCGAAGGCGAGCGCCGCTTCAATGCGCTGGCCGACGGCGGGCAGGTGCAGATGCCGCTTGCGGAGACGTTCTTCGCCTCCCGTTTCGGCATGGTGGCCGACAAGTTCGGTGTCGGCTGGATGATTTTGGTCGAAAAGAAGTAAGCGCAACGTCAGACGACGCGTAACCGGTGGAGGCAATGATGAATACCGCAACGAAAAGCACCGACTTCGTCATCTCGCGCGTGTTCGATGCGCCGCGCGAACTGGTGTGGAAGGCGTTCGCCGACCCCGAACACATGAAACATTGGTTTGGCCCGACGGGCTCGGTCATTGTCGCCTCGAAAATGGATTTCCGCGTCGGCGGCACCTATCACGGCGCCATGCGCGATCCCGCCGGCAACGTCATGTGGGCCAAGTTCGTCTATCGCGAGATCGTCGCGCCGGAACTGCTGGTGTGGGAGCACTCGTTTTCCGATGAGTCCGGCGGCCTGACGCGGCATCCGCTCAGCCCGACCTGGCCGCTCAAATTGCTTACCACCGTCACCTTCGACGAGCCGCTCAAGGGCCAGACCGGGCTGACGCTGCGCTGGTCGCCACTCGATGCGACGCCAGAGGAGCAAAAGACCTTCGATGCAGCGCACGACGGTATGCGTGGTGGCTGGGGCGGCACATTCGAGCGGCTCACGGCGTATCTGGCGGAAGCGAAATAGCGCCAGCGCGCAAACGCATCCTTCAGGCGTGGAGTGAAACATGGCGACGATCAAACAGAAGATCAGCCCCTGCCTGTGGTTCGATACCCAGGCCGAGGACGCGGCGAAATTCTACACTTCGGTGTTCAAGAATTCCGCGATCAAACAGATCAGCCGCTACGGCAAAGCCGGCCAGGACGTGCACGGCAAGGAAGCCGGCTCGGTCATGGTGGTGGCTTTCGAGATCGAGGGGCTGACATTCACGGCGCTCAACGGCGGCCCGCATTTCAAATTCAACGAGGCGGTGTCGTTCCAGGTGATGTGCGAGTCGCAGGACGAGATCGATTATTTCTGGAGCAAGCTGTCGGGCGGCGGCCAGGAAGGCCAGTGCGGCTGGCTGAAGGACAAGTTCGGCCTGTCCTGGCAGGTGGTGCCGTCCGAGCTGCCGCAGATGCTGACCGGCGCCGAAGGCGCAAGCCTCGACCGCATGATGACCGCCATCATGGCGATGAAAAAGTTCGATCTGGAAACGCTCCGGCGGGCGCGAGCCGGGAAGGCGTAAGATCGAACGATAGCGAAGCGGAGCACAGAGGGATAAATTGGCGCGATGAACGCGCCTGCCGCCACGCTGCCGCTGTTCCAGGCGCCCTTCGCCCCGCCTGACGAAGCGCTGGCGACGGTTCTTCTCGCCGATGCGGCGCGCGACGGTCCTGCCGAAGCCCGCATCGATGCCCGCGCCAGAAAACTAGTCGAAGCCATTCGCGCCAAGGCGGGCGGCCTCGGCGGCGTCGAGGAATTTCTGCACGCCTATTCGCTCTCGACCAAGGAGGGGCTGGCGCTCATGGTGCTGGCCGAGGCGCTGTTGCGCGTGCCCGACGCCGCCACAGCCGACCGGCTGATCGAGGACAAGCTTGCCGCCGGCCGCTGGCGCGACGGTGACGTGAAATCGACAGCGCTGCTGGTCTCGGCCTCGGCCTGGACGCTCGGCATCGCCGCCCGCGTCATTCATCCCGGCGAGACGCCGGAGACGATCCTCGACAGCATCGTGCGGCGGCTCGGCCTGCCCACGGTGCGCGCGGCGACACGCCAGGCGATGCGGCTCCTCGGTTCGCATTTCGTGCTCGGGCAGACCATCGACGAAGCGCTGCATCGCGCCCGCGGTCACGCCGAGTTCCGCTACTCGTTCGACATGCTTGGCGAGGGCGCCCGCACCGCGGCGGACGCCGACAAATATTTCGATGCCTATGCCGGCGCGATCGCAGCGATCGGCGCCCAAGCCGGCAACGCTGCGCTGCCGCAGCGGCCCGGCATCTCGGTGAAACTCTCGGCGCTGCATCCGCGCTACGAAGCAATCTCGCGCGAGCGCGTGCTCAAAGAGCTCGTGCCGCGCCTCATCGCGCTTGCGCAGCTGGCCCGTGACGGCGATCTGCAATTCACCGTCGATGCCGAGGAGGTCGACCGGCTCGAACTGTCGCTCGAAATCATCGCTGCCGTGCTGGGCGACGCTTCGCTGCGCGATTGGGACGGCTTTGGCCTCGCGGTGCAGGCCTATCAAAAACGCGCGTTGGATGTGATCGGCTGGATTGAGGAAATAGCCGCCGCGTCGCGGCGCCGGCTGACAGTCCGCCTGGTCAAGGGCGCGTATTGGGACACCGAGATCAAGCGCGCCCAGGAGCGCGGGCTTGCCGACTATCCGGTATTCACCCGCAAGGCGATGACCGACCTTTGCTACATGGCTTGCGTGAAACGGCTGCTCGCGGCGCGCGACCGGCTTTTTCCGCAGTTCGCCACCCACAACGCGCTGACGGTCGCCGGCGTCATCGAGAACGCCGGCGGTGTCGACGGTTTTGAATTCCAGCGGCTCTACGGCATGGGCGAGGCACTCTACGGCGCCTTGCTCGCCGAGCTGCCGGAAGCCGCCTGCCGCGTCTACGCGCCGGTCGGTGGCCACCGCGATCTGCTCGCCTATCTGGTACGGCGGCTTTTGGAGAACGGCGCCAACTCGTCGTTTGTATCGGTCGCCGCCGATCCAAGCGTGCCGATCGCCGACATTTTGCGCCGGCCGCAAAGCTGGATTGCCGGCCCGCAGGCTGCGCGCAACAGCAAGACCCCGTTACCGCGCGACATTTATCTGCCGGAACGGCACGGCGCGGCGGGCATCGAATTCGGCGATCGCGCGAGCCTCGACGCCTTGCTCGATGAGGTTCGCGCCGGCGTTCGCTCGTCGAATAGCGCTGCGCCGCTGATCGACGGCGTCGCATTGCCCGGCCGCGAACGTCCCGTGATTTCGCCGATCGACGGACAGACAGTCGGTGTCGTCCGCGAGGCCGATGACGCGATCGTCATTTCGGCCATGGCGGCAGCCGCGGCCGGTTTTTCGGCCTGGGCGGCAACGCCGGTCGATGAGCGCGCCGCCGTGCTCGAACGCGCCGCCGACCGCCTCGAAGTCAACCGCGGCCGGCTGCTCGCGCTGTTGCAAAGCGAAGCCGGCAAGACGCTGGACGATGCGCTCGCCGAACTGCGCGAGGCAGTCGACTATTGCCGCTATTATGCCGCGCAGGCGCGGATCGCGCTTGCGCCGCAATCAATGCCAGGCCCGACCGGGGAGAGCAACGAACTGCGCTATCGCGGCCGCGGCGTCTTTGTCTGCATCAGCCCGTGGAATTTCCCGCTGGCGATATTCCTCGGCCAGGTCACCGCCGCGCTGGTTGCCGGCAATACCGTCGTCGCCAAACCGGCCGAGCAGACGCCGCTGATCGCAGCCCTTGCCGTCGCGCTGTTGCACGACGCCGGTGTGCCGCCAAGCGCGCTGCATCTTGTTCCCGGCGACGGCGCGGTCGGTGCCAGCCTCGTGGCCGATCCGCGCGTCGCCGGTGTCGCCTTCACCGGCTCGACCGAGACCGGCCGCGCCATCAACCGGGCGCTGGCCGAAAAGAACGGCGCGATCGTGCCGCTGATCGCCGAGACCGGCGGCATCAACGCCATGATCGTCGATGCCACGGCGCTGCCCGAACAGGTGACCGACGACGTCGTCACGTCGGCGTTCCGCTCCGCCGGCCAGCGCTGCTCGGCGCTGCGGCTGTTGTGCCTGCAAGACGATGTCGCCGAGCGCATGCGCGACATGCTGATCGGCGCCGCGCGCGAACTGAAAATCGGCGACCCGCGCAAAATATCGACCCATGTCGGACCGGTGATCGATGCCGAGGCCAAACAAAAACTCGACCGCTGGATCGCCGAGAAGGAGCGCGCCGGCGCGGTGCGCTTCCGCTCTGAAGGCGACGTCACGCTTCCCGCCGCCGGCACCTATGTCGGCCCGACGGTAATCGAGCTCGACCGCGCCCGCGACCTGAAGGAAGAGGTGTTCGGCCCGGTGCTGCACGTGGTGCGCTGGCGCGCCGACGAGCTCGATGCGCTGCTCGACGACATCGCCGGCAACGGCACTGCGCTGACGCTCGGCATTCATTCCCGGATCGACAGCACCGCCGACCGCATCGCCGCGCGGCTTTCAAGCGGCAACGTTTATGTCAATCGCAGCATGATCGGCGCCGGGGTCGGCACCCAGCCGTTCGGCGGCACTCACCTGTCGGGCACCGGGCCGAAGGCCGGCGGCCCGAACTACCTCCGCCGCTTCGCCTCCGAGCAGACGATCACGGTCAACACCGCCGCCGCCGGCGGTAATGCCAGTCTCCTGACCGTTTCGGATGATTAAATAATTGATATACTGTTAGAATTACAGGCGCGCGGTTGCGGCAACAGCGCCGAGCTGATATATTCGGAGCATGGGCAAAAGAGTCACAGACCTTACTGTTGACGAGCTGGATCGGCTGGCGGCCGAAGCTTGGTTTGAGGCCTCGAACTCCGCGCTAAAGGCTGGCGTGCCCGTCGTCGGGCGTGATGGGGAAAAGCTCATCAAAAGATATCCCGACGGACGGACCGAGATTTTGGGCGTCGCGTCTCCCCTGCAGCGCGTGCAGCAATCTGACACGACGCGGGACGCACACGAAGACACCAACCGACACGTCCAACGGAAAGCACGCTCAAAGAAGCGGGCGATGTAGCGCGACGCAGTTGTGCCGCCAACCCTCATCGTAATTGCTGGACCGAACGGATCCGGCAAAACATCTCTTACACAATTTCTGCAACGGCACGGCTATGATTTTGGCGATTACATCAATCCGGACGATATCGCAAAGGGCTTGACCGGGACCTACGAGGAGCGCGTTCGCCAGGCGCAGGTGCTGGCTGACGTTCGGCGTAAAGATGCGGTAACTGCCGGTCGTAATTTTTCCTTTGAAACGGTTTTCTCTCGTCCCAGCAAACTTGATGACATGCAGGCTGCTCGCGTCGCCGGCTTCACGGTAACTTTGATTTTTGTCGGGGTTGAAAGTCCCACCATCAACATCGAACGAGTTCGAACCCGCGTGGCGCTGGGCGGACATGATGTGCCCGTGGATCGCATCGCCGCACGGTATCTCCGCACGATGGGCCTTCTGGTGGAGATGGTAAAGCGGGCGGATCGCGCCGTCATTTTTGACAACACTGTTCAATCGCCTGATCGCGCGGGATTCAGCGGCCGCGTCGTTGCCGAGTGTGTCGCGAGGTGCGATAGGGTCGTGGTCAGGCCGCAGCCATTAGTTCCTGCCTGGACGTTCCGCTATCTGATCGAGCCAGCGCGTCAATTGGATTGGACGATTGAAGAATCCACGAGCCGCTGAAGACAAATCTGCTGCACCGGTGTCTGGATCGAGGTGGACGCTCTTCATCACGCCGCTCAGACCGGGCTGTGACGTCGACGCGGCTGCCGCGGTGCCGACCCCAGACCCCCGGCCCAGGGGCGAATGACCCCTAGCCATGCCCCTACCGCTGGGGCCTGCCGGGCAGAATTAACACAATAGCGACAAGATCGCGCTATTCTGATGGGCCATGACTGATTCGATTTCACGGCTCTATCAGGCCGCGCTCGCTTGCCGCCACGACGATCCGTCGACGTCGCGGACCGCGCGGCTGTTGCGTTCGGGCCGCAGCAAGATGGCGAAGAAGCTGGCCGAAGAGGCGGTCGAAGTCGTCATCGACGCCATGCACGGCGACCGTGAAGCGGTCATCAAAGAAAGCGCCGACCTGATCTATAACCTCGTCGTGCTGTGGATCTCATCCGGCATTCGCCCGGACGACGTGTGGAAGGAAATGGACCGCCGCGAGCGCCTCCTCGGCATCGCCGAGAAGGTGCCGAAGAAGCTCGTCGACGACACGTCGCGGCGCAAGATCGTCATCCTCGAAGGCCGCCGCGCGCGCAAGCGGCGCTGATCTCTCCAAGCCAACACCTCGGCCAACACGTCAGCCAAAACTCCAGCAATGATTGACCAGATCATTTCGGCGGTCGCGTCCTGGATCGTCGCGGTGATCTCGGCCACCGGCTATTTCGGCATCGTCATTCTGATGGCGATCGAGTCGGCGTGCATCCCGCTGCCGTCGGAAGTGATCATGCCGTTCGCCGGTTATCTGGTGTCGACCGGGCAATTCAGCCTGATCGGCGCCGCCACCGCGGGCGCGATCGGTTGCAATATCGGCTCGACCATCGCCTATTATATTGCGGCCTATGGCGGCAGGCCGGTGCTGGAACGCTGGGGCGAATACGTTCTGATCAGCCCTGCCGAGCTCAGCCGCGCCGACGCGTTTTTCCTGCGCTACGGCTCGGCTACGGTGTTTTTCGGCCGGCTCCTGCCGGTGGTGCGGACCTTTATCGCCTTTCCCGCCGGCCTAGCCCGCATGCCGATGCTGAAATTTCAGGTCTACACCTTCCTCGGCTCGTGGCCGTGGTGCTTCGCGCTGGCTTACATCGGCTATGTGCTGGGCGCGCGCTGGAACAGCGATCCGACCTTCCGCAAGTTGTTCCACGACTTCGATGCGGCAATCGCCGCCGTGCTGGTGGCCGGCTTTGCCTGGTTCGTCTGGTCGCGCTGGCGCGAGCGTCGCCGGTCGCGCTGATCGGACGCCGAACAGCGGCTTGGATTTACGCTCGCTGGCGCGTATTTTGACCTTATTTCGGGGCGAAATTCGGCACCATGAGCGGGTCAGGCGCATTGCGGGTTTTTTGGCGGTTGTTTCGGCGGGTGTTATGGGCGGCAGCCATCGTTCTGTCGCTGGCAGCATCCGTGTCGGTTGCAACGTGTGGCGTTGCCCGCGCCGATGACGGCCAAGCGCCGGCGGGCGCCGGTGCGGTGCAGCAAGCGCCGGTCCCGGCGCAGGGTGCACTTCCAGCGCAGTCGTCGCCCGCCAACAAACCCGGTTTCCTGCATCAGCTCGAGGTCTGGTGGAACGATAATTTTGGCGACTTCAATGCCAAGATGAAGAGCGCCAAGGACAAGCTCGACGACTACAACAAGCAGCAGAACCAAGCGGCCAAGGAGACTTCGGCGGCGACCGAGCAGGCGCTCAAAGACGCGGCGCAAGCCACCAAGGACGCCGCGAACGCAGTGGTGAAGCTGCCGATCACGCGGGTGTTCGAATTCCACGACCGCTGCCAGGTGGCCGGCAACGGTGCGCCCGATTGTCAGACGACGGCGACCGCCTCCTGCCGCACCAAGGGTTTTGAGAGCGGCCAGCCGCTCGACATCAGCACCTCGCAGGAATGTCCGGCCCGGGTCATGCTGTCGGGCCGGCCTCCGGTCGAGGGCGAATGCAAGGACGTCACCTTCATCCTGCGCGCCGTGTGCCGGTGACCACGTAGCGGCGCCGCCGTTTCCACTTTTCCGGATCATGCTCTAAGTTCGGCGCCCTTAGAGCATGATCCCGAAAAAGCCTGTCCCCGGACTTGATCCGAGGATAGATACCGGTTTTCGGAAAGATCATGCTCCACTAAAATGCGCTCTAAGTGCAGGGGGAGCCACGCATGCTGTCCGAAGCCGACCGCAACAAGGCCGCCGATATCCTCATCGCCGCGGAGAAGGAACGCAAACAAGCCGTTCAGCTGTCGAAAACCTGGCCCGGCATCACCATGGAGGACGCCTACGCGATCTCCACCGAGGTCGCCAACCGCAAGATCGCCGCCGGCGCCAAGCTGATCGGCCATAAGGTCGGGCTGACCTCGAAGGCGATGCAGCGCTCCTCGCAGATCGATGAGCCGGATTACGGCTATCTGCTCGACCATATGATGATCGCCGACGGCGCCAGCGTGAAGCATGAAAATTTTTGCCTGCCCCGCGTCGAGGTCGAGCTCGCCTTCATCATGGGCAAGACGCTCAAAGGTCCCGGCGTGGGCTTAACCGACGTGCTGCGCGCCACCGAATATGTCGTGCCGGCGCTCGAGATTGTCGATGCGCGGCTGCAGGATCCGCGCAAGATATTCGACACCGTGTCGGACAACGGCGCCGCCGCCGGCATCGTGGTCGGCGGCCGGCCGGTCGGTCCGATGGACGTCGACCTGCGCTGGGTCGGCGGCATCATGTATCGCAACGCCGAGATCGAGGAGACCGGCGTCGCTGCCGGCGTACTCGGCCATCCGGCGCTGGGCGTCGCCTGGCTCGCCAACAAGCTCGGCCAGCACGGCGTCGCGCTTGAGGCCGGCCACATCGTGCTCGCCGGCTCGTTCACCCGCGTGGTCCATGCGCGCAAAGGCGATACGCTGCACGCCGATTTCGGCCAGCTCGGCGGAATTGCCGTGCAGTTTGTCTGAATTTCCCTCCCCCCTTGTGGGGGAGGGCAGGGTGGGGGGTCGGGAGGTTTTGCGCTGGCGTTGACGTCTGCGTGCGACCTGACTTCCCCACCCCTACCCCTCCCCACAAGGGGGGAGGGGAAAGAAAAATGAGGGGGAGGGGACAAAATGAGGGGGAGGGGACAATGAGCGCTACCGACAGCACTGCGCCTGGCGACGGCAGCATCGACGACGTCGTCGCGCGGATCGAGCGGATGCCGATCTCGTGGTGGCATGTGCGCACGCGGATCATCATCGGCGTCGCCACCTTCTTCGATGCCTTCGATGCGCTCGCCATCGCCTTCGTGCTGCCGGTGCTGGTGCCATTGTGGAAGCTCAACAGCCCGCTGATCGGCTATCTCATTGCCGCCGGTTATCTCGGCCAGCTCGTCGGCGCGCTGTTCTTCGGCTGGGTCGCCGAGCGTTACGGCCGGCTTCCCGCGGTGGTGTGGTCGATCCTGATCTTCGCGGTGATGAGTCTCGCTTGCGCCTTCGCGTGGGATTACCAGTCGCTCATCATCGCGCGGACCATCCAGGGTTTCGGCCTGGGCGGCGAGGTCCCGGTCGCCGCGACCTATATCAGCGAGCTCTCCCGCGCCAAGGGCCGCGGCCGTTTCGTCCTGTTGTACGAACTGATTTTCCCCGTCGGATTGGTCTCGACCGGTCTAGTCGGCTCCTATGTCGTGCCGCGCTACGGCTGGCAGTGGATGTTCATCATCGGCGCGCTGCCGGCCTTCATCGCCTTGTTCCTGCAGCGGCTGTTGCCGGAATCGCCGCGCTGGCTGGCGACGCAGGGACGCCAGAAAGAGGCCCAAGCCGCACTCGCCTGGATCGAGCGCGAGACGGAAAGATCCACCGGCCAGCCGCTGCCGGCGCCGCGACCCATCGTTCACAGCGAAGGCAAGCCGGCATCATGGTCCGATCTGTTCGGCCCGCTCTATCTGCGGCGTACGCTCGTCGTTTGGGTGATCTGGTTCGCCACCTATTTCTTCAACTACGGCCTCGTGGTCTGGCTGCCGACCATCTATACGACAGTGTTCAAGCTGCCGCTGCAGCAAGCGCTGCACTACGGCTTGATCACGCAGGCGGTCGGATTCTGCGGCGCCTTGACCTGCGCGCTGACTATCGACCGGGTCGGCCGCCGGCCGTGGTTTGCGTTCGCCTTCGCCATGAATGCCATTGCGCTGGGAGCGTTGTTCGTGCTCGGCCCGGATTCGCCGCAGCGCGTGCTTGCCTTCGTCAGCAGCGGCTACTTCTTCGTCTCGGTGCTCTCGATCGGCGTCTATGTCTACACGCCGGAGCTTTATCCGACACGTGTCCGCGCCGTCGCGGTCGGTACGGCGACGGCTTGGCTGCGGTTTGCCTCGATCCTCGGGCCGAGCATGGTCGGCTTCGCCGTCGGCTCGGGCCTCGGCACGGTGTTCCTGATGTTCGCCGCCGTAGCGGTCGCCGGCGCGGTGGTGACCGGGTTGTTCGCCGTTGAAACCAAGGGCCGCGTCCTTGAAGATGTCTCGCCTTAGGAGAATGATGGGCGTGGCGTGATGCCCTGCCGGGTGGCGAGTGAACCGTGTTTCAGCGCGACTATAGGCATTGGCACTTTAAGCCTTGGATTTTGGCCGCCGCAGCCATCGTGCTGTCGGCGGGCGTTCTTCATGCGGCGTTGCCGACCGATTCCGATACATCGGGCCGGACGTCGTTCGCCGGCCAGCTCCTCATTGCTGCGCCGGCCTTGCAAGGTTCGCCGTTCGAACGCAGCGTTATCTTGATGGCGCAGCATAGCCACGAGGGCGCGCTGGGCATTGTCATCAATCGCCCGCTCGGCGAGCGGCCGATCGCGGGCCTCCTGCAAACCTTCGGGTTCGATGCGACCGGAGTGACGGACAACGTGCGCGTCTTTCTCGGCGGTCCGGTCAGTCCCGAGATTGGCTTTGTCATCCACAGCGCCGACTATCACCTCACCAATACCATCGATATCGACGGCAAGGTCGCACTCACGGCGGCGCCCGACGTGCTGCGTGACATCGGACACGGCAAGGGGCCGGCCAAATGCCTGGTGGCTTTTGGCTATGCCGGTTGGGGTCCGTCGCAGCTCGACGACGAGATCGCGCGCGGCGATTGGTACAATGTGCCCGAGGACCCAGCGCTGGTGTTCGACGACGATCGCGCGAACGTGTGGGCGGACGCCATGGCGCGGCGGAAGCCCGACCATTGAGAGACAGATTTAAATGAGAGACAGATTTAAAGCTGCAGCGAAGCGGAGCTTCCCTTAAATTGCACGGTCGACCACAGCGCAGAGAGAATTTGAAGTCAAGGACGGCCCAAAGGGCCGCCGCCTCTGGCGGTTGCCCGTAGCGCGTCAAAGACGCGCGTAACCGCGCTTATGGGCAATCCTTGACTTCAAATTCTCTCTGCGCTCACCGTTGGCCGTGCGATTTAAGGGAAGTCGGCTGCGAGGCTGCCTGTCTCGAACTTGGGTGGACCATATCGAATGCCCGACTTCCACGGCGTGTTTCCTTATCTGGTTTCGCCGATCGATGCCGACGGCAAGGTCCGCACCGATGTGCTCAGCCGGCTGATCGACGATCTCATCGCAGCCGGCGTGCATGGCCTGACGCCGCTCGGCTCGACCGGCGAATTCGCCTATCTCAATAACGAGCAGCGCGCCGCCATTGTGCGCACCTCGATCGAGGCCGCGGCCGGCCGCGTTCCGGTGGTCGCCGGCGTTGCGGCGACTGCGACGGCAGACGCCGTGGCCCAGGCGCGCCTTTACAACAAGCTCGGCGCCGACGGCATTCTCGCCATTTTGGAATCCTATTTTCCGCTCAAGGACGCGCAGGTCGAGGATTATTTCCGCGCCATTGCCGACGCCGTCGACGTGCCGGTCGTACTCTATACCAATCCGCAATTCCAGCGCACCGATCTGTCGCTCGACGTGATCGCGCGGCTCGCGACGCATCCGCGCATCCGCTACATCAAGGATGCTTCCACCAATACTGGCCGCTTGCTCTCGATCATGAATCGCTGCGAAGGGCTCAAGGTGTTCTCGGCGTCGGCGCATATTCCGGCCTGCGTCATGCTCATCGGCGGCGTCGGCTGGATGGCCGGTCCGGCCTGCATCGTGCCGCGGCAAAGCGTGCGGCTCTACGATTTATGCCGTGCCGGACACTGGGCGGAAGCGATGGATTTGCAACGCACGCTGTGGCGCATCAACGAGGTCTTTGCCCGCTTCAACCTCGCCGCCTGCATCAAGGCCGCGTTGCAATTGCAGGGCTACGACGTCGGCGATCCGGTTCCACCGCAGCCGTCGCTCGGCGCCGAAGAACGCCGCATCGTCGCTGCGGCGCTGGAAAAAATCGCGGAAATCACGCCGGCCTGACCCGCGGTTCGAGGTCGGAAGCAATTGTTAATTTCCTCCAACCTATTCTTAACGGATCGTTGCTAAAGATGCCGTTTCCCTAGAGTTGCGCCACCGGTGGCGCAGAGGTCGTTGTGGCATCGATCCGTTCCGAGCAAGCGCCGCGTTCGCATTGGCTGACCTCTTGGCAAGCGGAGTTTTACGGCGCGATCGCCCGCGGGCGCGCGCTGTTTACCGGCGGCGGCGATTCTTCGCTGATGCGGCGTCTCGCCGGTACCGCCTTCATCATCCGCATGGTCGCTGCGTTCCTGGCTTTCGTGGCGCAGATCGTATTGGCGCGCTGGCTCGGCGGTTTCGAATTCGGCATTTACGTTTACGCTTGGACCTGGCTGCTCCTGATCGGCGGCATCAGCGACGTCGGGCTGGGCTCGGCGGCGCAGCGTTTCATCCCGGAATATACCGAGCATAAGCAGCTCGCCTTGCTGCGCGGCTTTCTCGTCGGCGGCCGCGGCCTCGCGCTTCTCATTTCGGTGGCGATCGCCGCCGTGGCGATCGGCTTCGTCATGCTGTCGTCCATCATCGACAAAATGACTTTCCTGCCGCTGTGTCTCGCCTGCGCTGCGCTGCCCGCTTTCGCTATCGCGCAAGTGCAGAGCGGAATTGCGCGCTCGTACAACTGGATCCGTCTGGCGCTGGCGCCGACCTATGTGCTGCGCCAGATCACGTTGATCGCGCTGATGGGCTTGGCCTATGTGGCCGACCTGCCGATGGACGCCGTAACGACCATGTTGGTCTGCCTGATTACGGTGTGGGGCTGCACGCTGGGCCAGTCGGTGTTCCTCAACCAGCGGCTGACCACCGTGGTCGCGCCGGGACCAAAAGCCTACGCGCCGCGCGCCTGGCTCACCACCGCGGCGCCGATCTCGCTGGTGGAAGGTTTTTACGTCCTGCTCACCTATTCCGACGTGATCATCCTCACCCAGTTCCGCCCGCCGCAGGAGGTCGCGGTCTATTACGCCGCGGCCAAGATCATGGCGCTGGTTGCTTTCATCTATTTCGCCGTGGCGCAGACGGTGGCGCATAAGTTCTCAGAATATCACGTCACCGACAACCGCAAGCGGCTTGCCGATTTCCTGGCGCAGACCATCCGCATGACGTTCTGGCCGTCGCTCGCCTTGATCGCGATCCTGTTGCTGCTCGGCGAGCCGCTGTTGCGGATGTTCGGCAAGGATTTCGTCGCCGGCTATCCGCTGATGTTCGTCATCGCCGTCGGGCTGTTGGCGCGCGCCGCGGTCGGGCCGGCCGAGCGGCTTCTCAACATGCTCGGCGAACGGCGCAGCTGCGCCCACGCCTACGCGGGCGCGTTCCTGCTCAATGTCGCGCTGTGCTTCGTGCTGATCCCGCATTTCGGCGCCATGGGCGCGGCGATCGCCAGCGCCACCGCGCTGGTCTTCGAATCGGCCTGGCTGTTCCTGATCGCCAAATTTCATTTGGGCCTGCACTGCCTGGTTTTCGGCCGCCCTAAAGGTTCCTGAGGCGCGGTGATGACGGCCAGGAATTCAACAAAGACCTCAACAGTCTCGGCGATTGCCAGCGCGCGCCGCGCCGCCGTCGCCGACCGCTATGCGGCCAATTCGCTCGCGGTGGAATGGCGCAACCTGTTCGAACTCGAACCGATCGTGGATGAGTGGCGGGAGCTGGCCGCCCGCGCGCTCGAGCCCAACGTCTTCTACGAGCCGGCCTTCGCGCTGGAGGCGGCCAAAATCTTCGGCCGTGACGCCGGCGCGCTCCTGGTGTGGTCGGGCACCAGTCCGCGCAAGCTGCTCGGGTTCTTCCCGGGACGCATCGAGTCGCGGCGTTACGGGCTCAAGCTGCCGGTGCTTGTCGGCTGGACCCACGCTTACGCGCCGCTCGGCACGCCGCTGGTCGAGCGCGAAGCGGCGGAGCCGGTGATCGCCGCATGGCTCGCCCATCTCGCCGACGATCCGGAGCTGCCGGGATTGGTGCTGCTGCCGTTCTTGCCCGCGGACGGCGCGTTCGCGCTCGTGCTCGATACCATCGTCAGGCGCGCGCAGATGCCGGTTGCCGATTTCAATCTGCACCAGCGGGCGCAGCTGGTACCGGACGACGACCGGCTGTTCTATGTCGAGCGCACGCTCGGCCAGCACAGGCATAAGGAGCTGCGCCGCTACGTGCGGCGCTTGGGCGACATCGGCGCGCTGTTGTTCACCACCGCGACCGAGCCAGAGCCCGTCGCCGGAGCAATCCAGGATTTCTTCAAGCTCGAATCGCGCGGCTGGAAAGGCAAAGCCGGCACCGCCGCGATTTTGGACGACGATATCCACGGCTTCATCACTGCGGCTATCGCCGGCCTGGCGGCGGAGGGCAAAGTCGCGATCAACCGCATTTTCATCGACGGTCGCGCCGTCGCGGTCACCATCACGCTGCGCAGCGCCGACACCGCGTGGTTTTGGAAGATCGTCTATGACGAGAAATTCGCCCAGCATTCGCCGGGCGTCGTGCTCACCTTTGCGGTGACCGAAGATCTCGTCGAGGACACCATGCTGGTCCGTACCGATTCCTGCGCCACCGCCAATCACCCGATGATCGACCGCATTTGGCGCGAGCGTCTGACGTTGACCGACCGCTTGATCGCGGTGCGGCCGCTGGCCTCGTTCTCGGCCGTCCGTCGCCTGGAAATGCTGCGCAACGCCGCGCTTGCCGCCGCCAAAGCCGTGCGCAGCCAAGTGCACCGCTGACGACAGGTCCATTCTGCAGATGCATAAATGCGAGGAGGCGGAGAAGGCGGCCTTGATCGCATGGACAGCGTCTTGTTCGCGGCGAAGAGCTTGTCAAGGATCGTAGAC
>JBAUYI010000232.1:0-2688 GCA_049584715.1 Xanthobacteraceae bacterium
GCCTTCGGCGGTCCTTGATCCTTGACAAGATCGTCAACACGAACCACTGGCCGCCCAAGCGATCAAGGCCGCCACCTCGATCACTTTGAGTAAGCGCACCGCCTCGACAAGCCGCCGCGTGAAGAGAATAATGCTCGCAAAACCACACACCCCGGAGGGGTCGCCGTGACCACGCAATCGCTCAATCCCGAAACCATGGAAAAGCGCGTCGCCCGCTTCAACAAGCTGCAGACCTACCAGCAGCAGAATTTCGCCACCCATGGTATTCCGGCCGGCGCGGTGGAGAAGATCACGGCGCGCAAAGTCTATCCGGTGATGGCGCCGGCTGATTACCAGGGCCGCAGCGCCGGCGCGCCGGTGAAGGGGCCACGCGGGCTCATCGTCAGCATCGCCGAATGCGAAGCCGGCAACGGACCGGGCCTGCACCGCCACCTCAATACGGTCGAGAACTTCATGTGTCTCACCGGCCGCTTCGAGATCGCCTGGGGCGACAGTGGCGAGCACAAGCTCGTGCTCGATCCGCTCGACATGATCTCGGTGCCGCGCGGGGAGAACCGCAGCTTCCGCAACGTCTCCGACGTTACCGGGCGGCTATTGGTCATGATCGTGCCGGAAACCGCCGAGCAGGCCGATCCGATTTCCTACGCACCGAGCCTCGCCAAGGAAATCGAGAACGAATACGGCAAGTCGGCGTTGGAAGGCTTGCAGAAAGTCGGCTTCAAGTTCGAGGAGCCGACGACGGCATAACGGCGTCCGTACATTTCGATACAGTGGTTCTGGCTTCGCCACGGAACCGACAAACAATCATCCTCTAAGGTGGGGATGACGAAAAATGTCGTCCGCCTCGCCTGTGCGGTATTGTTCTTGGTAATCGGTTTCGCCGTCGCCGCCATGCCGCGGTCGACGTCGCTGGCACGGCAGTTTCCCGAGTTGGCCGACCTGTCCGAGACTAAGACCGTAGTCATCGGCATTCAGTGGCTCGGCCTTTCGACGCTATCGCCGATGATCGCGGACTACTTGCTCGAACTGCACGACGATCAATTCGTCGGCCAAGGGCAATTCAAGGTCGCCGAAGCGCCGGCGGTGAGCCGGCCTATCACCGTGCCGCGCGATGTCATGCGGGCGTTTTTGGCGGTGGCCAGCAAGGTGTGGATGGTCGAAGGCGAATACCAACCCCGCATTGAGCACACCGACGATTATCCGTCGCTCGAATTCGACGTCGCGACCAAGCAAGGCCTGTTGCGCATCGGCACCCGCTCGCAGCCCAAAGACGCTGAATCCGGCACCTATCTGGACCGGACGCCATGGAGCATCAGCTATTTGAATCGCAGCTTCGTCGTCACCGCGAGCGATCTCGACCGCGCCTATGAGCCGTTCGGCCCATACTTGCGCGAGGACGAGATTTTCGAGGAGTTGCGGAAAAACGTGATGGAGTCGGGAGGCGGGCGTTTGAGGTGACGGGCGGATCGGCGAAGTGATCCGCCCGGTGACGTTCAGACCTTGATCTTCTCATCCTCGACGACACGCCCGACCGCCGGCCGCTTGAGCATGCGGTCTTTATGCGCGGTGTAGTTCTTGAGCTCGCCCATCGGCAGTTCGCGGCGCACGCCCCAGGTGTAGAAGACGAAGGCGTAGGGATCGAGCACCGAATATTTGTCGGACAGCCATTCGCGCCCGGCCAGCATGCCGTCGATCTGCTTCAGATAGCCGTGAAAGGTCTTCAGGCCGGCGTCCTTGATGCCCGGATAGGCCGAGGTGTCGGCGGTGTAGCGCTCCGGCCGGCCGACATGGGCGTGGGCCGGATGCACACTGGCGGCAAAGAAGCCGATCGTGGACAGCGCTTTCGCTTCGGCCACCGCATCCTTCGGCCAAAAATCGAAGCGCTTGCCGAGATAGGGCAGGATCGCGGTGTTCTCCGCCAGCGGATCGCCGTTGTCGAGGCGCAGCACCGGCACGCGGCCTTGCGGATTGATTTTCAGATAGGCTTCGGTGCGTTGCTCGCCGCCGGCGAGGTCGACCTTCGTCGGCTCGTATTTTTCGCCGCTCTCCTCGAGCACGATATGCGACGCCATCGAGCAGGCGCCGGGCGCGTAATAAAGCATCAGCATTGTAAATTCTCCTGAAAATTATGTCTTAGACGTTGCGGTCGAGCAGCTCGATCGACACGCCTTCGGGCGCGCGGATGAAGCAGACGCGCACGCCGGGCCGCACCGTGGTCGGCTCGCGGGTGAACTCGACGCCTTTGGCCTTGAGGTCGGCGGCGATGGCGTCGATGCCGCTCACCGAAAGCCCGAAATGGTCGAGCCCGCGATACGGCGTCGTCGGCGCGGCGTTGACGCCGTCGCCGGTTTCGACCGGCGCGATGAAGATATTTGCGCCGCCGAGTTTGAGATCGATGCGCGTCTTGCCTTGCTGCATGGTGCGGATCACCTCGGCGCCGAGCTTCTGCTCGAACCATTGCGCCATCGCCTCGGGATTGGGGGTGCGGAGGTGGATGTGATCCCAGGTGTATTTCGCCATGGCGCGTATTCTCCCTGTTACTTGCTTTGTTCACTCGCGAGCCGGCACGTTACGACAAGTGGCAACGCGATGTCATCGGTATTTTGCGGGGGTGATGGCCTAGAAAGCGGCCTTGATCGCTTGGATAGCACTGTGTTCGTGTTGATGATCTTGTCAAGGATCGTAGAC
>JBAUYI010000233.1:0-7027 GCA_049584715.1 Xanthobacteraceae bacterium
CCGAAGATGGCGACCGGCGAATTGCTCGGCTGCTTCGGCCTCACCGAGCCCGATCACGGCTCCGATCCCGGCTCGATGGTGACGCGCGCCGAGAAAGTACCGGGCGGCTTTTCCCTCACCGGCGCCAAAACCTGGATCACCAATGCGCCGGTCGCCGACGTCGGCATCATCTGGGCAAAACTCGACGGCAGGATCCGCGGCTTCCTCATTGAGCGCGGCACCAAGGGATTTTCCACGCCGAAGATCGAAGGCAAGCTGTCGCTACGCGCCTCGATCACCGGCGAGGTCGTGCTTGAAGGCGCGGTCGTGCCCGAAGACAATTTGCTGCCGAATGTGTCCGGGCTCGCCGGCCCGTTCGGCTGCCTTAACGTGGCGCGCGCCGGCATCGCCTGGGGCGCCATGGGCGCCGCGGAGTTCTGCTGGCATCGCGCCCGCGATTATGTGCTCACCCGCAAGCAGTTCGGCCGGCCGCTCGCCGCCAATCAGCTGGTGCAGAAAAAGCTTGCCGACATGCAGACCGAGATCGCGCTCGGCCTGCACGCGGCGCTCCGCTTATCGCGGCTGATCGATCAGGGCAAGGCGTCGCCGCCGGCGATTTCGCTGCTCAAGCGCAACAATTGCGGCAAGGCGCTGGAGATCGCCCGCCTCGCCCGCGACATGCACGGCGGCAACGGCATCGCCGAGGAATTCCATGTCATGCGCGTGTTGTGCAATCTCGAGACCGTCAACACCTACGAGGGCACCCACGACATCCACGCGCTGATCCTCGGCCGCGCGCAGACGGGCATCCAGGCGTTTTTCTGATCGTCGCCGTTAATCGGCGACCTTCTTCTGATCGTTGCCGTTAACCGGCGACCTGGAGAACGATCTTGCCGCGTTTATGCGCGCGTGAGCCGGCGAGCATTTCGTGGGCGGCGCGCGCTTCGCCCAGCGGCAGCACGTTGCCGACAGGAACGACCAGCTCGTTGTTGTCGTGCATGTCGGCGAGCCGCGCCAGTTGCGCGGTATTGACGTCGACGATGAAATAATCGGCGCGGACGCGCCGTTTTTGCGCCAGCTGCACATTCGGCCGCGACACCGAGGAGACGATGATGCCGCCGGGTTTGACGAAGCCGAGCAATTGATCCTGCGCCGGCCCGCCGACCGTATCGATCACCGCGTCGGCGCGCCGCGCGAAGTTCGCTACGTTGCCGCTCTCGGTGCTGATCACTTCGTGCGCACCCAGGCCGCGCACGTAGTCGGCGTCGCCGTTGCGGACAGTGGCGATGACGCGAAGTTTTTTCGCCCGCGCCAGTTGCACCGCATAGGCGCCGACATTGCCGGCGCCGCCGTGGATGACGACGGTCTGGCCCTCGCGCAGCGCGGCGTGATCGAACAGCATCTGCCATGCCATCACGCCGACCACCGGCATCGCCGCGGCCTCGACATGGGACAGCGCCGCCGATTTTTTCGCGATCATGCGCGCCGCAACGACGGCGTATTCGGCGTAACCCATGATGAACAGCGGGTTGGTGGCGCCGAACACCTCGTCACCCGGCGCGAAGCCGGTGGTATTGGCGCCGACCTTTTCGACGATGCCGGAGATTTCGGCACCCAGCGTCAACGGCGGCGTCAGCGGCAAGCCGCTCTTGCCGGTGCGCACCAGGGCATCCCAAGGCCCGACGCCAGCGGCGCACACCCGCACCAGAACCTGCAGTTCCTGCGGCTCCGGCACGTCGACGCGATCAAGGGAAATGATCTGCGGCGGTCCGAGCTGGTTAATTCGCGCCGCCGTCATGATCTGCGGCAGAGCCAGCCGATCGATCCGCTCGACCGCTGTCGTCGGTTGTTGCCCCAAGCGATAAACCGAGGCAGTTTTCGCATTCGGCGCAGGATCCGCTGTCGGTCCGAAAAAAAGTTGACTGACGGCCATGGATCATCTCCTGCGGTCTAGCAAATACCTACCCTCATCGCTAAATCACCGACAAAACGAATCACTCTACCAATACATTACTCCAAACGCGTGACGGAAACCCCATGTCCCCTTTGTCCTTATTGCTCAATATTCTGTGGATTGTGTTTGGCGGCCTCTGGATGGCGGTGGGATGGATTGTCGCAGCTGTGATCATGGCGATCACCATCATCGGCCTGCCCTGGGCGCGGGCGGCGTTCAATATCGCGTCCTATACGCTGTTGCCGTTCGGCCGGAAGGCGGTGTCGCGGGCCGAACATCTTGGGACCCACGATACCGGCACCGGGCCGTTCGGGCTCCTCGGCAACATCGTGTGGCTGGTGCTGGCCGGCTGGTGGCTGGCGCTCGGCCATCTGCTCACGGCCATTTTGTGGGCCGTGACCATCATCGGCATCCCGTTCGCCTGGGCGCACTTCAAGCTCGCCGGCATCGCGTTGTGGCCGATCGGCAAGACGATCGTCGATGCCTGATGAGGCAGTTGCCGGATTTTAGGTAGCCATGGAGCCGAAAGGAGATTTTCTATGAGCAGCCATCACTTTCACGCTGTCGTGTGGATCGACCACCATGAAGCGCGCGTGTTTCATTTCAGCCCGACCGACGTCGAGCAACTGGTGTTGCACCCGGATCATCCGACGCGACACATCCACCACAAGGCGAACTCCATCGGCAGCGGCCATGCGGCGGAGGATCACAACTTCCTCCAGGCCGTGGCGCAATCAATTGCGGACGCCGGTGCGGTTCTTGTGACCGGGCCGGCCAACGCCAAGACCGAACTGATCAAGCACATCAGCCAGCACGACCCCCAACTGATGAAGATCATTGTCGGTATCGAGACCGTCGATCATCCCAGTGACGCGCAGCTCGTCGCCCATGCGCGAAAGTATTTCAAGGCGGAAGACCGGATGCTGCCGCAATGAGAGTCGCGAGCGGCAGGGAAAGGAGGGACCATGTGCCGGAATATACGCACACTCTATAATTTCGAACCGCCGGCGACCGACGAGGAAATCCGCGCGTCGGCGCTGCAATTCGTCCGCAAGCTGAGCGGATTTACGCAACCGTCCCGCGCCAACGAAGCGGCGTTCGCCCGCGCCGTCGACGAGGTCACGGACGTGGCCCGCCGCCTCCTGGAAGCGCTGGAAACGGCGAGCCCGGCAAAAAACCGCGAGGCGGAGGCAGCGAAAGCGCGTGAAAGGGCGAAGGAGCGATTTGCGTAACGGCCGGATCGGTCAAGCCAACGCGCCTACTCCGCCTTGATGCCGGACGCCTTGATGATCGGCCACCATGTATCGGTCTCGGACTTGTAGTAGGCGGCAAGCGCTTCCGGCGTTTGTTGCTCGCGTGCTGTGACTTCTTGACCGATGGTCGAGAGGCGGTTGCGCACGGCGGCATCGGCCAGCGCGTCCATGGCCGCAGCATTGAGCTTGGCGATGACCGCCGGCGGCGTGCCCTTCGGCACCCACAGCGAATGCCACGGCGTGATGTGCAGGCCCGGCAAACCCGCCTCGTCGACCGTCGGAATATCAGGCGCGACCGCGGCGCGGCTCGACCTGGTGACGGCATAACCCTTGATCGCGCCGCTGTGAATTTGCGGCATCGCGTCGGATGGCTGGTCGAACAGTAAATCGATGCGCCCGGCCAGCAGATCCTGCATCGCCGGCGCCAGACCGCGATATGGCACAACCTGGATTTTCGCTCCGGTTTGTTGCTGGAGCAAAAAGCCCGCCACCTGATCGGTACCGCCCGCGCTGCCGAGCAGCACGGGATCGGCATTGCTCTTCAGCCACCCGACCAGCGCCTGCAAATCGTTCGCCGGAATATCTTTCTTGGAAACCAGCAGCAACGGAGTTTGCGTCAGCCACACCACCGGTTCGAAATCGCGGAAGACGTCGTATTGCAGTTGATAGAGCACCGGCGTCACCACATGCGTCGACCAGGTGGCGAGATCGAGGGTGTAGCCATCGGGCGCCGCGCGGGCGACGCGGCCCGCGGCAATGGTTCCGCCGGCGCCGGTGACGTTCTCGATGACGACCGGTTGCCCGAGCGACTGCCCCATCCGCTCGCCGATGACGCGCGCGATCACGTCGGTCGGGCCGCCGGCGGCGAACGGCACGATCATGGTGATCGGCCGGGACGGAAAAGATTGCGCCGCAGCGCTGCCGGCAAATCCGGATATCGCAGCAATAGCGGTCATCGACAAAACGAGTCTGTGCATCGGTATAGTCCGCTTCCTTACGGTGGCCTTCGCTTAAGGCCGGCGCCGAGACTATCAGACCCAAAACCACTGGCGGCTGCGGCCTGAAGCCTCTATATGAAGGTCTTCCCCCACCAAGGAGCAGCGAATGGCCTCGCGCCAAATCAAAATGCCTGTAAAGGACGATTCCGACAAAGAGGTCGACGAAGCGCCGTCACAGCGCAAACGGCCGGAAGCCGGCCGGTACTGGCTCCAAGTCGACCGCCAGACCAAGGGCTCCTACACGACGGCGGAAGCTGCGCAATCGGCCGCGCTGGTCATCAAGAAGGGCTATCCGATCGTTCAAGTGTCGGTCTATGACAGCGTCGAATACACGCACACGATGGTGGAAGCGCCGGCCAAAGCATCGTGACGAAGGCCCTTCCCTCGTTTTCCCGTTCGACCGATCAGGCAGAGCGTCGTTCCCGCAAACTCGCGGATTCCGACAGCACGGTCACATCCACCGTCATACCGAGATAGCTGCCGGCTGAGCCGACAAAACTGCCGGAAATCGGCACCGCTTGGCTGATGTCGCGGGTGACGGCAACCCGTATCAAATCGAGGCCGCCGATCGTGCCGTTGGTCGGGTCGTAGGCGATCCAGCCGGAGCCGGGAACGTAGATATCGGCCCAGGCGTGCGTCGTGCCGGCGCCGATCGCGGCCGAACCATCGGCGCGGGCACGATAGAGATATCCCGTCACCACGCGGGCGCCGAAACCCAGGCTTCGGGCGGCTTCGATCAAGAGGACGGCGAGATCGCGGCAGGAGCCCCAGCCGCGGTTGAGCGTCTCGACCGGAGTCTGCGTGCCCTCGGTTTCCCGGCTTTGGTATGAAATCTGCGCCGCCACGCCGTTGTTCAAGTCGGCCAACAGCGCCGACGTATCGGTCGGATTGCTCCGCACGAAGCCGCGCGCCCAAGATCCGAGCCGATCGTAAGGATCAGGGTATTGACGCTCGAGCATGCGGCCGAGATCGATGCGATCGTCGGCGGAATAGACGAATGGGTAGCTTCTCGCTTCCGAGGTAATCTGGAATGGCGGCCGCTCGACCGCATAGGTCTCCAGCAGGAGATCGCTCTCGATTCGTAATTCCGCTGTTGGTTCGCGGAACGACGCGATGGTGACCGAATTGCCGAAGACATCGTGCATCCAACGCAGCGACGCCGACGGCGAGCAGGTCAAACTGGTTTTGATCAGGCGAAGATCGTGACTATCGCGCGGCCGCAGCATCAATCTATGATCGCCAAGCGTGACTGGGCGATTATAGCGGTAGACCGTGGTGTGCCGCACATTGAGAACAGTCACGGGCGCATCCTCGACCGTGGTCGATTGTTACGCGAATAGTTGATCGGTCGCGTCGCCATGGCGTGTCACTTCGAAATGATCTTCGCACCGGCAACCCCGATGGCGCGAACGGGTTCCGCCCCCGATCGAAACCGTTCACCGTGCCGGCTCAAGGATGGAGAACCGTCAGCACCAGCATGGAGACGAAGACGAGGACGACGGCGGCTATGGAAAAATAGATCGCCTTGGTCGCGAAGCTGGCAGTGCTGGAGTCGTTTCTCATGGTCCGCCTTCCCCCGTCTTGATGCGTTTCCCGGTGCAGTTCCGATAGCTGGATCGCCGTCGGGCCCCCTGAAGCAAGTTGGCAAAAGGCCCGGCGCTTGGCCGGGCCCTGATCTTGCGGAAGCGAACGGCTTACTTTTGCTGCTCGTTTGGCTGTTTGTCGGCGGGCTTCGGACTGCCCGGATTTTGACTTTGCTGCTGCGGGCTGGCCGGATTCTGGGTCTGCGGCTTCGGGGCGCCCGGGTTCTGGGTCTGCTGCTGCGGGTTGGCCGGATTGGCCGGCTTCGGGGCTTCGTTGGCGCCCTGCTGAGGATTTGACATAGTATTTCCTTTCAAAAAAAGATTTAGAGTAGTTTTAAGTCACCCACCATAAGTATTGGCCTTGCCATTGTTAAACAAGTGCGTGCACGGTTTTATTTTCAAAGCAATGGATTTACCGGCCAATTTTGCAGGAATGTGTGATAATGTCTGGGCCAATGATCGATCATGAAGATTTCTCGGTTGTCGTGAAGAACCGCGCCCCGCTGCCGAAGCCGTGGCGCTGGGAAATCTATCGCGCTGGCCGAACCAGCCCGATCGAGCATTCCGAGATTTTTTTCGAATCCATGACGGAGGCCAACCGCGCCGGAAAAGCGGCACTAAGGTCACTCCTGAGCGACTACCCGACTGACCGGGTGCGGGCAGGAAGTCTTTGACAAGTCTGCCGATATCTATAGAACCAAGCTGATATCTATAGACCCAAGTAATCTACAGACCCAAGTACTGCTCGTTCGAAAAGCCGCCCGGCATAACGGCGACCTCCCGAAGTCTCGGTTTCTGCGGTCTCCGTTTCTTCCAGTTGGCGGCGCGGTGCCCATCGGCGGGCGCGACTTCGAACATCGACTTGGAATGTTACCGCGGGCTCAGCCGTACGCGACCAGTGCCACGCGAAGCTTGTCTATCCATGCGCCAGCGGCTCGAGCGCCTTGGCCATCGGCCCCGTTAACCGCTCGATCGAGGAGGAACGCCGCGTGCAGGTTCTCGTCCGTGACAACAATGTCGACCAGGCGCTGAGGGTGCTGAAGAAGAAGATGCAGCGCGAAGGCGTGTTCCGCGAGATGAAGCTGCGCGGCCATTACGAAAAGCCTTCCGAGAAGCGCGTCCGCGAGAAGGCCGAAGCCATCCGCCGCGCCCGCAAGCTCGCCCGCAAGAAGTTGCAGCGCGAAGGCCTGTTGCCGATGAAGCCCCGGGTGGTTCCTGGCGCCGGCCCCGGCGGCGCCCCCGGACGAGGCGGCCCGCCGC
>JBAUYI010000234.1:0-5589 GCA_049584715.1 Xanthobacteraceae bacterium
CGGCCCATGTCGAGGAACTGGTCGATGCCGATGATCAGCAGCAATCCGGATTCGGGCAGGTTGAAGCTCGCCAAGGTCGCGGCGATGACCACGAGTGAGGCGCGCGGCACGCCGGCCATGCCCTTACTGGTGAGCATGAGCAACAGCAGCATGGTGATCTGCTGGCCGAGCCCGAGCTGGATATTGTAGGCCTGGGCGATGAACATGGTGGCGAACGTGCAATACATCATCGAGCCGTCGAGATTGAACGAGTAGCCCATCGGCAGCACGAAGCTGATGATCTTGCGGCTGATGGGAAACTTTTCCAGCTGTTCCATCATCTTCGGATAGGCCGCCTCGCTGCTCGCGGTCGAGAACGCCAGCATGAACGGCTCGCGCACCAAGGTGACCAGCCGCATGACGTGGCTGCCGAAGAAGACGTAGCCGACGGCGACGAGCAGGCACCACAACAGCACCAGCCCGAAATAGAACTCGACCACGAACTTGCCGTAGGTCACCAGGATGCCGAGCCCTTGGGTGGTGATGATGGCGGCCATGGAGGCGAACACCGCCAGCGGCGCCAGCTTCATGATGTAGCCGGTGATGGTGAGGATGACGTGGGAGAGCTCCTCGATGCCTTCGACCAGCTTGTGCGCGCGCTGTCCGAGCGCCGCGCAGGCGACGCCGAAGAACAGCGAGAACACCACGATCTGCAAAATCTCGTTGGTCGCCATCGCCTCGATGATCGAGCGCGGCACCAGGTGCGCGACGAAATCTTTTGCCGACAGCGAGGCGACCTTGAGGTTGGTCGCGGCCTGGGCATCGGGCAGCGGCAAGTTGAGGTTGTCGCCGGGACGCAGGATGTTGACGAGAAGGAGCCCCAGCAGCAGCGATACCAGCGATGCCGAGATGAACCACAGCATCGCCTTGCCGCCGATGCGGCCGACGGTCTTGGGATCGCCCATATGGGCGACGCCGACCACCAAGGTCGAGAACACCAGCGGCGCGATGATCATCTTGATCAGGCGCAGGAAGATGTCGGTCATCAGCGAGATGTAGTCGGAGATGCTTTTCGCTGTCGCCGGATCGGGCCACAGCGTATGGCAGGCATAGCCGACCGCGATGCCGAGCAGCATGCAGATCAGGATGATGGTGGTGAGCGTCGAACGCATGGGCCCCTCCAAAGCGTTTCGTCGGGGGTAAGTCTAGGCGATGCCGATGGGCGCGGGAATTGAATTCATGGCTATCGGCGCCGCCGAATCCGCCTAAAAAACCCGGCTTGCGTCGTTCCCCTGCGCGCCTATAGTCCGCGCCAATTTCGGGGCAAGCCGTTGCCCCCATGCGGGATTTTGCGATGGCTCAAGGCGACGTCAAAAAAGTGGTGCTGGCCTATTCGGGCGGGCTCGACACCTCGATCATCCTCAAATGGCTGCAGACCACGTACGGCTGCGAGGTGGTGACCTTCACCGCCGATCTCGGCCAGGGCGAGGAGCTTGAGCCGGCGCGTGCCAAGGCGCTCACCCTCGGCATCAAGCCGCAAAACATCTTCATCGAGGATTTGCGCGAGGAATTCGTCCGCGACTACGTGTTTCCGATGTTCCGCGCCAATGCGCTCTACGAGGGCCAGTATCTGCTCGGCACCTCGATCGCGCGGCCGCTCATTGCCAAGAAGCAAATCGAGATCGCCGAAAAGGTCGGCGCCGACGCGGTTGCCCATGGTGCCACCGGCAAGGGCAACGACCAGGTGCGGTTCGAGCTCGCTTATTACGCGTTGAAACCCGACGTGAAAGTCATCGCGCCGTGGCGCGAATGGGATTTCAAGTCGCGCGAGGCGTTGCTGGCGTTTGCCGAAAAGAACCAGATCCCGATCGCAAAAGACAAACGCGGCGAGGCGCCGTTCTCGACCGACGCCAATCTCCTGCACACCTCGTCCGAGGGCAAGGTGCTGGAGGATCCATCCGGCGAGGTGCCGGACTATGTCTATTCGCGCACCGAGGATCCGGAGAAAGCGCCGGACAAGGCGGACTACGTCACGATCGATTTCGAGCGCGGCGATCCGGTCGCGGTCGACGGCAAGACACTCACGCCGGCGGCGCTGCTGACGGCGCTCAACGCGCTCGGCCGCAAGCACGGCATCGGCCGGCTCGATCTGGTCGAGAACCGCTTCGTCGGCATGAAGTCGCGCGGCATGTACGAGACGCCGGGCGGCACCATTCTGCTCGCCGCCCATCGCGGCATCGAATCGATCACGCTCGACCGCGGCGCCGCGCATCTCAAAGACGAGCTGATGCCGAAATATGCCGAATTGATCTATTACGGCTTCTGGTTCGCGCCCGAGCGCGAAATGCTGCAGGCGGCGATCGACAAGAGCCAGGAGTTCGTCACCGGCCGCGTGCGGCTGAAATTGTACAAAGGCAACGCCGGCGTCGTCGGCCGCGACAGCAAATATTCGCTCTACGACCAGGATCTGGTGACCTTCGAGGACGGCAAGGTGGCCTACGACCAGCGCGACGCCGAAGGTTTTATCCGACTCAACGCGCTGCGGCTGCGCACGTTGGGGCAGCGGAAGCGGAAACTCAAATTATAGGCGAAACGCCGAACAATGCCGTGCAATCAGGCGGGCGAATGACAGACTGCTTCGATGTTGTGACCGTCGGGATCGAATACGAAGGCCGCATAATAGTTCGGGTGGTAATTTGGGCGTAGGCCCGGCGCGCCATTGTCCTTGCCGCCCGCCGCCATAGCCGCGCGATAAAACGCGTCAACAGCAGCGCGATCCTTGGCCGCGATGGCGATGTGGATAGGCCGATTGAGGCCGCCTTCGCCGCCGATCCAAAAATCAGGCTTGCGGTCAATGCCGAAGCCGGCAGCCGGAGTATCATTTTCGGTCTGCGGAACTTCCATCACCAGGACATAACCGAGTGGCGCCAGCGCTTTTTCGTAGAACGCTTTGGATCGCTTATAGTCGGAGACCGGAAATCCGGCGTGATCGAGCATAGGACGCTCCCTATCTTCATCGCAGATTGACGGTCACCTTGCGATTCTCGCCGAGGTTCGGCTTGGCGCCGGTCAGTCGCGCCTTGACGAATTCGAACGCGGCGACCGCCTTGCTCGCCGGTCCGTCCCAAAGCTCGGCCGTCAGCGGCGAGATGCGCAACACGCAGACATTCGGATCGTCCGGTCCCTTCCACCACAGGCTATCAGCGTGGCGCCAGATTTCCGCAGCCTTGGCGTGGTCGCGCCGCACTTCGGCGCGGGCGGTGATCGACAGGTAGGCCTTTTCCTTGGCGTCGACGACAGTGAGCCCGACGTCGTGCTCGGTTTCGATCTCGTGCTCTTTGTCACTGCGCAGGTCGGTCACCACCCAGATCAAGCCCGCGGCGCGATCAAGCCGCGGCTCGACCGGCCGGGCGCGAAAGCCGCCGGGAAATTGGGTCGTGAGCATCCCGACGCCGACGCGCTCGATGATTTGCCAGACGCGGGTGATGTGATCTTGATCGGCCATGGGTCAGTAACCCGCGGCACGGCGTGCGGGTTCCTCGCTCCGTCATTCCGGGGCGCGCCGAAAGGCGCGAACCCGGAATCCATAATCACGGTCGGTGCATGTTCCGCACGGACGGTGGTTATGGATTCCGGATAGCCGCGGAGCTTGTCATCGGGCCGGCCACTTCGGGCCGGACCCGTTGGCGGCTTCCGGAATGACGAGTTACACCTGCCGCTCGACCAGCGTGCGCTTGATCTCGGCGATGGCCTTGGCCGGATTGAGGTGTTTTGGGCAGGCCTTGGCGCAATTCATGATGGTGTGGCAGCGGTAGAGGCGGAACGGATCTTCCAGGTTGTCGAGTCGCTCGCCGGTCTTCTCGTCGCGCGAATCGACGATCCAGCGCTGTGCCTGCAACAGCGCCGCCGGGCCGAGATAGCGGTCGTCATTCCACCAGTAGCTCGGGCAAGAGGTCGAGCAGCAGGCGCAGAGAATGCATTCGTAGAGCCCGTCGAGTTTTGCCCGGTCCTCATGGCTCTGCTTCCATTCCTTCTGCGGCGTCGGCGAGACGGTCTGCAGCCAGGGCTGGATCGAGGCGTGCTGGGCATAAAAGTTGGTGAGGTCTGGCACCAGGTCTTTCACCACCGGCATGTGCGGCAGCGGATAGACCCGCACCGCGCCTTTGACCTCAGCCATCGCCTTGGTGCAGGCGAGCGTGTTGAGGCCGTCGATGTTCATGGCGCAGGAGCCGCAGATGCCCTCGCGGCAGGAGCGGCGGAAGGTGAGCGTCGCGTCGACATTGTTCTTGAGCCAGATCAGCCCGTCGAGAATCATCGGGCCGCAATCGCCGGTATCGACGTAATAGGTGTCGATGCGTGGATTGTTGCCGTCGTCCGGATTCCAGCGATAGACGCGGTATTCGCGCTCCACCTTGGCCTTGGCCGGATGTGGCCAGGTCTTGCCTTCGGTGACCTTGGAGTTTTTCGGCAGCGTGAATTGGACCATCGCGTTTTTGCTTTCAGTAAACCCGCGCTTTGGGCTCGATATAGGCCACGTCATTGGTGAGCGTGTAGGTGTGCACCGGCCGGTAGTCGACGGTGACCTTGCCCGTATTGGTGTCGAGCCAGGTCAGGGTGTGCTTCATCCAGTTCTTGTCGTCGCGATCGGGGAAATCCTCGCGGGCGTGAGCGCCGCGGCTTTCGGTGCGATTGACCGCGGCATCCACGGTGACGACGGCTTGCTCGATCAAATTGGCGAATTCCAGGGTCTCGATCAGGTCGGAATTCCAGATCAGCGAGCGGTCGCTGACGCGCACGTCAGCGGTGCCGTCGAACACTTCGTGAATGAGTTTTGAGCCTTCCTGCAGCACTTCGCCGGTGCGGAATACCGCGCAATTGGTCTGCATGATGTGCTGCATCCTGGCGCGCAGTTGCGCGGTCGGCGTGCTGCCCGAGGCGTTGCGGAATTTGTCGAGCCGCGACAGCGCCCGCTCGGCGGAGTCTTTCGGCAGCTCGGGATGCTTGTCGTTCGGCGTCAAAATTTCGGCGCAGCGCAGCGCCGCGGCGCGGCCGAACACCACGAGATCGATCAGCGAGTTCGAGCCGAGCCGGTTGGCGCCGTGCACCGAGACGCAGGCCGCCTCGCCGAGCGCCATCATTCCGGGCACGATGTGGTCGGGATTGCCGTCTTTCTTGATCAGCGCCTCGCCGTGATAATTGGTGGCGATGCCGCCCATATTGTAGTGCACCGTCGGCACGATCGGCACCGGCTCGCGGGTCAGATCGACGCCGGCGAAGATGCGCGCGGACTCGGTGATGCCAGGCAGCCGCTCAGCGAGAATCTTCGGATCGAGATGATCGAGGTGCAGGAAGATGTGATCCTTCTTCGGCCCGACGCCGCGGCCTTCGCGGATTTCGATGGTCATGGCGCGCGAGACCACGTCGCGCGAGGCGAGATCCTTGGCCGACGGCGCGTAGCGCTCCATGAATCGCTCGCCCTGGGCATTGACCAGATAGGCGCCTTCGCCGCGCGCGCCTTCGGTGATCAACACTCCGGCGCCGTAGACGCCGGTCGGATGGAATTGCACGAATTCCATGTCCTCGAGCGGCAGGCCGGCGCGTAGCACCATG
>JBAUYI010000235.1:0-15117 GCA_049584715.1 Xanthobacteraceae bacterium
ACCACAGGGTACTACGGGAGGAAGCTACGTCCAACAACCAACATCAAAGCCTTCTGGAGCGATTTATCAATTTCATTTCCTTTCCGGCGATTCAATTATGTTTATCGAGATCAACTCTCACGACCAGACTATCATAAAGAGGGTCCAGTAGCGATTTGAGATCATTGGACTGAATGTGTTAGCCAGTGCGTCTCGTACCGGGCTTAGGCAATCAAGATCGACTTCCTGCTACGCTCCGGCCGGGAGAGTCCGGTTGCCGCGGTCATGAAAGGCCTCGGCCACGATCGGGTTGATGCCCGTGGCATTGAGCGCGGCCTGGACGGCGTAACGATCAACCGCGTGCCCAACCAGGCGCTGCCCGAGTAGCGGATCGGGCAGAGTTGCCAGCGTCGCGCCGGTGTCGAGGCGCCCAAGCGTTTCCTGCAGATCATGCAGCGGGAAACGGTAACCGCCAACATTGACGATGCCCGGCGGCGGACCGGTGATCGCCAGCGTCCGGGCGCCGGGATCGAGCCGGCAAGCGTAGCCGGTGTCGATCAGGCCGGCGCGGCCGATGGCGAGATGCGGTTGGCCGTCGCGTTCGCCGCCGGGCGGAAAATTGTGATGCGGCACCATCGGCCCGCGCAGCGCCACGGTGCCGTGGGCCGATGCCGTCACTTCGGCGACCACGACCGCACCCGGGCTGCCGCGCGGCGCAACGATGCCGCCGAACGGAATCGGCGCCGGTTTGCCGTTGAGACCGCGGCGCGCGGCGACAACACCGATCTCGCCGAAAATGGACACATCGACCAGGACGGTGTCGCGCTCGCGCCAGTCCGCACTGGCACCGAGCCGCTCCGGCGAGCGCCACGGCGCCAGCACGCAGGCCGGACCGGTGCGCGAAAACACGCCGGCCTCGGCCAGGCGGAATGCGACCGGGCCGGGCACAACCAGCGCTCCGCAGCGGTCATCGCCGCGCCATTGCCCGACCAGGACCGGCGGATCGAATGGGTGATGGAGCAAAAGCTTACCGCCGCTGAGCAGCCACGGCAGCAGCGTCAGACAGATGCCGGCGAAGGAGCCCGGCGCCAGCGTCGACAGCATGGTCGCGTCCTGCACCAGCCGGCTTTCCAACAACACGCCAAGGCCGCCGGCCAGTAATTGCAGATGACTGCGTGCGACTGGAATGACGCCAGCTTCGCCGACGTCGAAAGTGATGGCGGCGAGGTGGGCTGCCGGATTGCTCGCCCGTTCGCGCTCGAGTGCCGGCACCGGATCGAGCTTTTCGGCCGTGAACAAATCGTCCAACGGCACGACGCCGTCGGGCAGGTCGGCGCCAAAGCCGCAGACATAGCGGATCGAAAACACGTCGGCGGCAACGCGCATGGCGAGCTGGCAATGGTTGACACTGCCGACATGGCCGCAGGTGATCAGCGCCTTGGCGCCGACGCGCGTAAGCGCCGCGACCGCGTCGGCGCGGCGCCACAACAGCGGCAAGGGCGCGGCGATCATGCCGGCCCGCATCACGCCGAGAATGGCGAGAATGTTCTCGGCGATGTTGGGCAACTGGATGCCGACGATGGCGTCGGTCGGCAGCCCCATGTGGCGTAAGCGCCCGGCGACCGCCGAGACCATGCGGTCGGCCTGGGCGAAGGTGAGGCGCCGCGGCGCGCCGTCGGTGAAAGTTTTCCGGTTCGGCGCATCGGCCAGCGCCAGTGCCTCGGGCCGGCGCAGCGCGACGCGGCGGAAAATCTCGTCGATGGTGACGCGGCTGCCGCCCTGTTGCGGCTGAGTGTTCGCCGGCTCGTCAAGGATCATTGCAGCGCGGATCCCTGTTTCGCCGGCTGATGCCACCAGGTCTCGGGCAGATAGCCGTACAGCGAAGTCCGCGCCGGATGCTGGGCTGTGGTCCAGCGCGCCACCCATTGCTGCGGCAGGTAGAACAGCGGCACCACGTAACAGCCGGAGATCAGCACGCGATCGAGCGCGCGCACGGCGTCGACGAAGTCGTCGCGCTCACGCGCACGCAGCAAGGCCGCGATCAAGGCGTCGATGGCAGCGCTCTTCACGCCCATATAGTTGCGCGTGCCTTGTTGATCGGCGGCGGCCGAGCCCCAGTAAAAGGCCTGCTCATTGCCGGGCGACAGTGACTGTTCCCAGCGGTATTCGATCATGTCGAAGTCATAGGTCGAGCGGCGCTGATCGAATTGCACGGCATCGACCAGGCGCACCTTTGCGTCGATGCCGGCGCGGGCGAGCTGGCTCGAAAAGGTCAGCGCCAGCCGCTCTTCGTCCTTGCTGGTGACCATGATCTCGAAACTGAAAGCACGATGGGTGGTGCGATCGCGCAACGCCGTGCCGTCGAGCTCGTAGCCTGCGGCGCGAAACAGCGCGAGTGCCTGCCGCAACGTCTCGCGGTCGCGGCCGGAGCCGTCGCCGTCCGCCGGCGACCAGGTGCCGTCGAGCACGTCGGGCCGCACTGCATCGGGGAAGGGCGCCAGCAGCGCGCGCTCGCGCTCATCCGCCGGTCGGTGATACGCCGACAATTCGGAGTCATCGAAGTAGCTCGCGCTGCGCTGATAGAGATTGTAGAAAAGGTCGCGATTAAGCCACCGGAAATCGAACAACAGCGCGATCGCCTGGCGTACGCGGATATCGGAAAAAATCGGCCGCCGCGTATTGAAAACGAAGTCGGAGGCGAATTTCGGCAGGCCGCTTGCGAACAAATCCTTGACCACGCGACCGTCGCGCACGGCGGGAAAATCGTAACCGGTCTGCCAGCGGCCGGGATCGGTCTCGCTGCGCACGTCGTAGAGCCCGGCCTTGAAGGCCTCGAAATAGGCGTTGCCGTCGCGATAGAAATCGAACCGCATCTCGTCGAAATTCCACAGGCCGCGATTGATCGGCAGATCGCGGCCCCAATAATTGGGATCGCGCCTGAAGGTGACGCTTTTGCCGGCGTCGATGCCGGCGACAACGTAAGGGCCGCTGCCGATCGGTTTCGTCAGCGTCGCGCTCTCGAAGGTCGCGGCATCGACGGCGTGTTTCGGCAATACCGGCATCAGCGCGATGATCAGCGGCAATTCGCGGTCGCCGGCTTCGGCAAAATCGAACCGCACCGTGCGCGGGTCGAGAATTTCGGCCTTGGCGATTTTGGTGTAGTAGGTGCGATAGTTGGGCCGGCCGTGATCGCGCAAAAGCTGCCAGGAGAAGGCAACATCCTCGGCAGTGACCGGCGCGCCGTCGGAAAAATGCGCTGCCGGGTCGAGCGCGAAGGTCACAAAGCTGCGGGCATCGTCGGTGTCGATGGTGCGCGCCAACAGCCCGTAAAGCGTGAACGGTTCGTCATAGCTGCGCGCCATCAAGCTCTCGACCACATAGCCGCGGATCGTTTGGACCGCGAGGCCCTGCACGATCATCGGATTGAGGCTGTCGAAGGTGCCGAGCACGCCTTCGACCAGCCGGCCGCCTTTCGGTGCGTCGGGGTTGGCATAGGGAAGTGCGATAAAACCGTCAGCCATGGCCGGGTTGCCGTGCATGGCGATAGCATGAGTCGGTTCCGCCCTCACAGCCGGGGTCAAGGCGGCAAGCGCCAGCGCGCCGCACAACGCGGCCCGCACAGCGGCAAAGGCGTTTGTCTCAACGGCCATCGCAACGGCCACCGCAACGGACCTCGCAAATAAAGGACCAGGCAAACAAAGATTCGCTACGCATTGGCGGAATGTAACATGGCGATGACCTTGCGCCCGCTTGTGGCGTTAGCCATTAACAATGGGGACCTCGGCGCTCGGGCGCATCGGCCTTTATCTTGCGGCACAATTGAGCTATCTGGCCGCCGGGGCGAGGGTCACGCTGTTGCCGTATTCTGCGTCGAAGGACCCCTGAGGGGCGCCGTTTCACGTAAGCCGCGGCAACGGATATAGGGCTCGGCCCGATATTGGGCATTGAATTTCGCAAATCTGGCCAGCCAGATCGATTGTCTCGATTGATTGGCCGGTGGCAGCACGAAAGAGGACGGCAACTCATGACTTATTCGATCGCGGCGCCGGCAGGACCGGTCGGCCGCAGACTTGTTGGCCACAGACTTGTTGGCCACAGACTTGCTGCCATCACCGGGACCGCAATCCTGACTGTCGCCTTCGCCGTGGCGACGAGCACGCTCGCTTCCGCACAGACGCCGGCGCCCGCACCCGCCACACCGGCGCCAGCAGCCCCCAAGCCGGCACCTGCCAAAAAGCCCGCCGCCCCCAAACCCCCCGCGGCCCAGACCACCCCGCCGGGCGACGCGCAGCAGGCGCCGCCGCAAGGCCAAGCCCAGGGCGGCGGCGGCGACCAGGTGCAGCTGATCTTCTCGCCGTGGACCAAGTTCTGCCTCAAGGGGCAGGAAGCCAATGCCAAGCAGGTTTGCTTCACCGGCAAGGACGCCCGCATCGAGTCCGGCATGCCGGTGGTCGCCGCCGTCCTGATCGAGCCGGAAGGCGAACCGAAGAAGATTTTGCGCGTGACGCTGCCGCTCGGCATGCAGCTCATTCACGGCACCCGCGTCATCATCGACCAGAACCAGCCGATGACCGCGCCCTATGTGATCTGCTTCACCAACGGCTGCATGGCCGACTACGAAACCAATCCCGACATGATTGCCAAGATGAAGAGCGGGCAGGGCCTGGTCGTGCAGGCGATCAATTCGACCGGCCAGCCGATCAGCCTGGTTCTGCCGCTGACCGATTTCGCCAAGGCCTATGACGGTCCGCCGACCGATCCGAAGGTGTTCGAGGAACAGCAGAAGAAATTGCAGGAAGAGCTGCAAAAGCGTGCCGACGAAGCGCGCAAGAAGCTGGAAACCCAGCAAGGCCAGCCGCCGTCGCCCAAGCAATAAGGGAGTTAGTGCATCGACGCCGCGCGCGGTCGATAACCGCCGCGGCCGTCCTTCACGAAGACTTCGGCGACTTGCGGATGCCGCACCGGCTCGCCGCTGTTGTCCGGCAATAAATTCTGCTCGGACACATAGGCGATGTATTCGGTCTCGTCGTTCTCGGCGAACAGATGATAGAACGGCTGGTCCTTGTGCGGACGGTTTTCCGCGGGGATCGCGTCGTACCATTCGTCGGTATTGTCGAACACCGGATCGATGTCGAACACGACGCCGCGGAACGGGTAGAGGCGGTGCCGGACGACTTGGCCGATCTGATATTTGGCGTTGCGAATCTTGCTCATGGCAGCGCCCAAATTACAGCCTGTGCGGCGGGTTCATGCAAGGCCGCAATTGTGGTGAGCGCTGGGCTTGCCAGTTTCTTTGGCGGTTTTTGGGGCCGTTTCATAGCCCGTATTTGGCCGCCATATCGGGGTCTTTGGCGGCAACCAGCCGCGCCAGATCGACCAGCACCTTGGCCTGTTTCCAGGTCGCGTCGTCCTGCATCTTGCCGTCGATCATCACCGCACCTGAGCCGTCCGGCATGGCGTCGATGATCTTCTTGGCGAAGGCGACTTCGGCCGGATCGGGTGAGAACACGCGTTTGGCAATCGGCACCTGGTTCGGATGCAGCGTCCAAGCGCCGACGCAGCCCATCAAAAAGGCGTTGCGGAATTGCGCCTCGCACGCGGCGCCGTCGGCGAAATCGCCGAACGGGCCGTAGAACGCTTTGATCCCGGCGGCGGCGCAGGCATCGACCATTTTGGCGATGGTGTAGTGCCACAGATCCTGCTGAAAGGCTGAGCGCGGCGCGTCGGCCGGCGCGCCTGGAGCAGCATCGGCGAGCACTTTGTAGTCGGGATGGCCGCCGCCGACCCGCGTCGTCTTCATCGCCCGCGAAGCGGCGAGATCGGCCGGGCCGAGGCTGATGCCGTGCATGCGCGGCGAGGCGCTGGCGATGGCGGCGACGTTGTTGACGCCTTCGGCGGTCTCGAGGATGGCGTGGATGAGGATCGGTTTTTTGACGCCGTGCTTGGCTTCGAGCTGCGCCAAAAACTGATCGAGATAATGAATGTCCCAGGCGCCTTCGACCTTCGGCAACATGATGACGTCGAGCTTGTCGCCGATGGCAGCGACGATCTCGGTAATGTCATCGAGCACCCACGGCGAGTTGAGCGCGTTGATGCGCGTCCACAATCCGGTCTCGCCGAAATCGCAACTCTTCGCCATGGCGATGAAGCCGTTTCGCGCCGCCACCTTCGCGTCGGCCGGAATGGCGTCCTCGAGATTGCCGAGCACCACATCGACCTGATGCACCAGCTCCGGCACCCGCGCGCGCACTTTCTCGATATGCGGCGGCACGAAATGGATCATGCGCTCGAGCTTGAGCGGCAAGTCGCGCAACGGCGCCGGCGCCCCGATCGCGAGGGCTTTGAAGAAATTGCGCGGTAGTTTCATGTGGCGATCCCTAACGTCCCGACAGGCAACGGTAGGATGAATGGCGCCATCTCGCCAAGCCGCTTTTGACGCCAGCCGTGCCTACGAAATGACGTTAAGCGGCGCTTCTCGGCGCGGCCGCTGCCGGCTTGTTCTCCCTGGCGAGCTGTTAGATGATTATTGCCGTGCACCCGGGAGATGAACTGTGCGCGCAAAACTGCTTTTCGCCTGCCTTGCACTCGGTGGATGTGTGAACGGCATCGCAGCGGTGAAAGCCGACGCTCAACCGGCGCCCACTGCCGAGGCGGAGATGGCGAAGTACACTGCCAATGTCGGCAAGGAATATTGGGTGACCCAGCGAATCACCTTTTGCAAGGAACCGACCGGCACGAATTGCCTGTTCGTCGGCGCCGGGACCCATCTCAAGATCGACGCCCTGGTGCCAAATCAGTTCCCGAACAATCCCTCATTCTTTGACCCTTATTACCATGCAACGCTCGAAAGTGGCTATGCGGGTTATTTCTCGGTTGATTTTTTACCGTACGTGACTGACGTCAGTCCGACTGCGGCAGCGGCGGAATGCAAACGCCGCGGCGATCCGCATGTCGGTATGAGCGCCGCGCAGGCGCAAGCGACATGTTGGGGCAAACCCAACCGTATCAACCGCAAGGAATCATCGCACGGCATTCACGAGCAATATGTCTACGGCAACGGCCGCTTCGTCTATCTGCACGACGGCGTCGTCACCGAGGTGCAAATCCGGACCACGGGCCGGCAGCAACCCCGGCAGCAACCATAGGCCGGCGGCGCTAATCCAGGGCGGCGGCGTTGCGCTGTTGCTTTCCGAAGGTTCGTCACACCCTCTCGCCGCGCATCAGCCGCGGCTGCGCAGCGGCAGGTGCCACGCCTTCGCGCATCAGCGCGCGGCGTAGCGGGCCGACGCGGTCGACGAGATAGAGCGACAGGCCACGGGCGCCCTGGGCCGGCAGAAAATCGGTGAGCAGGCTGCGGTTCAAGAGATCGACCGCGATAGTGCGGCTGGTGACGTCGGCGCGACGTTGCGTGTCGTAGCGTGCCAGCAGCTGCGGCGCGCCGATGTCGATGTTTTGCCGCCGCGCTTCGGCAACCAATTCCGCGATGATGGCGCCGTCGCGCAGGCCGAGATTGAGCCCCTGGGCGCCAATCGGCGGTACGACGTGCGCCGCTTCGCCGACCAGCACGATACGCTCACGCGCAAAAGAGTCCGCCGTCTCGATCGCCAGCGGGAAAATGCCACGGCCCGGCTCGACGCTCATCGCGCCTAACAACGAGTGCGCGCGGCGTTCGATCTCGACGGAAAGCTCCGTGTCATCCATCGCCGCAAGTTCAGCGGCGTGGGCGGGCTCGAGCACGCAGACCAGGCTCGAACGCCGGCCGGGCAGGGGTACGAGGGTGAATGGTCCGTTTTCGGCGTGGAATTCGGTCGATGTGTCGTCGTGCGGCCGCGTATGCGCCAGATTGAGCGTCAGTGCCGTCTGCGGATAGGTTCGCCGGTTATTTGTACCGATGCCGGCCGCGGTGCGGCACAGCGAGCGCCGCCCGTCGGCGCCGATCACGAGTTTGACCCGCGCTTCGCCATTGACGTGTTTGATAGTCACGCCGGCGGCATCGCTTGCGATCGAGAGCGCCGCGCCGGCAATGCGCGGCAGCTTCAGCGCGGCGGCGCGCGCCTCGAGCGCGGCGATGAGATGCCGGTTCTCGATGTTGTGGCCGAAGGCATCGAGATCGATCTCGGCTGAGGTAAACAAAACTTCCGGCGCGCGAATGAGCCGTTGCGTCGCGTCGACGAGGCGGATTTTGCGCAGCGGCGCGGCGTGCGGCACACAGGCCGGCCACACACCGAGGGTTTCCAGCGCCGTGACCGAGCCGGCGAGCAGCGCCGTGGTGCGGTGATCGGGCTCAGCCGGCGGCGCGATCAAGAGCGTGTTGACGCCGGCCGTCGCCAGCGCGATGGCCGCAACAAGGCCCGCCGGCCCGCCGCCGATGACCGCCACTTCCGCGCTGACTGTGTCGCTCATACCGTTCACGCCTGTGATTTACGGTCGAAAGTCTAGCAAAGTCAGAGAGATTGCGCACGATCTTCAATTTGACGTGTAAGCTTGACCAATGGACCCGACCGACTTTCCCGAAAAGGCCATTTCACCGCGTGCGGCGGCGTTTGCGGTCCACGTCTTCACCGCCTGCGGCGCGGCCTGTGCGCTCTTGGCGTTGATCGCGGCTGTGAGCGCGGACTGGCCAAAGATGTTCGTCTGGCTCGGCATCGCGCTCATCATCGACGGCGTCGACGGCACTTTTGCGCGGCGGCTGCATACCGCGGAGCTGTTGCCGCGCTGGTCCGGCGACGTGCTCGATCTCGTCGTCGACATCCTCACTTACGTGTTCGTGCCGGCCTATGCCATCGCCACTAGCGGGCTGTTGCCGCAGGTTTTGGCGATTCCTCTCGGCGCCCTCATCGTCATCACCGGCTCGCTCTATTTCGCCGACCGGCAGATGAAGACATCGGACTATTATTTCCGCGGCTTTCCGGCGCTGTGGAACGTGGCGGCGTTCTACCTGTTCCTGCTCAAGCTGCCGCCGTGGCCCGGCGCGCTCGCAGTCGTGGCGCTCGCGGCGCTGACCTTCGTGCCGTTCCACGTCGTGCATCCGCTCCGGATTTCACACCTGCGAGCCATCACGGTGGCGGCGCTGATTGTCTGGGCGCTGCTCGCTGTCATCGCGGTGGCGGACGGCCTTGCGCCGGGGTTTTGGACCGTTGCGGCGCTGTGCGCTTTGGCGATTTACTTCGTCGGCATCGGTTTCCTGCGCCGCCATCATCCGGGATAGCGGCGTAAATCAAGGAGTTCATAATGACGCGACCCGTTCTTCTCATCGCCGGCGGCGGCCGCGGCATCGGTGCGGCGACGGCGCGGCTTGCCGCGGCGCGCGGCTACGACGTCGCGATCAATTACGTGCAAAACGCCAAAGCCGCGGCTGACGTTGCCGACGCGGTGCAGACATCTGGCGGCAACGCCGTCACGCTGCAAGGCGACATGGCGAAGGAGGCCGACATCGTGCGGGTGTTCGACGAGACCACGCGCGCGCTCGGGCCGATCACCCATTTCGTCCATAGCGCGGGCATCGTCGGCAAGAATTCGCGGCTCGATGTGGCGAGCGCCGACACCATCCGCGACGTCATCGACGTCAACCTGTTCGGCGCGCTGATCTGCTCGCGCGAAGCGGTGCGCCGCATGTCGACCGCCCATGGCGGCAAGGGCGGTTCTATCGTGCTGTTGTCGTCGATCGCCGCGGTGACCGGCGGCGCCACCGAATACGTGTTCTACGCCGCCGCCAAAGGCGGCGTCGACGCGCTGACCAATGGCTTGGCGCTCGAAATGGCGCTGGAAGGCGTGCGCGTCAACGCCATAAGGCCCGGTCCGATCGATACCGAAATTCACGAGCCCGGCCGGCTTGCGCGCATCACGCCGCTGTTGCCGATGAAACGCCCCGGCGAGCCGAACGAGATCGCCGAGGCGATCCTGTTCCTGTTGTCGGACGCCGCCTCTTACATCACCGGCGCCGTGCTCAACGTCTCGGGTGGGCGCTAGACGCAGTCGTTTTAGCCGCCTTGTGTTCGACGTGTCTCCCCCTATGATCCCGGCCGACCTTTTCCCGATAACAGAACTCATCCCAAGGAGAGCAAAATGGTTGCGGCAGTACGCGTTCATAAAGTGGGCGGCCCCGAGGTTTTGACCTACGAGGAGATCGACGTTCCGGCGCCGGGGCAGGGGCAACTGCGCGTCAAGCAATATGCCTGCGGCGTCAATTTCATCGACGTTTATTTCCGCATGGGCATGTATCCGTCACCGGTCGGCCTGCCGTTCGTTGCCGGCAACGAGGGCGCCGGCGAAGTCACGGCCGTCGGCCCCGGCGTGACCGATTTCAAGGTCGGCGATCACGTCGGCTATGTCACAGGGCTGGGCTGCTACGCGGCGGAACGGCTGGTGGCGGCCGATCGCGCCGTGAAAGTGCCGGACGGCATCGGCCACGAGCAGGTTGCCGGCATGATGCTCAAGGGCATGACGGTGGAATATCTGGTGCGCCGCACCTTCAAGGTCGAGAAAGGCCAGAACGTGTTCGTGCATGCCGCGGCCGGCGGCGTCGGACTGATCCTGTGCCAATGGGCCAACCATCTCGGCGCCAACGTTATCGGCACGGTGGGATCCAAGGAGAAGGCGGAACTCGCCAAGGCCAACGGCTGCCACCACACCATCCTGTACCGCGACGAGGATTTCGCCGCCCGTACCAAAGAGATCACCGGCGGCAAGCTGTGCTCGGTGGTCTATGACGGCATCGGCAAGACGACGTTTCCGGCCTCGCTCGACTGCCTGGCGCCGCTGGGCATGTTCGTCAGCTTCGGCAGCGCGTCGGGGCAGATCGATGCCTTCAACATCAACATCCTACAGCAGAAGGGCTCGCTGTTCGCGACGCGCCCGACCTTGAATACCTATGCCGCCAAGCGCGCCGACCTGCTCGACATCGCCGATCATCTGTTCGCGGTGGTCAAGAGCGGGGCGGTCAAGATCCCGATCAACCAGAAATACCCGCTGCGCGATGCCGCCAAGGCCCACCGCGATCTGGAAAGCCGCGGCACCACCGGCTCCTCCATCCTGATTCCGTGAGGATCGTTGCCAACGTGAATGACAACATTGCGGCAGTGAACCGCTGGGGTTATTGGGCGACGTCTGCCTGGGCAGTCGTCGCCTTTCTCGTCGGTCAATTTGCCGCGCTGGCGGTGATCGTGCTGTGGCGGTCGGGCCGGCTCGATGCGGTGCTCGACACGCCCTATGACGGTATTCTCGTCACGCTGTTCATTCTGATCTCGAACCCGATCAGCGTCGCCGTGCTTTGGCTCGCCGTGCGGTTCGCGAAGTCCAACGCGGTCGCCTATCTGGCCCTGCACTGGCCAAAAAAACGCGACGTCGTCACGGGCCTTATCGTGTTGGTCGGCATCATCGCGCTGAGCGACGCGCTGCTCTTTCTCAGCGGGCATGCGCTGGTTACGCCGTTTCAGACGCAATCCTACTCCACGGCGCTGGCGGAAGGCTGGCTGCCGCCGATGCTGTTCGCGGCGATCATCGTCGCGCCCGCGGGCGAGGAGATCATGTTTCGCGGATTTCTGTTCGGCGGCTTCGCCCGATCGGAACGTGCGGTATGGCCGGCGATCGTTGTGATCTCGTTGCTGTGGGCCGGCCTTCACATCCAATACGACTGGACCGGCATATTGCAGATCTTCGTGATCGGCCTGTTTCTCGGTTGGATGCGCTGGCGCAGCAACTCGACGCTGCTGACGTTCCTGTTGCACGTCTTATTCAATCTCGAAGGCACGTTTGAAACCGTCGTGCAGATGCGGTTTTTTTCTTAAAGGCCGTCCCACTCTAGCGTGCGTGCGCATCCGCCACGTTCTTGCGCAACAGCGCGTAGGCCGCGGTCAATGCCTTGTCGGCGTTCGGATCGGGCGGGATGTAGGACTGCAACGCCGGCTGGTCTTTGTCCTTCGTTTTGGCCGCTGCTTTGACCTTCAGATCATCCGGCACGTCCTGCGGCGTTTCGACGTCGGGTACGATGCCGTTCGACTGGATCAGGCGGCCTGACGGCGTGATGTAGTGACCGGTCGCGAGCCGCAGCGCGCCCTTGTTCGGGCCGAGCGGAACGGTGGTCGAATCCCAGCCTTCGCCGAACGAGCGCGTGCCGACGACGGTGGCGCGGTGATTGTCCTTGAGTGCGCCGGCGACGATCTCGGCCTTTGCCGCCGAGCCGCCGTTGATCAGCACGATGATCGGTTTGCCATTGGCAAGGTCGCCCGCCTTGGCGCGAAAGCGCTCGACCTTGTCGGAGGAGCGATGACGGATCGAGACGATTTCGCCATCGTCGAGGAACCCGTCGGCCGCGGCAACGGCGCCATCAAGCGTGCCGCCCGGATTGTTGCGCAGATCGATCACGTAGCCTTTGAGGTTTTCCGGCGGGATTTGCGCTGAGATGTCGTCGATCGCCTTTTTCAACTGATCGCCGGTGGCCTCGTTGAACTGGATGATACGGATATAGCCGATATCGCCGCCTTCGCCGCGGCCGCGAACCGAGCTGCGGGTGGTGTTGTCGCGGACGATCGACACCTCGATCGGCTTGTCGCGGCCGGCGCGCGCCAGGGTCAGCTTGACCGTCGAGCCAACCTCGCCGACCAGTTTGGTGCCGAACTGTTGGTAGGTTAGTCCCTGGACCTGCTCATCGTCGACGCGCGCAATGATATCGCCGGTCATGATACCGGCCTTGGCCGCCGGCGTGTCGTCGATCGGCGTCACCACCGTGGCGAGACCGTCCTGCATGGTATAGGCGACGCCGACATTGCCGAATGCGGTGGCGCAGCGCGGGCCGGTGCAGGCATCGACGCGACCCAGCGATTGCGGATCGATGAAATAGGAATCTTCGAGATCGGCGAGCATGCCATTGATGGCGGTCTGCACCAATTTGCCGTCGTTCGGCCGCTCGACATAGTGGGAGCGCACCTGCTCGAAGGCGTCACCGAACATATTGAGCAGCCGATAGATGTCCGGCTTGGTGACCGTTTTCGCATCGGCGCCGCTGCCGACCCAAATGGGCTGAGTGGCGACGATGGTGAGCGCCGCACCGACCGCAGCACCGACAAGCACCAGTGACGTTTTCCGCATCTTCAAGGCAATCCCCCCGCAAGACCCAAGAACCAAGACCCAAGAATCAGCCTGGATTATCGGCCCGAACCGGGTGGTCGAGGCCGCCGTGCTGGTGGGCCTTGCCCATCCCGCCGCGGAGCTTGACCTACATTCGGATCAAAAATACGGCCAAAACCGGGATCGGCCCCGGAATTCTCACCGCGGGCCGGCCGGCGCGGCAGGCCGATGACCGGCTCGGCGAAGCGGGAAATGGTCGCAACCACGTCGTCGAGCGGCACCGGGCTGCCCGGGGTCTCGCTGACGATGATGGCGAGCAGGCTCATGTCGCGCCGGTACAGCGCATCGAGCGCGGTCAGGGTGTGGCTGATGGTGCCGAGATAGCTGCCGGTGACCAGGATCAGCGGTAGCCGTAGCGCCATCATCACGTCGAGGATGGTGCGCTCGCCGTCGAGCGGCACCATGATGCCGCCGACGCCCTCGATCAGCAGTACACCGCCGCTTTGCGCGACGGCGTCCTGGCAGAACGCCACCACCTGATCGACGTCGATGCGACGGCCCTCGCGGCTGGCCGCGAGGTCGGGCGAGACCGGATCGCGGAAGCGCCACGGCGAGGTCCGTTCGATTTCGTCCGCCGTGACCGGCAGGCCGAGCGCGTCGAGCAAGATGCCGGGATCGCTGGTAGCGGCCTGCGCCGGATCAAATCCGCTGACGATCGGCTTGATGGCGTCGACCGAATGGCCGAGGTGGCGCAAATGCCGGATCAGCGACGCGGCGACATAGGTCTTGCCGACGTCGGTGCCGGTCGCGGTTATGAAGATGGCGCTCACGAATGGCGCCCTATAACGCGCGTTCGCACGATTCCCGCAAGGCGTTCGATATCGGCCTCCGGATGCAGCGCCGTGAACGCAAAGCGCAGCCGTGCCGTGCCGGGGGGTACGGTCGGCGGCCGGATGGCAACGACCAGGAAACCTTCGTTTTCCAACATTTCCGAGGCCGCAAGCGCCGCTTCCGCTTCGCCGACAATGACCGGCACGATGGCGCTTTGCGCCTCTGGCAGATTGAGCGCGCGGGTAAAAAGCCGCGCCTTGCGCAACGGCTCTTCCGTCAAGGCCCGATCGCGCGCGATCAGATCAAGCGCGGCGATGGCGGCGGCGACGACCGGCGGCGGCAAGCCGGTCGAATAGATGAAGGACCGCGCGCGGGTGCGCATCAGGTCGATCACGGCCTGCGAAGCGCACAGATAGCCACCATAGGCGCCGACCGCCTTCGACAGCGTGCCCATCTGCAGCGGCACGTCAGCGTCGCCATCGGCAAAGGCCGAACCGCGGCCATGGCCGACGACACCGAGACCATGGGCATCGTCGGCGAGCAGCCAGGCGTCATGACGCTGCGCCAGAGCCGAAAGGTCTTCGAGCGGCGCCAGATCGCCGTCCATGGAAAACACGCCGTCGGTGGCGATCAGCGCATGCCCGTGACGGCCGCGGTGGTCGGCCAACAGCGTCTCGGCATGAGCCACGTCGCGGTGGCGATAGCGCTGCACGGTCGCGCCGCTCAGCTTGGTGCCGGCATGGATGCAGGCGTGGGACAATTCATCGACCAGGATCAGGTCGCCGCTGCCGGCCAGCGCCGGAATGATGCCGACATTGGCGAGGTAGCCGGAGCCGAAGACACACGCCGCTTCGGTGCCTTTGAGCCGGGCCAGCCGGGTTTCCAGCTCGTCGTAGAGCGGGTGATTGCCGGTGACGAGGCGGGAGGCGCCGGCGCCGACGCCGTAGCGTTGCGCGGCCTCGACCGCCGCCTTGATGATCGCGGGATGGCGGCTAAGATTGAGGTAATCGTTGCATGAGAACGAGAGCAAACGGCGGTCGCCGCGCTCGGCGAAAATACCGTCGCGCGCCGTCACCACCGGCGTACGGCGCAGCTGCGCGCGCTCCAGCGCCGCAAGCTTGCCGTTGGCGAATTCATCGAGCGAGCGCATCGCGGTGGCATGAAAGCGCCGAATGTCGGGCAATACCAGAGAAAATAAGCAAAAAATGGCCGTTTCGCCGTCCTGGTACGCCGAAGGGCTCG
>JBAUYI010000236.1:0-4862 GCA_049584715.1 Xanthobacteraceae bacterium
AAAGTGCTGCGCGCCAATACCGACCGCGCCATCAAGGCGACCGTGCCGGGCCCGTTCACCATGGGCAAGCAGGCCCAGGACGACTACTACAAGGACGAAGAAGCGGTGGCGCTCGCCTATGCCGACGCCGTGAATGCCGAGATCAAGGATTTGTTCGCCGCCGGTGCCGACGTGGTGCAGATCGACGAGCCGTGGATGCAGCAGCATCCGGACAAGGCTCGGCAATATGGCCTGAAAGCCCTCAACCGCGCGCTCGACGGCGTCGAAGGTACCGTCGCCGTGCATCTGTGCTTCGGCTATGCGGCGGTGGTGCACGACAAGCCGTCGGGCTATTCGTTCCTGGCCGAGCTCGAGGGCTCAAAAGCCCAGCAGATCTCCATCGAGGCGGCACAGCCAAAACTCGATCTCGCCATCTTGCGGGAACTGCCGTCGAAAACCATTATTCTGGGCGTCATCGACCTGTCCGACATGACGGTCGAGACGCCGGCGACCGTGGCCGAGCGCATCCGGCGGGCGCTGGCCCACGTCCCGGCCAATCGGGTGGTGGTGGCGCCGGATTGCGGCATGAAATACCTGCCGCGCGCCGTGGCCTTTGGTAAGATGAAGGCCATGGCCGAAGGCACAGCCATCGTGCGGCGCGAGATCGCAGGCAAGTGAGATCAGGAATTCTTGAGGAGACGACCATGCCCTATGTGACGGAACAGACCTTGACCGACGTCGTGCGCGAGCGCTGGAGCGATATTCCCAATCCGCGGCTCAAGCAGGTAATGACGGCCTTGGTGAAGCACGCCCATGCCTTCGTGCGCGAGATCGAGCCGACGCAGGCCGAATGGGCGACCGCGATCGATTTCCTCACCCGCACCGGCCAGATGTGCGACGACAAGCGCCAGGAATTCATCCTGATGTCCGACGTGCTCGGCATCAGCATGCTGGTCGATGCCATCAATCACCGGCAAGCGAACGGCGCGACACCGAGCACGGTGGAAGGCCCGTTCCATGTTCCCGACGCGCCGGCCGTCGCCAATGGCGGCAACATGGCGGTCAACGCGCCGGGCTTCCCCTGCTTCGTCAGCGGCACGGTGCGCAGCGTCAAAGGCGAGCCGGTGTCCGGCGCGGTGCTCGATCTGTGGCAGACCGATGGCGATGGCCTCTACGAGGCACAGCGCCCCGAGATCGAAGGCCCGTGGATGCGCGGGCTTTATCGCTCGCAGCCCGACGGCTCTTACCTGATCCGCACCGTGGCGCCGATCGCCTACACCATCCCGATGGACGGCACGATCGGCGAACTGATGAACCGCACCAATCTGAGCCACATGCGGCCGGCGCATATTCACTTCGCCCTCGACGCACCGGGCTATCACGGCCTGGTGACGCATCTGTTCCAGTCCGGCGACAAGTGGATCGAGCACGATGCGGTCTATGGCGTGAAGGAACCGCTGATCGTCGACTTTCAGAAGATGCCGGCCGGCAGCAAGGCGCCGAGCGGCGAGTTGATGAACGAGCCGTTCTACGTCGTGCATTACGATTTCGTGCTGGACCAGAAGGCGCAAGCCGCCGCGGCGGCGTAGTCACCTCGTAGCTTCGTAGGATGGGTAGAGCGCAGCGAAACCCATCATCTTTCCTCGCGGCCCTATGGTGGGTTTCGCTGCGCTCTACCTACCCTACGAACGTTCCAGCGCCTCGCGATCCCATTGCGCCAGATCGGCGGCGCCCTCGTAGGTGTCCTGCAAAAAACCGAGCAGCAGCGCGTCGGGATCGCGGGCGTGGCGCACCGCCTCGTACGGCAGGATGAATTGCCCGAGGTTCTTGTCGTAGTACCCGTCCGCGGTGCGCAGCGGCGTGTCGCCATAACCCTCCGGCTCCGGATAGGCATAGACGTAAAACGCCGGCTGTCCGAAGCCGCCGTTGCCGGGCCAAAAACCGCAGCTCGAGACTTCGTGCGAATAGGCCTCCGCCATCACCCAGCTGGCGACGTTGGGTGTGACGCCGTGGGGCGGCGGCGCGGTGCGGCCGGAAAAGCGCGTCACCGCGAGATCGAAACTGCCCCAGAAGAAATGCACCGGGCTCACTTTGCCGATGAAGCGCGAGCGGAATTCGGTCAGCACCCGGGCCGATTGCACCAGCGCCTGATGGAAGCGTCCGACGTAGTCGGGGTCGTATTGGGCGTGGAGGTGATCCTGGTCGAACGGCACGGCGTTCTCGATCTCGGCCGGCGTCGTCCAGATCGACACGTCGATGTCGAGGCTGCGCAGCCGTTCCATGAACGCGACATAGAAATCGGCGACCGGCATCGGCTTGAGCGCAAAATTTTCGGCGCGGCCATCGTTGGTGGCGATGCGCAGCTCATGGTCAATGAAGTCGAACGCGATGTCGAAAGTGCGGTCGCCGCAGCGGTTTTGCGGCGCGATGAGGCCGCGTGAGTTCACGCGAAAAGTGACGTTCCACCAATGATTGACGAGCGGCGTGCAGGCGAGCCGCACTTTGCCGGCGACCTGCGTCCACAATTGCAGCGTGTCGCAGGTCTCGCTCCAGGCGTCGAACGGCAGGTCGGGCCAATGGGAATTCCAGCTCATCGGCACTGCTTTACAGCAAATGCCAAAACTTTTGGAGAGCGATTAGAACGTTATGGTGCTGGCCAGCAGCGATGAGCCGGCCTGGATTGGCGTTACCAATTGCGGCTTGAGCTTCGCCAGTTTGGCCAATTCGCGCGCCAGCTCGGCCCATTTTTTCCGGATCTTTTCGCCGGCGTCATCGGCGGTCGGGAGGATCACGGTTTGGTGCGATTGCACGTCGGCTTTGGCAGTTTGCCGCCGGCTCTTGGCCTGACGCGCTTGCGCCTCGAGCTGCGCGATCTGTGCTTCAAGTTGCACGATCCGCGCATTGAGAACCTTGATTTCATCGTCGGCGTGGACCAGAGCCGCATCGCGGTTCTGGAAGGTTTTCAATAACGTGTTGGTCGCCGCGATGAGTTTTAGACGCGATTGTTCGAGCTCGTTGATCTGGCATTGTTTCAGGCGCAGCAAATCCTGCAGTTGCTGCAGCTCGCTCGCGGCGTCGCGCCGGGCGGCGGTGGCATCGGCGAGGCTGTGCTCGGTGGCGGTGTTTTCCGCAATGCGGGCGAGCAGGCATTCGCGCGCGTCGGCGAGCAGCCGCTCCGCGATCTCTGCGCGCGACGACATCGTTGCCAGCCGGCCGCTCAGCATGCTGGCTTCGATCCGGCTATCGCTGGCTTCGCTGAAGAGTCTCGTGCACTCGGTCTCGGCCGCGGTTAGCGCCGTCTGCAGGTATTCGAGCTGGGAGTCCGTTCCACGGTGCGCGGCGTCGTTCTTGGCCAGGCGCTCCGTCAAGCCGGCGTTCTCGGCCATCATCAGATCGAGCGAGGTTCGCAACGACTGGTTCTCGTTATCGCGAAGCGCCAGTTCATCGTGCGCCGCGGCAAGCTCGTTCTCGAGCTCGACGATCCGCGCATCCGCCGCCTTGAATTGCTCGCCGAGAGTTTGTTTCGCGGCGGTCTCCTGGGCCAGGCGCCGTTCCAGGCCGGCGGCCCGGTTGCGCGTCGATTCGAGCTCATCGGCGAGCGCGATGTCCCGGCCATCCGCTGCCGCGTCGAATTCCGTCTCGACAACAGCCAGCGAAGGCTGCGCCCGCGTCGCTATGGGCGTCGCTCCCCTATGGGTGACGGCGAGACGGGCGGCTTGATCCAGCCAGCCGTTGCCTTGTGCCTTGCCGTTGAGTGCCATCTGTGGCGCGTCGATTGTTGTCCAATACAACGAACGTGACGACGCAATGGTTAACGGCTGGTTACTTCGACATTAACCGCTTGGAAACGACTGAAAACGCGCTGGCGTTCGACAGCTGCCCAAAACCCCACCTGATAAACGCGCTATCGCCCGGCGGCCTGATTCGTCAAGATTATTCCGATGGGGCCGACCCGGAATGGCCGCGTTCAACTCTTCATCAGATGCCCGAACTTTTGCAACCCGATGCGCCGTTCTTCGGCCGACGGCATGTTGACCGCCGGGAATTGGTCGCGCCAGTGCCACGGCCGGCAGGCGTCGATCACGGCGCGGCTGTTGGTGTAATCGCCGGCCGCCTTGCGCTCGGGCTCGATGCGCGGATCGAGCGGCGTCGACCAGGCGCCGCGGATGATGTCGATCGAGGTGGCGGGATCCGAGCGCGTGATCAGCGCCCAGATCACCTCTTCCAGGTTCGAGACGTCGATGTCGTCGTCGACTACGATGACATAGCGCCCGCAATAGGCGCCGACGTGGCATTGCGCGGCGATGTGGCCGGCCTGTTTGCCGTGGCCGGGATAGCGCTGCTTGACGGCGACGGCGAGGAACAGCCGCGCATTGCCTACCTCGTGCGCCCAGGCCGCGGTGATGCCGGGCACGCCGGCCCTCTCGATGTTCTCGCGCAACAGTGCCGAGCGCACGATGGCGCGGTAGCGGCAAATCTCGTCCGGCGGCCGCTGCGGCACGCAACCGAGCAGGATCGGCTCGTGGCGGTGATAGATCGCCTTGATGTCGATCACCGGCTCTGGCCGATGGTCGCTGGCGTACTAGCCGGTCCATTCGCCGAACGGGCCTTCGAGCCGCACCTTGTCGGGCTCGACGAAACCCTCGATGGCGATCTCGGCATTGGCGGGGATCGGCAGGCCGGTGACCGGTCCCTTGATCACCTCGACCGGTTGGCCGCGCATGCCGCCGATGATGTCGAGCTCGCATACGCCCGGCGGCACCTCGCTCGAGCCCATCAGAAAGCTCAACGGATCGCCGCCGCAGACGATCACCACCGGCATGCGCTGGCCACGCGCCAGGTATTTGTCGCGCATCTTCCGGCCATGTTTGCCGGGCGAGATG
>JBAUYI010000237.1:0-2726 GCA_049584715.1 Xanthobacteraceae bacterium
GATCAGCACCACCGGCACGCCGAAGGCGGCCGCCGCCGACGCCGCGGCACGGCCGGCCGCGCCGGCGCCGATGATGCAGATGTCCGGTTTAAGCTCTTGCTTAAGCTCTTGCGTCATCGGCCTCACACATACGCGAGCTACCTCTATACAGTGCAATAAGGTGTTAAGCGAAAACGATACATTACAGGGGCTTAGCGGCCTATCCCGCGGCCCGGCCGGTCACATTGACGGGCCGGGAGGGCTTTCGTATAAGCCGCGCCAATTGCGCGCCGATCAAATTCACGCCGCATCGACTTGTGGCGAACCGGGCGCTGTCGGAGATCAATCCCGTGAAACGGACCTACCAGCCGAGCAAATTGGTGCGCAAGCGCCGTCACGGCTTTCGCGCCCGGATGGCGACCAAGGGCGGCCGCAGGGTGCTGGCGGCCCGGCGGGCGCAAGGCCGCAAGCGGCTCAGTGCGTGATCGCATTTCCTGCGCCACCATGGAGCGGTTGAGGCGCCGGACGGACTTTCGTGCCGCCGCGGCAGGCTTGCGGGCGTCGGTCGGCACCTTCGTGGTGCAGGCGCGCCGGCGCGCCGAGGACGGCCCGGTGCGCATCGGCTTTACGGTATCGCGGCAGGTCGGCAATGCGGTGGAGCGCAACCGGGTACGGCGGCGGCTGCGTGAGATCGTACGGCTTTCGCAAGGCGGCGGCATGCATGACGGCCACGATTACGTGCTGATCGGGCGGCGCGCGGCACTGGCGGTGCCGTTCGGGCAGATGAGGCAGGAACTCGATACGGCGCTCAGCCGGATTCATGACCCGGAGCGGACGCCGGCAACTGGTAGCGCCCGCGAACGGTCCCTACATCAAGCGGGCTCGCCGCGGCCGGCAAAACGCCAACCGCGGCAAAAACCGCACGAGCATTGAATGGGCGATCACAAGAACACCATCATTGCCATCGTGCTGTCGCTGATTGTCGTGGTCGGCTGGCAGTATTTCGTCGGCTATCCGCAAATGGAAAAGCAGCGCGAGCAGGCGCTGATCAAGCAGCAGGAACAGGCGCAAACACAACCTGGCGCGACGCAGCCGAATGCGGCGCAGCCCGGCGCTGCACCTGGAACACCTGGCGCAGGAACGCCTGGCGCCGGCATACCGCCGCCGGTTCCCGGCACCGCCGCGCCCGCGGTCTCGACCGCATCGCGCGAGGCGGTGATTGCCGCTTCGCCGCGCATCGCCATCGCCACGCCGACACTGCGCGGCAGCATCGACCTCAGGGGCGGACGGATCGACGATCTGTCGCTCGAGCACTATCGCGAGACCATCGATCCGAACTCGCCGGCCATCGTGCTGTTCTCGCCGTCGGGCGCACCGGACGCGTTCTATTCCGAGTTCGGCTGGGTGGCTGCCGCCGGCACCACCGCGGCGATGCCCGGGCCGGACACGCTGTGGCAGCAGGAGGGCTCGGGCACGCTCGGCATCGGCCATCCGGTGACGCTGACCTACGACAACGGCGTGGGCCTGATCTTCCGCCGCACGATCGCGGTCGATGAGCGTTATTTGTTCACCCTGAAAGACGAGGTGGCGAACAAAGGCGGCAACCCGGTCACGCTGTTTCCCTACGCGCTGATCTCGCGCCACGGCACGCCGAAGGTGCAAGGCTATTACATCTTGCATGAGGGCCTGATCGGCGTGATCGGCGAGCAGGGCTTGCAGACCGAGACCTACAAGAAGATGGAGGACAAGAAGAGCGTCAGCTGGGACGCCACCAATGTCTGGCTCGGCATCACCGACAAATACTGGGCGGCGACGCTGTTGCCCGACACCGACGCAAAAGTTCGCGCCCGCTTTTCCGCGGCCGAAAGCGGCGGCCTGAACACCTACCAGACCGATTATCTGCTGGCGCCGCAGACCATCGCTCCGGGTGCCAGCGGTACAGCCGACGCACGGCTGTTCGCCGGCGCCAAGGAAGTGTCCGTGGTCGGCGTCAATTTCCCGATCGGCGGCTCGGGCGGCTACAATCAGGAGCTCGGCCTCAACCATTTCGATCTCTTGATCGACTGGGGCTGGTTCTACTTCATCACCAAGCCGATGTTTTTGGCGATCGACTACTTCTTCCATCTGGTCGGCAATTTCGGCATCGCCATCCTGATCGTCACGGTGATCGTCAAGGCGCTGTTCTTCCCGCTCGCCAACAAATCCTACGCCTCGATGGCGAAGATGAAGGCGGTGCAGCCGCAGATGGCGATGATCAAGGAGCGTTACGCCGACGACAAGATGAAGCAGCAGCAGGCGATGATGGAGCTTTACAAGAAGGAGCAGATCAATCCGCTGGCCGGCTGCCTGCCGATCGCCATCCAGATCCCGGTGTTCTTCTCGCTCTACAAGGTGCTGTTCATCACCATCGAGATGCGGCACGCGCCGTTCTACGGCTGGATCCACGATCTGTCGGCGCAAGACCCGACCAACATTTTCACCCTCGGCGGCCTGATCCCGTTCGATCCTTCGGTGATCCCGCTGTTCGGCTCGTACCTGCATCTGGGCTTCTGGCCGGCGCTCATGGGCGTGACCATGTGGGTGCAGATGAAGCTCAATCCAGCGCCGCCCGATCCGACCCAGCAGATGATCTTCAACTGGATGCCGCTCATCTTCACCTTCATGCTGGCGAATTTCCCCGCCGGCCTGGTGATCTACTGGGCCTGGAACAACTCGCTCTCGGTGCTGCAGCAGAGCGTGATCATGCA
>JBAUYI010000238.1:0-8741 GCA_049584715.1 Xanthobacteraceae bacterium
GCCGGCTCATCCATCGACGTGCCAGCCTCCCCCACCTCTGATAACCCCGACCGCATCATCGATTGGTCGAGGCGTCCTCCACCATCCATCGCACCAGCTCATCGAACGTGATGCCCGCATACGCAGCCAACTCGGGCACGAGCGACGTCTCGGTCATGCCCGGTTGTGTATTGACCTCAAGACAGACAAGCTCACCCGTTCCCCGATCGTCATAACGAAAGTCCGCGCGGCTCACGCCGCGGCAGCCAAGCGCGTTATGGGCAGCCAGACTGAGTCTGCGGACTTCCTGGTAAACATTTGGTAAAATTTGCGCCGGCAGCAGGTGTTTGGAGCCGCCGGCGGCGTATTTTGCCTCGTAGTCGTAGAACCGCGTCGCCGGCACGATCTCGATGACGTCGAGCACCCGGTCGCCAAGTACGGCGCAGGTCAGTTCCTTGCCGGGGATGTAGCGCTCGACCATCACCCGCTCGCCGAACGCCCAATCGTCGCGAAAAAGCTCCTGGGGCGGGTGCGGATGCGCCTCGGTGACGATGAAAACGCCGACGCTCGAGCCCTCGGCGATCGGCTTGACCACATAGGGCCGCGCCATGAGATGGCCCTTGGCCGCCTCGAACCGCGACACCACGCGGTCGTCGGCGACCGGCACGCCGGCGGCGCGGAACAGGATTTTGGCGAAATCCTTCTGCATGGCGACGGCCGAGGCCATGACGCCGGAATGGCTGTAGGGAATGCCGAGAATCTCCAGGACGCCTTGCAGCGTGCCGTCCTCGCCGGGCCGGCCGTGCAGCACATTGAGCGCGATATCGGGCCTCGCGGCGGCCAGCGCCGCGGCGATATCGGGGGTCACATCGATCGAAGTGACGCGATAGCCGAGCCGGGTGAGAGCGTCAGCACAAGCCTTGCCGGAGCGCAGCGATACGTCGCGCTCCGCCGACCAGCCACCCATCAGGACGGCCACGTGCTTTGCCATATGACTCAGCCGGTTCCGCTGATTCGCATGGCTCACGAATAGAATCCACAATTGGCGAAAAATCGAGAGTTTTAGTGGCCGGCGGCGCCCGAGACGGCGAAGCCGTCATAGAGCCGAGAAGGCGAAGCCGTCGTAAAGCCATGCCAGGCAATCGAACATGTGCGCCTCGTCCCAATCGGCCACGGTGGCATTGCGCACGTCCCGGGCGATGCCTTGGTCGAGGTGATAAAAATCCCACAGCGACCGGGATTCGAGCTGCACCCGCGCGGTGCGCAGGAGCCGCGCCGCCTCGAAGCGGCGGAATGCCGCCTGATAATTGCCGTCCGCGGCATGGATCGCTTCGGCAAGGCAGAGGCCGTCTTCGATCGCCATGCCCGCACCTTGGGCCAGTGATTGCAGCGGCGCATGCGCGGCGTCGCCCAGGAGCACGATTTGGCCATGGTGCCAATGCCGCACCGGAGCGCGGTCGCCGATCGAGCGGCGCCAGCGCAGGTCCATCATGCCGATCAGCGCCCGCATCGACGGATGCGTATCGCGGTAGGCGTGCTCGAGCTCGGCGCGCGCGGCCGCAGCGTCCAGTCGCTCGGCATGGGCCGCGGTGCGGAACACGTTGACGACGTTGAACTCGCTGCCGTGACGCAGCGGATAATGCACGATATGCAGGCCCGGCCCGCTCCACAGCACCACGCAATCGCGCGGCACGTCGGCCTTGAGTTCTTGCATCGGCACGATGGTGCGCAGCGCCACATAGCCGATCGGCTGCGGCTCGCCGTCGCCGATGAGCTTGGCGCGGAACAGCGAGCGCACACCGTCCGCGGCGACGAGCGCAGCGCCGGAAAAGGTGCGGCCGTCCTCCGTGGTTACGGCAACACTGTCACCGCGATCCTCGAAGCCGGTCACCATAGCTTCGGTAACAAGCTCGATGGCGTCGTTCTGCCGGCAGGCATCGAGCAGGACGTTATGCACGTCGATGCGATGCACGATGATGTAGGGGTGTTTGAAACGGGCGCGAAACGTGGCGCCGCCGGTGGGAATTCGGATCAGTTCCTTGCCGCTCAAAGCATCCAGCATCAGCACCGCAGGCGGCGAATCGGCGACAGCCATCACCTGCTCGGTCAGGCCGAGGCGATCGAACACGTGAAAGACATTGGGCCCGAACTGAATGCCGTAGCCGATGGCGCCGAATTCGGCCGCGCCTTCGAGCACGCGGGTCGGTCGGCCACGGCGCGCCAACGCCAGCGCTGCGGTCAGCCCGCCAAGCCCGCCGCCGACGATCAGGATGGGTTCACGCAACATCGTTTCAGCGCCGCTGCACTAGTACTGCCCATTCGGCTCCAGCCCGAGCATATATTGCCCGAACATGCTGCCGCTGGAGTCCCAGTTCAGGCTGATATGCGACGTCGCGGCATGCGCGTCGCGCCAAAAGCGCTGCAAGGGATGGTCGAGATAAAGGCCTTGGCCGCCGCCGGTGACGACCAGCGCATCGATCGCCTGGACCGCCAGCCGCGCGGAAAACGCCTGGTCGCGGCGATTGCGCAACCGCACGTCCATGCTGATGGCTTCGCCGCGCGCGGCCGCTTCGTAAGCCTCGGCCAGATCGCGAAACATCAAAACCCTGGCGGCGTCGATGCAAGCGGACGCTTCGGCGGCGCGCAGCTGCACCGTGGTCAGCTCGGCGAGCTTCCGATTGCCGCCGTAGAGCGCGCCGCGTGAGGTGCGGACCTTCGCCATGTCGAGAAACGCCGCCAGCGCCCCTTCCGCCATGCCGACCACGGGCGCGACGATAGCGATCGGCAGCACCGCCAGAAACGATTGTTTGTAAAGCGGATTGGTTTGAGCGCGCATTCCGGGCGCGGTGGCATTACGAAGCTCAGCGAAAGTCACCGCGCGGTGGGCAGGGACGAACGCGTTGTCGGCGACGATGGTTTTGCTGCCGGTGCCGGCGAGCCCCATGGTGTGCCAGTTGTCGTCGATGGTGATGTCTGAGGTGCGCAGCACGAAGAATCCCGGCAATGGCGAACCGCCGGATTGCGGGATCATGCCGCCGAAGAATTGCCACTGCGCATTGTCGCAGCCGCTGCAGAAGAAGCCGGAGCCCGAGACCTTGTAGCCGCCGTCGACCGCGACGGCTTGCGCGATCGGCGTATAGGTGCCGGCCGAAAGCGCTTCGCGATCGTACCAGATCTCATCTTGCGCCTGCTGCGATAGGCAGGCGATCAGCCATTGCTGCGAGGCGAGCAGGCCGTAGACCCAGCCGGTCGAGCCGCAACCGCCCGCGATCGTCATCTGGACCTGCACGAATACGTCGAAGCCGTACTCGAAACCGCCGTAAGCGCGCGGCTGCATGATGCGGAACAAGTCGGCCTGCCGCATGCGCGCGATTATCTCCTCGCTGACGCGGCGCGCCGCTTCGGTCTCGCGCGCGCGTTCGCGCGCAATGCCGGCGATCTCGCGGGCCCGCGCGAGGAGTTCGGCAACGTCAGGCCTTTGCGGAGATGACATGCTACTTGCCTATGAACTATTTGCCTTTGAACTACTTGCCTTTGAAATTCGCCGCGCGCTTCTCGTTGAAAGCCAAGATGCCTTCGCGGCGATCTTCGGTCGGCACCATCCGATAATACGCTTCGGTTTCGAGCGCGAGGCCATCCCAAAGCGACATGTTCACGCCGCGGCCGATGGCGAGTTTTGCTTGCCGTACCGAGATCGGCGCATTGCACGCGATGATTTCGGCGGTCGCCAGCGCTTCGGCGATGAGTTGCGCCGCCGGCAGCACCTTGCTGACCATGCCCCACGCTTGCGCTTCAACGGCGGTAAAGGGTTTTCCGGTGAGGATGATTTCTTTCGCCCGCCGCTCGCCGACGGCGCGCGCCAAGGTCTGCGTTCCCCCGGCGCCCGGCATGATGCCGAGCGTCACTTCGGTCAGTGCGAAGCGGGCCTGGTCCGCCGCATAGATGAAATCGCAGGCCAGCGCCAATTCGCAGCCGCCGGCGTAGGCCGCGCCGTTGACTGCCGCGATGAGCGGGATCGGGCACGCCAACATGGCGCGCACCATGCGCTCATAGATCAGGTGCTGACGGGTCCAGGCCTCATCCGTCATGCCCTTGCGCTCCTTGAGATCGGCGCCGGCGCAAAAGGCCCGCTCCCCCGCGCCGGTGAGGACGACGCAGCGGGTATCGCCGCCGTCGAGATTGAGGCCCTCGAACAGCGTCATGATGTCGGTGCCGCATTGCGAATTCATCGCGTTGGCGACGTCGGGGCGATTGAGCGTGACGAGCATGACATGCGGGCGCGGCCGGTCGATGCTCAACGTGGTAAATGACATGGTAGGACCTCGGTTTGGCTTAACCACGATGAGCGCAGGCGCGCCATGGGTCAATTGATCGGGCGTATCAGAGGACAGGGCGAAGCCGGGTGCCCTGCCGACCCGCTGCGCCGGCCCGGAAGCGCCGTCATAATTTCGTTCAGATGCAGTGTTTCCCTGGTTCGGGCTTTGGGAGATCGGACATGCGGCACATCTTCGTATGGGTCGTCGAGTTCATAAAGCTGCTGGGCGGGCGGCGGCTTCACCCGATCGCCACCCAATGTCCGATCTGCCAGCAGATGGTCCGCCTCCACGTCGATAAAGCCGGCCGCCGCCACGTCTTTGCCCATGCCCGCGGATTGTACGAGGGCAGCCGATTTGGCGTGCACTACGCGGCCAAAATGAAGTGTGTCGGCTCCGGCGCCCAGACCATGTTCGATCCCCGCCCGGACGAACATCAAAGTTTCAAGCTGCCCCGCTCGCTCCTTGACGAGTCGTGAGCCGCGCCGTCGCGCCGCCGCGCGCCGGCCGGCCTGATCGCCACATGATATTTCGAGTCTTGTTTCGCGCCTTGGCAACGGCGCTGCTGTTGATGCTGGCGGGCGCGACCTTGCGGGCCGCCGCGCCGGCGCCGCTGCCGCCGGCGGTGGGGTTGAGCGAGAGCGCGGCCCAGGAAAGAACGGCGCTCTTTGCCGCGCTCGCTGCGGCGAAAAACGACGCCGAGGCGCGCGCGATCGAGGAGCGGCTTTGGACCTTCTGGCGCAGCCTTGCCGACGACGAATCGCGGCAACTGCTGGAGCAGTCGCACCAGGCGCAGCTGCGTTTCGATTACGCGGAAGCGCTCATTTACAACAAAGCAGTGGTCAAGCATGCACCGCAATTCGCCGAAGGCTGGAACCAGCTCGGCTACGTTTATTTTCTCGCCGGGCAATACGACGCTTCGCTCGACGCGATCGAACACGTGCTCGCGCTCGAGCCGCTGCATTACGCAGCGCTGGCCGGCAAGGGCATCATTCTGTACTACGCCGGCAAAGTCGAGGAAGCGCAGGCGCCGCTCAAGCGGGCGCTGGCGATCAATCCGTGGCTGAAGGAACGAAACCTCATCGGCAAGGATTCCCTGCCGACGCCTTGAGCGCGGTTAATCTCGCACCACAGGCACGCCGATCCGCTCGATCTCCCATTCAAGCTCGACACCGGAATTTTCTCTAACGCGACGCCGCACGGTCTCGCCCAAATTCTCGATGTCGGCGGCGGTCGCGCCGCCGCGATTGATCAAAAAATTGCAATGCATCTCCGAGACCTGTGCGCCTTCGACTTTCAGCCCGCGGCAGCCGGCGGCATCGATCAGCTGCCACGCTTTGCGATCGGGCGGATTCTTGAACGTCGAGCCGCCGGTGCGGCTCTTGATCGGCTGCGTCGCCTCGCGCGACTCGGTGATCTTGTCCATCTCGGCGGCGATGACGGCGGGATCGCCGCGCTCGCCCCGGTACAGAGCTTCCGTGAAGATGTAGTCGGCGGGGACGCCGCAGTGCCGGTAGGTGTAGCCCATGTCGGCATTGCGCAGCACATGGACGCGGCCCTGCCGATCGACCGCGCGCGCCTCGACCAACGCGTCCTTGGTCTCGCGGCCATAGGAGCCACCGTTCATGCGCAGCGCGCCGCCGACGCCCCCGGGAATGCCACGCATGAACGACAGGCCGGCGATGCCGGCCTCTTGCGCCGCGCGCGCGACTTTGACATCCGGCACGGCCGCTCCGGCGCGAATGCGCGTGTCTTCGACGGCGACATTGCCGAAACCGCGGCCGAGCCTGATCACCATGCCCGGCACGCCGCCGTCGCGCACGATGAGATTGGAGCCGAGCCCGATGACGGTCACCGCAATGTCCGCCGGCAGATTGGCCAGCGCATAGCTCAGGTCCTGCTGGTCTTCCGGCATGAACAAAACCTGCGCCGGGCCGCCGACGCGAAACCATGTCAGCTCCGCCAGCGATTGGTTCGCCAACAGCCGGCCGCGCAGCGCCGGCATTTTTGATTTCAGATCGGCGACGATGTCGGGAAAGCTCATGCGGCTGCGCCTGCCACGGTGTCGAGCCAAGCCGCCAGCACCTTGCCGCCCAGTTCGCGCGTCGTCGGCCCCAGGGTGTGCACCTGCCGGCGCACGTCGCGCGGATCGATGCCGGCCTTGCCGAGCTCGACGGTATGGCCGACCAGCCAGGATTCGAACCGCGCCGGCTCGGTCTCCAGATGAAATTGCAGCGCGAGCTGTAACGGCGTGCGGGAAAACGCCTGCACCGGGCAATGCGGCGTCGCGGCGAGCCGCTCGCAGCCCGCCGGCAAGTCGCAATTATCGCCGTGCCAATGCAGCACCGGACTGGTCCCAAGCGGCGCCAGCACCGAGGTTTTGCCGGCTTCCGTCAGCGTCAACGGCGCCCAGCCGATTTCCTTCACCGGGCCCGGCGCCACGCGCGCGCCGAGCGCCGCGGCCATCATCTGCGCGCCGAGGCAGATGCCGAGAATCGGCTTGTTCGCAGCGAGGCGCGCCGCAATGGCGGCGATTTCGCCGGCGATGAACGGATAAGCATCGGCCTCATAGACGCCGATCGGACCGCCGAGCACGATCACCAGGTCGGGCGCGATCAGCGTGTCGCTGTCGAAGCGATCGATGCCGGCGTCGTGATAGCGGATCTCGTAGCCGTGGGCGGCGACCAGCGGTCCTAAAAGTCCGAGATCCTCGAAGGCGACGTGACGAACCGCAAGGCAAGCTTTGGCCATGGTATTACATTAAGTGGCGCATGATCTTATCGGAAAACCGGTATCCACTTTTCCGGATCATGCGCTAGGTTGCCGCCGCCAACTCGCCGGGCAAGGCATAAGCCCATTGGGTGATCGAACCGGCGCCGAGGCACACCACATAGTCGCCCGGTTTCGCCATGCTGGAGACCAAGAGATGCAGCCGGTCCGGGCTGTCCAGCGCAAAAACCTGCCGATGGCCGTTTTTGCGCAGGCCCTGTACCAAGGAGTCACGATCGAAGCCCTCGATCGGCGTCTCGCCGGCCGAATAGACCGGCGCGACGATCACGGCGTCGGCGTCGTTGAAACAGGTGCAAAATTGCTCGAACAAAGCCTGTAGCCGGGTATAGCGATGCGGCTGCACCACGGCGATCACTTTGCCCTTGGTGGATTCGCGCGCCGCCCGCAGCACGGAGGCGATCTCGACCGGATGGTGGCCGTAATCGTCGACGATGGTGACGCCGTTCCACATGCCGGTGCGGGTGAAGCGCCGCCGCACGCCGCCGAAATTGGCCAGCGCATTGCGGATCACGTCGTCGCCGATGCCGAGCTCGTGGGCCACCGCGATCGCCGCCGTGGCATTGAGCGCGTTATGCCGTCCGGGCATCGGCAGCGCGAGATTCTTGATCTCGTGCAAGAAATTTCCGGTGCGGTCGCGGAACGCGATGGTGAACAGCGACGTGCCGCCGGCATGGGAGACATCGACGAGGCGCACGTCGGCCTGCGGATTCTCGCCGTAGGTGACCATGCGGTGATCCTCGATGCGGCCGACCAGGCTCTGCACCACCGGATGATCGGTGCACATCACCGAGAAACCGTAGAACGGCACGTTCTCGACAAAGGCGCGGAATGCGTCCTGCACCGCCTCGAAGGTCTTGAAGTGATCGAGATGCTCGGGGTCGATATTGGTGACGATGGCGACGTCGGCCGGCAGCTTGAGGAATGTGCCGTCGGACTCGTCGGCCTCGACCACCATCCACTCGCCGGTGCCGAGCCGCGCATTGGTGCCGTAGGCGTTGATGATGCCGCCGTTGATCACGGTCGGATCGAAACCGTCGGCATCGAGCAGCGCCGCCACCATCGACGTGGTCGTGGTCTTGCCGTGGGTGCCGGCGATGGCGACGCAGCTTTTCAGCCGCATCAGCTCGGCCAGCATCTCGGCGCGGCGCACCACCGGCAGCCGCTCGGCGCGCGCCGCGACCAGCTCCGGATTGTCGGGTTTTATCGCCGAGGACACAACCACGACGCGGACGCCGGTCAAATTCTCGGCCGAATGCCCGATCGAGATTTTCACGCCCTTTTCGCGCAGCCGCTTGACGTTGGCGCTCTCGGACTGATCGGAGCCCTGCACCATATAGCCGAGGTTCAACATCACCTCGGCGATGCCGCTCATGCCGATGCCGCCGATGCCGACGAAATGCACCGGCCCAATGTCGTGCGGTAGTTTCATGTGCTGTCCCAGGCTCTCTTGTCCCCTCCCCCTTGTGGGGAGGGGTAGGGGTGGGGGTCGAGAGGTTTAGCGCGAGCGTCGACGCCTGCGAACTGCCCTCCCGACCCCCACCCTACCCTCCCCACAAGGGGGAGGGTAAAATTACTGGTTTGCGCCCGCCGCCGCCACCTTCAGGACCAGCTCGGCAAGCCGGTCAGCGGCATCGAGCCGGCCCACGGAGCGGGCCGCTG
>JBAUYI010000239.1:0-11425 GCA_049584715.1 Xanthobacteraceae bacterium
ATTTTATGGTGTCGCTGAGCGTTAAACCAGTCTCCTCCCTCTCCCCGCTTGCGGGGAGCGGGTTGGGGTGAGGGGGCGTCTCCGCTGGGCTCGGAATTAAGGGGACGTCTCCAGCGCCGTCGGTTCGATCCGCAATGCTCAGAATCGCGGAGAGGCCCCCTCACCCTCCTCGCTTCGCTCGCATAGCCGATCCTTCGGATCGGCGTTTTTTACGTTAAGAACGGCGTCCGAAGGACGCCTACGCTCTCTCCGCACGCGGGGAGAGGTAAATTCATCGCGGGATAGAGCAATGACCACGAACGATACGCGCATTGCCGCCGACCGGCTCGCCACCTTCATCGTCCGCGCTTTGACCGCGGCGGGCCTGCCGGCAACCGATGCGGAAGCCGTCGCCGGCCTCATGGTCGAGGCCGATTTGCGCGGCAGCGATACCCATGGCGTGATCCGGCTGCCGCTTTATGTGCGCCGCATCCGTGCCGGCGGCGTCAATGCCAAGCCTGATATCCGCGTGGTCAGCGACCGGCCCTCGACGGCGCTCATCGATGGCGACAATGCCATGGGCCACCTGGTGATGCGCCGCGCCGCGCATCTCGCCATCGAAAAGGCCAAGGCGACCGGCATCGGCTGGGTCGGCGCGCGCATGAGCAATCACGCCGGCCCGGCAGCGCTTTACGTCACCTTGCCGCTGCACCACGACATGATCGGGCTCTATTTCGCCGTCGGCAGCAATAACCATTTGCCGCCATGGGGCGGCAGCGAAAGCCTGCTCGGCACCAATCCGATGGCGGTCGCGGTGCCGGCGCAGGACGAGCCCGCCATCGTGCTCGACATGGCGCCGACCGTCGCCGCCTATGGCAAGGTGCGGCTCAAGGCGCAGCGCGGTGAGCAGATGCCGGTCGGCTGGATGATCGACAAGGACGGCAAGCCGCTGACCGATCCGAAGCGCGCCGACGAGGGCCATCTGCTGCCGATCGGCGATTACAAAGGTTACGGGCTGAGCCTGATCATCGGCATTCTGGCCGGCGCGCTCAATCGCGCGGCGCTCGGGCGCGACGTGATCGACTTCGTCAAAGAGACCGGCAAGGCGACCAATACCGGCCAAGCGATCGCTGCGATTTCGATCGATGCCTTCATGCCGGCGGCGGAATTCAAGCGCAGCGTCGACCTGGTGATCCGCGATATCCGCGGCTCGAAGCGACTGCCTGGCGTCGAGCGCATCTTCCTGCCCGGCGAACAGAGCCACGCCAAGCTTTTGGAGCGTCGCGCCCACGGCGTGCCGATACCAAAGGCGCTGCGCGACAGCCTCGATGCGCTGGCACGCGATCTCAACATCGCACCGTTGGAATAGATCATGGCGTCGCGCACACCCGTCGGCGTCATCGGCGTCGGTCTCATGGGCGAGGTCTATGCCCGCCGCCTCGTCGCGGCGGGATTTACGGTGATCGGCTTCGATGTCGATCCGGCGAAGAACGCGCGGCTGGAAAATTTCGGCGCGCAAGCTGGTACGCTTACCGATATCGCGCAACAATGCGATCCGATCGTGGTCGCGGTGTTCAATACCGATCAGGTCGAGGATGTGGTCGAGCGCGCGCTCATCCCGGCGGCTGTCGGCAAGATCGTGCTCGTCACCTCGACCTGCGATCCCGACCGCATCGCAGCGCTTGGCGCGCGCGTCGGCGACAAGCTGCGTTTTCTGGAAACGCCGGTGTCCGGCACCAGCGAACAAGTCCGCCAGGGCGACGGCGTCGGCTTGATCGGCGGTGATAAAAAAAAAGCGGCCGATGCCGCGCCGGTGCTCGACGCGCTGTTCGCCAAAAGTTTTCACATCGGCAAGGTCGGCGACGGTGGCCGCGCCAAGCTTGCGGTCAATCTCATCCTCGGCCTCAACCGCCTGGCGCTCGCCGAGGGCCTGGTCTTTGCCGCCCGCCTCGGGCTCGATCCGGCGGCGTTCCTCGACGTCGCCCGCCGCTCGGCAGCGGCCTCGCAGGTCATGGACACCAAGGGACCGAAAATGATCTCCGGCGATTTCGCGCCGGAAGGCCGCGTCCGCCAGACGCTCAAGGACACCCAGCTCATGCTCGACCAGGCGCGCAAGGCCGGCCAGCAATTGCCGCTTTTGCAAATTCACGCCGACGTGCTGCAGGCCTGCGTCCGTCACGGCGACAGCGAGCAGGACAACAGCATCGTCATCGAGGAAATCCGCCGCCGCGTGCTGTGATCGCGGGTCTCTCCTGAAAGCATCAAGACGAGTTCTAAATTGAAAGTCCAACGCAGACGATGAGCAACACCTTACGCGGCGCCGACGTCGTCGCTCGTTCGCTTCGTCGCCTCGGCTGCCGACGCATCTTCACGCTGTCCGGCAACCACATCATGTCGATCTTCGACGCCGCGCTGGACGCGGGCATCGATCTCGTTCACGTGCGGCACGAAGCCGCCGCCGTGCACATGGCCGACGCCCATGGCCGCCTGACCGGTGAAGCCGGCATTGCCTTGGTCACCGGCGGACCCGGTCATGCCAACGCGGTCGGAGCTTTGTACACCGCGCTGGCCGCGGAATCGCCGATGGTTCTGCTGTCGGGACACGCCGCGACCTGGGAGATCGGTCGCGGCGGATTTCAGGAATTGCGCCAGGCCGAGATGGCCAAGCCGGTGACGAAAGCGTCCTGGACGGCCGACAGCGTCGAATCCCTCGGCCGGGATATCGGCGAGGCGATCCGTATCGCATGCTCCGGACGGCGCGGCCCCGTGCATTTGAGCCTGCCGTCGGATTTGCTCGATGCGCGGTTGGAAGAGAGTGCCGTGACCTGGCCAGCCGACGAGCCGGCAACGCACCAGGCGCTTGGCGATGCAGACTGCGCCAGGATTCTCACCGCCCTCGCCGCCGCAAAACGTCCGATCATCTTCGCCGGTCCGCAAATGTCGAATACGAGCGGACGCGATCTGTTGGCGAAGCTCGAAGTCGCCACCGGCGCGCCGACCATAATTTTGGAGAGCCCGCGCGGCCTGGCGGACGCGACGCTCGGAGCTCTGCCCGACCTGGTGCAGCGTGCCGATCTTGTGGTGCTGCTAGGCAAAGCGCTGGATTTTTCGCTCAAATGGGCGGCCGCTCCGAGTTTTGCTGCCGATGTCCAGGTCATCGCAATCGATCCGGACACGGCGCTGACGGCGCGGGCGAAGCGCGAGAAAGGCGATGCGCTTGTTTTGGCCTGTGTTGCCGATCCAGCCTCGGCCGCGGCAAAGCTCGCCGCCGGCGCCAAGCAGGCAGGCGATACAGCCTGGCTCGCCGAAGCCCGCCGTGCCCGCGAAGCGCGGCCGGCATCGTGGCAGGACGTCGTGTCGCAGACGCCCGGCCGGCTGCATCCCGCTGAGGTCTTTCGAACCTTACGTCCTTTCGTCGAGCGCGATCCGGACACCGTCCTGATCTGTGATGGCGGGGAATTCGCGCAGTGGGGCCAGAGCATGCTCCCGGTCCGGCGCCGTCTCGTCAACGGCGTCGCCGGCGCGATCGGCAGTTCGCTCTCCTTCGGGCTTGCGGCGCGCCTGGTCGAGAGCAAGGCGCCGGTATTCGCGGTGCTCGGCGACGGCACGATCGGCTTTCACATTGCCGAATTCGAAACGGCGGTGCGGCGCAGGTTACCGTTCGTCGCGATCCTCGGCAACGACGCGCGCTGGAATGCGGAGAGCGAAATCCAACGCCGCGACTACGGCGCCAACAGGATGCACGGCTGCGAGCTTTTGCCGGTCCGCTACGATCAGGTCGTGCAGTCTCTCGGCGGGCACGGGGAATACGTGGAGCGAGCCGCCGACCTGTCCGCCGCGATCAAACGCGCTCTGTCGAGCGGCAAGCCGGCATGTGTGAACGTGATGATCGAGAGCACCGCCGCTCCCGCGCTCCGCATGCCGCTTTGATCGATACGACGCGCTGGATTGGCACATGACCCTAACTAGACGATCGCCCTTTGGCAGAACCAGCCCGATCGGCCACGCACCGCTCGAGATCTTTGAGGTTGCCGTGCATCTGCTCGAGCGCAAATCCAAGCGCGAAGAAGCGTTCCGCCTCGTCCCCGGGAAGACTGCGCGTGAGACCGTCGCGACGAAGCGCGGCGACCTCGGCGGCAAAAGCGCTAAGCGCCGATTCCACTGCATCGAGCGACGGCGGATGCCGCGCCGCCCGCAGTGCAGACCCACTGGCGCGTAAATAATCGGCCAAGGCCGTGCCGACATGGACCAGCGGCACTTCGAGCCGCGCCCCGAAAGCCTCGGGCAGCGGACTGACGGCCGCTCGTCCGATCATCACAAGGTCGTGGCGTAACCTGACCAGCGTGCGCAACAGCGGCCCGGTGTCGGGTCCGACCGCAAGACCTGCGGACCGCTCGTGATCGACCTCGGCGCTCACCGTGCTCATTTGCACCAAGGCCTCGCCGAGGCCGTCCTGAATGCGGTGGAGCGAATCGACGTCGAGACCTCGGCTCAGGCCGGCAAGCAGTTCGCCAAGAGCCCGCGCCATCCGGTCGAGAGTCCGGGCGGCCGCCCCAACGAGCAGCGGATGGGCATTCGACGGCCATAGGACGAACGAGACAACCAACCCGGTAACAGCTCCGAGCGCCACCTCCATGACGCGATCGATTGCCGAAGCGATCGGCGTTGTTTGGCTCATTGTGGGAATCAACAGCACGATGATGGCGGTGATCGGCGCGGCGGCGAATCTGGGGTTTAGCGCCGCGACGAAGGCCAATGGAGCCACGGCAAGGGCGAGAACCGCGAGCAGCGCGATTTCGCTCGAATGCGGAATCAACACGCCGATGGCGCCGCCGTAGATCGCGCCGCCGAGGGTCCCCACGAGATAATCGAACGTCGCCCGCAACGACCGGCCGACGTTGATCTGTGTCACGATGACGGCCGTCAAGACCGCCCACAGCGGCAACGGAAGGTGCAAGTATTGCGCCAGCGCAAGAGAGACCAGGGCGGAAATTGTCACCCTGATCGACAGGGCGAGCTGCGTTCGGCTGTGACGAACGAGCGAGTGGAGCTTTCGGTAAAGTCCTGCGATGCGATTCACGATGATGCCCCGGCACAGCGGACTGGACGGTCCCGAGTCCAGATCGCCCGAATGCCAGAGCATCGGACGAACCAAGATCATGAGTTTCGTCCAATAGGCTCCAGGTTGTCTACCGACGCCGATTCCGGCAGCAGCGCTGGCTATCGGGCAGCTTTAGCGCCAAAATCAAGCAATTTTCATCAATCACGGCAGAAACCGGCAAGCCAGCTCTGCCGGCCGTGTGGGAGACTGCCTACCATGACGATGGCATCGAAAGTTCTCGCCGCACTACCAGGTCGCCGCTTTCTGCGTTCAGCGGCCGCGGTGTTCATCGCTATTTTTGCCGCAGCGGCATTGTTGGCGGCGTGCTCGGCAAAGCCGCAATCGCTGGCGGACTATATCGCCGCAATCTGCGCAACACCTTTCCGCGCCGCCTCGGCCGAGGAGGCGCCCTTCCTGGCTGAGAACGTCAGCGCCATGACGAAAATGATGATCGACATGGGTATCCGGCCAACCGGAGATGTCGATGGCGACTTCGTGGAGATGATGGTGCCGCATCACCGGGGCGCGATCGAAATGGCGCAGGCGGAACTGCGTTACGGGCACAACGAGCAGCTCAGGCGCATGGCCCAGGAAATTATCGTCACCCAGCAGCAGGAGATCGCTGCGATGCGATTGGCGCTCGGTCAGCCGTTGCCGCCATCCGTGTCCTCGCCGGACCAAGTGGCGCCGGCAAGCCGGACCGATTCGGAATCCAAACGTCTCACCTACTTCGCCAAGGAGCCGTGATATGAAACGCACTGCGATTTTGACGGTTTTTCTTGCGGCGACAGCCTTTGCGTCTGTGCAATACGCTTGCGCTGGTCAAGCCCCGGGCGCGGCATCCGATCCCGACATACCGATCAGCCATCGCGATCGCGTCTACGCCGCCGAACAGTTTTCCAATACCGTCTCCGTCACTGATCCCGTCGACAACAAGCTCCTCGGTGTCATCCGGCTTGGCGATCCGCAGCCCGGGAATTTCAGTCCGCTCTACAAGGGTCAATTGCTGGTGCACGGCATGGGCTTTTCGCCCGACCACCGCACGATCGTCGTTGTCGCGATCGGTTCGAACGCCGCTGTCTTCATCGATACCGCCACCAACGCGGTAAAACACACGACTTATGTCGGGCGTTCTCCGCACGAGGCATTCTTCACGCCGGACGGCCATGAAATCTGGGTGACCGTGCGCGGCGAGAACTACGTCGCCGTGCTCGACGGCGCAACCTATCAGGAGAAGACGCGAATCACCGTTGCCAATGGACCGGGCATGACGATTTTCTCGCCTGACGGCAAATACGGCTATGTTTGCTCGTCATTCACTCCTGAGACCGACGTCATCTCCGTTGCCGACCATCAGATTGTCGGCAAGATCGAGCAGGCCAGCCCGTTCTGCCCTAACATTGCCGCGACGCCGGACGGCTCTCAGGTCTGGTACACCTTGAAGGATATCGGCAAGACCCAGGTCTTCAATGGGCAGCCGCCCTTTAATCTCTTGAAGACGCTCGACACCGGCCCAATCACCAACCACATCAATATCGTGCGCAACGCAAACGGCATGTTCGCCTATGTCACGGTTGGCGGGCTCAATGAGGTCCAGGTGTACCGCACGGATGACTTTTCAAAAGTTGCAACGATCCCCGTGGGCCGGCTGCCCCATGGCATTTGGCCGTCGGGGGACGGCACGCGAGTCTATGTCGGCCTCGAGAACGAGGATCGCATGACCGCAATCGACACGCTGAGCAACAAGGTGATCGCAACCAGCCCGATCGGCCAAGCCGCGCAGGCCGTCGTCTATGTGCCGCAGGCAATTCCGGCCGACAGCAGCACCGGGGGCACCGAGGGACTCGAGCCGCTTGGCGTCGCCGGGGAGTCGGCGCAGCTATGGCTGGCGCCGCCCGGATACAGCAAGGCTGATGATCGGAAAAAGCCGCCCACAAGCGTCACGCTGTTCGACCAAGGCCTGGTTCAGGTGCTCGAGGCCGCAGTCACCGGCCTCGAACCGCGAAAACCTTACCTGCTCGCCCTATCGAGTCAGCCGTCTGGCGACGACCCGCTGGAGTCCCTGACGAGCTTCATGACAAACCCAGCCGGCTCAGCGGTGGTCAACTCAATTGGCCCGATCCGCCAGATGGTAGGTGGCGAAGATAAAATTCCGCGCCGCTATCTGGTGATCGCCCCGGGAACCGCCGCCCAGCACGGCGCACCCGTTCAAATCCAGGCAGAGTAAGCAGGCAACCGGGAAACCATCGCACAGGCAATCGGATTACTACCAAGAGCAATTTCATTGCGTGGAAGCATGGCGCGATGGTGCCGGTGCGACAAAAGACGGAGCGACTGACGCCATGAACGATGTCAACACCGACCGCGATCAAATTGACGAACAGATTCTCGTTTACGACGTGTCCGACGAAGCGCTGGAGGCTGCCACCGCGAATGGCAACGCCACTCTTCTCAATGGATCTTATTGTTTCACCTGCGCGGTTTCAGGCCGGGCAGGAACAGGATGAGCCGCAGACGTTTTATTCTGGCCCAAGTTGAAAGAGATCATCCCTCGCACGGAGTATCGCTAATAGACGATGCCGATGTCCTGCGGCGTGTTCGGGCGGACACGGCAGCGGTGCTCAAGGTCGAGAACATCTGAAACACCCATGCAAAGCTCGCCGTCATTATCCAAAGCGAGGTCGCGGCTGCCGGTTCATTACGATTGCAGCCAGGAGAGATCACATGGCCGAGACGAGAACCGAAAGCGATAGCCTGGGCACCGTTGAAGTGCCTGCGGACAAGCTGTGGGGCGCTCAAACCCAGCGCTCGCTCGACCATTTCAGCATTGGCAGCGATTTGATGCCGCGCGAAATGATCGCAGCCTACGCCACGCTGAAGAAGGCTGCTGCCACGGCAAACCATGCCGGCAAGCGGCTCGACGACCAGCGCTGCAAATTGATCGTTCAGGCTTGCGACGAAATCCTCGCCGGACGGCATTACGACATGTTTCCGCTGCATGTGTGGATGACCGGTAGCGGCACCCAGTTCAATATGAACGTGAACGAGGTGATCTCCAATCGCTGCAGCCAAATTGCGGGTACACCGCTGGGCAGCAAGGTGCCGGTACATCCGAACGATCATGTCAACATGGCGCAGTCGTCGAACGACACGTTTCCTTCGGCCATGCATATCGCCGCGGCCGTCAATGTGAAGCAGCGCCTGATTCCGGCCATTGCCGCCTTGCGCGACGCGATCGACGCGAAGGCAAGAGCGTGGAGTGACATCGTCAAGATTGGCCGGACCCACATGCAGGACGCCACGCCGCTGACATTAGGCCAGGAATGGTCCGGCTACGCCGGGATGTTGACGGACGACCTGGAGTGGATCGAAGCGGCGCTGCAAGGAATGTATCGCCTGGCTTTAGGCGGCACGGCGGTTGGAACGGGCATCCACGCGGCGCCTGGTTTTGCCGAGGCCGCCGCGGCCGAGATCGCCAGGCTCACCGGCCTGCCCTTTGTAACGGCACCCAACAAGTTCGTGGTGCAGGGCGCCCACGACGCGCTGGTCCAGTTGTCGGGAACACTGCGTACGCTGGCGGTGTCGTTGTACAAGATTGCCAATGACATTCGCCTGATGTCCTGTGGACCTCGCGCCGGGTTTGCAGAATTGGAGATCCCGGAGAACGAGCCGGGCTCTTCGATCATGCCCGGCAAGGTCAACCCCACCCAGTGCGAAGCGCTCACGATGATCGCCGTGCAGGTGATGGCCAACGACGTGGCTGTGGGTTTTGGCGGCGCCGGCGGCTATCTCGAAATGAACGTCTACAAACCGCTGATGATCTTCAACATCGCCCAATCCATTACGATCATGACCGATGGCTGCGTGAACTTCCGAAAATTCCTGATCGAGGGCACCAAGCCCAACTTGAAGAAAATCGACGAATACGTCGAGCACTCGCTGATGCTGGTAACTGCGCTTTCTCCTGTCATCGGTTATGACAAGGCGTCGAAGATCGCCCACTACGCCATGGACAATGATCTCACCCTCAAGGCAGCCGCGCTGAAATTAGGCTTTGTCACGGAGACGGAATTCGATCGCGTCGTCGATCCGAGAAAAATGGTGAAACCCTAGAGCATGATCCCGAAAAGTGGCCACCGGTTTTCGGATAAGATCATGCTCCAACGAAGATTCTAGACTATGATCCGATTCAATTGAATTGGATCATAGTCTGGAGACATGTCCAGTCATGATCGGAGCCATTTCTTCCGTCTCACCCGCGCCGGCAGTGCCACCGCGTGTCGTCATCGTCGGGGCTGGATTCGGCGGATTGTGGGCGGCGAAGACTCTCGCCAATGCCGCGGTGGAAATCGTCGTCATTGACCGGGAGAACTATCACTTGTTTCAGCCGCTGCTCTATCAGGTAGCGACCGCCGGACTATCGCCTGCGGACATTGCAGCACCGATCCGTGGCATCGTGGGGACCAATCGAAATGTGACCGTCATGCTTGGCGAGGTCGTCGGCGTCGATGTCGTCGCGCGCGCGGTCTCGATCATGGACGGGAGACATGTGCCCTACGACTATCTCATCCTGGCAACCGGCGCGCGCCACGCCTATTTCGGTCACGATGAGTGGGAGCTCCTGGCGCCCGGACTTAAACGCATCGAAGATGCGACTGAGATTCGACGGCGAATCCTGCTCGCTTTCGAGCGGGCCGAGAGCGAGACGGATCCAAATGAGCGTCGGCGCCTGATGAATCTGGTCATCGTCGGCGGCGGCCCGACCGGTGTCGAACTGGCCGGCGCCATCGCCGAACTCGCCCGCCGCGCGCTGGCCAAGGATTTTCGCAACATCGATCCGCGCGTTACGCGCATTATCCTGGTCGAGGCCGGGCCGCGCCTGTTGCCGAGCTTCCCCGAAGACCTTTCTCATGACGCCCTGCGACGGCTGGAACAGCTCGGCGTTGAAGTGCGTCTTGGCGCCCCGGTCACCGCGATCGATTCATCAGGGGTCACAGCCGGACCGTCGCACATTGAGGCACGCACGGTCATTTGGGCCGCCGGGGTGGCCGCTTCACCCGCGGGACGTTGGATCGGAGCCAAATGCGATCGTGTCGGCCGGATTGAAGTCGATCCCGACCTCTCCGTGCCTGGTCATCCCGAAATATTCGCGATCGGCGACACCGCGCTGCTACTAGACGCCAAAGGCCAGCCACTCCCCGGCATTGCGCCGGTCGCCAAGCAGCAGGGACGCTATGTCGGGCAATGGATCAAGGCCCGGCTGCGCGGCGCAGAACGGACCGAGCCATTCCACTATCGCAGCTACGGCAATCTCGCCACCATCGGACGCAAGGCTGCGGTCATCGACTTCGGCTGGCTTCACCTGCGCGGGCTCGTCGCGTGGGTGATCTGGAGCGTGGTGCACATCTACTTTCTGATCGGCTTCCGCAATCGGGCGATGGTCGCACTGGACTGGCTATGGGCCTATTTCACCTTCCAACGGGGTGCGCGCCTGATCACCGGATCGCGGCCTTGATTTTATCGTGCACCCGCCACGGTGGCTCTGCTGTACACAAGTTCCGACTGCGGAGCGGCTGCGATGCTCGCTCCACCCCGCTCACGGCAGGCCGGCCCGAACCACCGATCTATCACGAGTGCTTGCGGACTCGCGGTGCAGTTTCGGTCGAGGGAGTGTATTGCGTATTCGCGTTGCAGAAGCCGCCGTTTCCACTCAAGGCCGCCATGCACTGTTGAATGGTTGTGAACCCACAATTCTGGCTGCCGAAGCCGGCGTATTCCGCACACCACGGGTAATTTTGCGCCTGCGCCCGCGTACCGCTTCCAGCTGCCACACCGACAATTGCCAGCATGAAAAGCAAAACTCTCATGGCTGATCTCCTAGGTTGATGCTGTAGCACGAACACCGAAATTATTTCAGCGACCGCGATGCCGCGCCGCGAAATCCGGCGCCGGCGCTATCTGATCGAAGACGGCGGCGCCATGCCGGCGGCGGATCTGGGCATCAGAATTGTCCATACGACACCGTACTACACTTTCGTCGTATACGACGTCGCACGTTCGCAAATGTTCTTCGCTATCTCTTTGATTTGTTTGGTGGGCGCACAAGGATTCGAACCTTGGACCCGCTGATTAAGAGTCAGCTGCTCTACCAACTGAGCTATGCGCCCTAACCGAGAGAACCGCACGTGGTTAGGCACTTCCACCATTTTGTCGCGGCGCCGGTCGGCGCTCAGACAAAGAAGCCGCCCCGACGGGGAGCGGCACCCTAGGGCAGATATAGCGAGGGGGGTGGGAGCGGGCAAGCGCGCCGGCCGGCGGCTGGCAAATCGCGTGCAAGCCGCTTCG
>JBAUYI010000240.1:0-2283 GCA_049584715.1 Xanthobacteraceae bacterium
TTATTTACGAATGCAGCCGCCGCGGCCGGGCCGGGCGCACGCGTTCCTCGCCCCGATGTTCCTCGAACAGTTCGGCGAGCTTTTCGGTCATGACGCCGCCGAGCTCCTCGGCGTCGACGATGGTGACCGCGCGGCGATAGTAGCGCGTCACGTCGTGGCCAATGCCGACGGCGATCAGTTCGACGGGCGAACGCGTCTCGATATCCTCGATCACCCAGCGCAAGTGGCGCTCCAGATAATTTCCCGGATTGACCGACAGAGTCGAGTCGTCGACCGGCGCGCCGTCGGAGATCATCATCAGGATTTTTCGCGATTCCGAGCGGGCGAGGAGGCGCTTATGCGCCCAGTCGAGCGCCTCGCCGTCGATATTCTCCTTGAGCAATCCCTCGCGCATCATCAACCCGAGATTTTTGCGCGCACGACGCCAAGGAGCATCGGCCGACTTGTAAATGATGTGGCGCAGGTCGTTGAGCCGGCCGGGATTGGGCGGCTTGCCGTTGGCGAGCCAGGATTCCCGCGATTGCCCGCCCTTCCAGGCCCGCGTGGTAAAACCCAAAATCTCGACCTTGACGCCGCAGCGCTCCAGCGTGCGCGCCAGAATGTCGGCGCAGGTGGCGGCGACCGTGATCGGGCGACCGCGCATCGAGCCGGAATTGTCCAACAGCAGCGTCACCACGGTGTCGCGGAAATCGGTATCCTTCTCGCGCTTGAACGACAGCGGATGCATCGGATCGACGATGACGCGGGGCAGCCGCGACGGATCGAGCAGGCCTTCCTCGAGATCGAACTCCCAGGCGCGATTCTGCTGTGCCAGGAGCAGCCGCTGCAGGCGATTGGCCAGCCGCGCGACGACGCCTTGCAGATGCGAGAGCTGCTTGTCGAGATAGCCGCGTAGCCGCTCCAGTTCTTCCGGCTCGCACAAATCTTCGGCGCCGATGGTCTCGTCGAACTTGCTGGTATAGGGCTTGTAGTCCGGGCCACGCGGCTCGTTGCGCTGATTGCGCGGCCGCCACGGCTCGGCCGCGGTTTCCGAATCGCCCATTTCGGCGTCATCGGCCATCTCGGCAGCCGGCGCATCGACCGCTTCCGAACTGCTGTCGGGCAGTTCGTCGGCGGACGCTTCCGCCTCCGCGCTCATGCGCTCGCTGTCGGCCGAATCGGACGCGTCGCCGCTGTCGCCCTGTTCGTCCTTTTGGTTTTCCTGATCGCCCTCTTCGCCTTCGTCCTCGTCGGACTCGCTACTGCGGTCCTCGCCCATGTCCAGGCTATCGAGCAGGTCGTGGACGACGTCGCCGAAGCGGCGCTGGTCGGTCAGCACGCGCTCCAGCCGATCGAGATTGCGGCCGGCGCGCTCCTCGATCAGCGGCCGCCACAAATCAACGAGCTTGCGCGCGGCGGCCGGTGGCGCCTCGCCGGTCAGCCGCTCGCGCACCAGCATGGCGAGCGCATCCTCGATCGGCGCATCGGCACGGTCGGAGATCTCGTCGAATTTGCCGCGGTGGAAGCGGTCGTCGAGCATGGCGGTGAGATTCTTGGCGACACCGCCCATGCGGCGCGAGCCGATGGCTTCGACGCGGGCCTGCTCGACGGCGTCGAACACCGCGCGCGCCTGCTGGCCCCCGGGCACCAGCTTGCGGTGCACCGCCGGGTCGTGACAGGCGAGCCGGAGCGCAATCGAATCGGCGTGGCCGCGCACGATGGCCGCCTCGCGCTCGTTGAGCCGCCGCGGCGGCGCCGGCAGCCGCGCCTTGCCGCCGACAAGTCCCGGCCGCTCGGCCGCAAACGACACTTCGAGATCGCCCTTGCCGGCGATCGCCTTCAGACAAACGCCGACCGCGCGCTTGAACGGTTCGGTCGGCGCTTCCTTGGCTGGCGTCTTCGGTTTGATGTTGGAGGACATAACGTCAGCCGTCATTCCGGGGCGCGCCGAAGGCGCGAACCCGGAATCCATATTCACAATCCTCGTGCATCAATCTCATGACTGGGGTTATGGGTCCCCGCTTTCGCGGGGACGACTTACGAGAGCGCGACATTGACCGCGGATTCGGGAAGCTCCTGTCCAAAGCAGCGCTGATAGAATTCGGCGACCAGCGGCCGCTCCAGCTCGTCGCATTTGTTGACGAAGGTCAGCCGGAAGGCGAAGCCGATATCGTTGAAGATGTCGGCGTTCTCCGCCCAGGTGATCACCGTGCGCGGGCTCATGACGGTGGAGATGTCGCCGTTCATGAAGGCATTGCGGGTGAGGTCGGCGACGCGCACCATCTTGCCGACGATGTCGCGGCC
>JBAUYI010000241.1:0-13970 GCA_049584715.1 Xanthobacteraceae bacterium
GGGATATGGATCGGCGCATGACCCTCGGTATGGAGCGTCATGCCTTCCTCGCTTTGGGTGACCAGCACCGCCTGGCTCTCGACCAGGCGCGCCAGCTCGGCCGCGGCTTTGGCGATCTCTGCCTCGACCGTGACCGGACGATGCACGGCGGCGCCGAGTTCCTGGCGGTTCGGCGTGATCAATGTCGCGCCGCGGTAGACGCTGTAATCGTGGCCTTTCGGATCGACCACGACCGGTTTGCCGCAAGCCCGTGCCGCGTCGATGATGGCGCGGATGACGCGCGGCGTCAGCGTGCCCTTGGCGTAATCAGACAACACCACGGCGCCGACCTGCGGCATGGTCGTTTCCGCCGAGGCGATGATCGAGTCTTCGCTATGCGCGCTGGTCGGCGCGGTGGTCTCCCAATCGGCCCGCATCAGATGGGTCGAGTGGTGCTCGGAGACGAAGCGCACTTTGCGCGTGGTCTGCCGCGCCTTGTCGATCACCAGATCGGGCACGATCAGGCCGTTGAACTTGCCGAGCGCGTTGGTCAGCGTCAGACCCGCCTCATCGTTGCCGATCAGGCTGACCAGGATGCATTTCGACCCCAGAGAAGCGATGTTGCGCGCCACGTTACCGGCGCCGCCGATCTCGATCGCGCTGTGCCGGACCGCGAGCACCGGCGTCGGCGCCTCGGGCGAAATGCGCGTGACTTCGCCATAGACGAAATCGTCGAGCATGAGATCGCCGACGCAGAGCACGGTCTGCTTCGCAACAAGCTTGAAGGCGTCTTCGAAATCAAACATGCATTGCCCGCGAAAGCCTTTGTGCCTCTTCACCGGTAGCGATCGGCCCGATCGAGATACGTCGTCACATAGTGCCGCACCGCCTCTTCGAGCGGCGTGAAAGCGGCATTATAGCCGGCCCGCCGCAGATTGCCGGTCTCAGCTTGGGTGAAATATTGATAGCTGTCGCGGATCGCGGCCGGCATGTCGATATATTCGATTGCCCGCTCGCGGCCGACCGCCGCGAACATGGCGCCGATCAGGTCGCGGAAGCTGCGCGCGGTGCCGGTGCCGACGTTGAAAATGCCCGACACTTTGGGCGTGGCGAGCAGCCAGCGCACCACCGCAACGGCGTTGTCCACAGAGATGAAGTCGCGTTTCTGCTCGCCGTCGGCGATGCCTGGGCGGTGCGACTTGAACAGCCGGACGGTCTTGCCTGCCTTGGCGTCGTCGAACCGCTTGGCGACGAGGCTCATCATCTCGCCCTTGTGGTACTCGTTGGCGCCGAACACGTTGAAGAATTTCAGGCCCGCCCATTGCGGCGGCATCTTCTCCTTGCGCGCGGCGCGTTCGACCACGGCCATGTCGAACATATGCTTGCTCCAGCCGTAGAGATTCATCGGCTTGAGCTGTTTGAGGGCGTCAATCGACCAGTCGTCGGAAAAGCCATTCTGGCCGTTGCCGAAAGTCGCGGCCGACGAGGCGTAGATGAAGGGCGTGCGCGCCGTCGCGCACCATTCCAATAGCCGCAGCGACAGCCGGAAATTGTTTTCCATGATGGCGTCGCCATCGGTCGCTGTGGTCGAGGAAATGGCGCCCATATGCACGACCGCCTCGAGCTTGCGGCCGTCGAGCCAGCGCAAGAGATCGGCCGGCGGCACGAAATCGGCAATTTGGCGATGTGCGAGATTGCGCCACTTGCCGTCACTGCCGAGGATGTCGTTCACAGCGATGTCGGTGCGGCCGGCCGCGTTGAGGCTTGCCACCACATTCGATCCGATGAACCCGGCCCCGCCGGTGACCAACAACATCGACGCTTTGACCGGTTTGCGTCGGACCAGAGCCGACCAGCCGCTCCTTTGCCCCAGTCCAGCGCGATGAGCAACACTGGGCGGCTTGATCTGGTGGGCCAGGATTAAAGGGCGCGCCCACATAAAATGAATACGTATTCACTATTATGAATGAACTTTGGTTCATTTCATTGAAGGCGTGAAGCCGAACAACGGCCACGCCAGCTTCGTTATTGCCTTTGGCAATTTCGAAGGCACGTATTACCGCTACGCCGGGCGTCACGAGGCAGCGCGGAACTGGGCGCCGCCACCGAGCGAGTTGCTCAGGCGCGAATGGGATTCAGTGGCGCAAACCGTAATGGATCAAAGCTCCAACAACACATTCGCCGACCGGCGCGCGGATGAGAGGTCGGACCACAGGCCGATATTGATCGTGCCCTATATGTGGATCGGCGATTTCGTGCGCTGCCACACCGTCATTCAGTTGCTGCGGGCGCGCTTCCCCGAGCGGCCGGTCGATATGCTGGCGACGACGCTGTGCGCGCCGCTGACCGATTACATGCCGGGCCTGCGCCAAGCCATCGTCGTGGATCTTCCGCGCAAAAGCCTCGCTTTGGCGCAGCAGAAAACGCTCGCGGCGCGCCTCAAACAAGAAGGCTACGGCACCGCACTGATCATGCCGCGCACCTGGAAAGCGGCACTGGCGCCGTTTTTTGCCGGCATCCCCGAGCGTACCGGCTTCGTCGGCGAGGCGCGGTTCTTCCTGCTCAACGATCTGCGTTTCGGCGAGCGCGGCTTGCCGCGCATGGTCGATCGCTGCGCCGCGCTGGCGCTGCCGTCCGGCGCCGCCTTGCCCGCCCAATTGCCGGTGCCCGAGCTCAAAGTGCCGCCGGCCGAAATTGCCGCGTGGCGAAGCCGGCGTGGTCTCGCTGCAGAGAGCCGGCCCGTCGTCGCGCTGGCGCCCGGCGCGGTCGGACCGTCCAAGCGCTGGCCGAGCGCGTCCTATGCCGCGCTGACCCGACGCCTCCTCGCCGAGGGCTTTGCGGTCTGGGTGCTTGGCGGCCCCGACGAGAAGGTGCTGGCGGCGGAGATTGTCGGCGCAACCGATGCCCATGATCTCACCGGACATGACCTGCGCGACGCCATCGTGGCGCTGGCATCGGCGTCGGCCGCGGTCTCCAACGATTCCGGCCTCCTGCACGTCACTGCCGCGCTGGGCACGCCTGCGATCGGTATTTTCGGCCCGACCAGCCCCTGGCATTGGGCGCCGCTCAATCCGCTGGCGGCCACCATGGAAACCAAGAGCGTGCTCGATTGCCGGCCATGCCATAAGCCTGTCTGCCGGCTCGGCCACCACCGCTGCATGGGCGACATCGACCCGGACGAGGTTTTTGCCGCAACCCACCGCGCGCTGGCGGCAGTCGCGACTGCCGGTTGAAGCCGGCCGCCGCCTAACTTGGTATTCACCGATTAGGAGTAGGGCTGACCGACATGACAGTCCTGGTCACAGGCGGCGCCGGCTATATCGGCAGCCACATGGTCCATGAGCTCGCCGATGCCGGCGAGCGCGTGGTCGTGCTCGACAATTTGTCGACGGGCTTCGACTGGGCCGTCGCCAAGGGCGTGCCGCTCGTCGTCGGCGAGACCGGCGACCAGGCGCTCGTGGCGCGGCTGATCCGCGAGCACGGCGTCGATGCCATCGTCCACTTTGCCGCGTCCATCGTGGTGCCAGATTCGGTTCGCGATCCGCTCGGCTATTACCGCAACAATACGATGAACTCGCGCGCGCTGATCGAATGCGCCGTAAAGGGTGGCGTGCGTCATTTCATTTTTTCCTCGACCGCCGCCGTCTACGGCAACCCAACCGAGATTCCGGTGCAGGAAGACTCAGCCACGCTGCCGATCTCGCCTTACGGCTGGTCGAAACTGATGACGGAGATCATGCTACGCGATGCCGGGAGTGCATACGGCCTGGCCCATGTGATCCTGCGCTACTTCAACGTCGCCGGCGCCGACCCACAAGGGCGCACCGGGCAATCGACTAAAGCCGCCACGCATTTGATCAAAGTCGCGGTCGAAACCGTACTCGGCTTGCGGTCCAAGCTCGACGTCTTCGGCAACGATTATCCGACGCCCGACGGCACCTGCATCCGCGATTACATCCACGTCAGCGATCTGGTACGCGCCCACGCCGATGCGCTGCGCTACCTGCGCTCCGGCGCGCCGCCGCTGACGCTTAATTGCGGCTATGGCCACGGCTTCTCGGTTCTTGAAGTGATCGAGGCGGTCAAGCGCGTCTCGGGCGTCGATTTCAAGGTCGACATTGCGCCGCGGCGGCCGGGCGATCCGGCGCAAATCGTGGCACATTCCGAACGGGTGCGCGGCACGCTTGGTTGGCAGCCGCGCTACGACGATCTTGCTGCCATCGTGCGCGATGCTTTGGCCTGGGAACGCGAACTGATGAAGCGACGGACCGCGTCAACCGGCCAGGCCCGCAAAGCCGCCGTTTGAGCATCCGCCGTGGGTTCCCGCTGGCCGATAAAATCCTTGAATTCACTTGAACATCCCGCTCCATCCGGGCATGAAACGGGCGCAAGACGAGTTGCGACAAAACCGGCCGCAGTGGAGTAAAATGAAACGCGCATGACAGCTCCCACGGCCGATTCCGACAACTATTCGACCGGCATCCTGGTGCGCCGTCTCCTGATGGAAGTGGCGCTGACTCATTGGCGGCTCTACGCCATCGGCTTCGCACTGATGCTGGTCGCTGCTGCGGCGACGGCGGCCACCGCCTATCTGCTCGGCACCATGATCAACGAAACCGTGGTGACGCACAATTTCCGCGGCATCGTATTCGTCAGCCTGGCCGCGATGGGCATCTTCACGGCGAAAGGATTTGCCGCCTATGGCGGCGCCGTGACGTTGTCGCGCATCGGCAATCGCATCATCGCCGAAAATCAGCGCCGCATGTTCGACAAGCTCTTACACGAAAACATCGGGTTCTTCGCCGACCGCCATTCATCAGAATTCATCGCCCGGCTCACTACCGGCACCGTCGCCGTCAGCCAAGTGATCAACCTTCTGATCACCGCCATAGGTCGCGATCTGATGTCGCTGATCGGGCTGTGCATCGTCATGGTAGTCCAGGATCCGGCAATGTCGATCGGCGGGCTCATCATCGCGCCGCCGGCGTTCCTGTTCCTGCGCAAGCTCATTCGCCGGGTGCGTGGCATTGCCCGCATGCAATTCACCAGCGGCACGCAGATCATCGAGACCATGCAAGAAGCGCTGCAAGGCATGCGCATGGTCAAGGCCTTCGCGCTCGAAGACGAGATGCGGCGCCGGCTCGCCGTCAGTGTCGGTTCGGTCGAGCACGAATCCAACAAGATGGCGCGCGTCGCCAACCGCGCCAGTCCGCTGATGGAAATGCTCGGCGGCTTCGCCATCGCGCTGGCGTCGATCTACGCCGGTTACCGCGTCATCTATACCGGCGCGATGCCCGGTGAATTCGGCTCCTTCCTGGCGGCGTTCCTCCTCGCCTATGAGCCGGCGAAGCGCCTTGCTCGTCTCAATATCGACCTCACCAACAACCTGGTCGGCGTGCGCGTGCTCTACGAGGTGATCGACAGCCCGGCCGGCGAGCCGGATGACGACCACCTGCCGGCATTGACACTGACCGAGGCGCGGGTCGAGTTCGCCGATGTGCGGTTCGCCTACCGCGCCGACACGCCGGTGCTGCGCGGCATGAGCTTCGTCGCGGAGAGCGGCCAGGTCACGGCGCTGGTCGGACCTTCTGGCGGCGGCAAGTCGACGGTGCTGAATTTGCTGTTGCGACTTTACGACGTCAATTCCGGCAGCGTCCTGGTCGACGGGCAGAACATCGCCGGCGTATCGCGTGGCTCCTTGCGCGAAGCGATCGCCTATGTCGGCCAGATCACCCACCTGTTCCGCGGCTCCATCCGCGAGAACATTGCGCTGGGCAGCCTCGGCGCCAGCGAGGCGGAGATCGTCGCCGCCGCCAAGGCGGCGCATGCGCACGATTTCATCATGAGCTTTCCGGCCGGCTACGATACGCCGGTCGGTGAGCACGGCTTGCAGCTGTCTGGCGGCCAGCGTCAGCGTGTCGCCATCGCGCGCGCGTTGATCAAGAATGCGCCGATCATCCTGCTCGACGAGGCGACCGCGTCGCTCGATTCCGAATCCGAGCGCCATGTGCAGGAAGCGCTGGCCGAGCTCTGCAAGGGGCGCACCACGATCGTCATCGCCCACCGGCTATCGACGATCATGCATGCCGATAACATTCTCGTCGTCGAGAACGGCCTTGTCGTCGAATCCGGCCGCCACGACGAGCTTTTACGCAAGGGCGGCCGCTATGCCTTGTTCTACCGGCTGCAGCTTCGCGAGCAGTCGCCCGCGCTCGAACCCGTCACCGCGATTGCCTAAAAACGTGGCTGAGCGTCGCTTTGACCAAGGCGTTGCTTGAGCTATAAGCCCGGCGTTTCCACGTCCCCTCCAACACGAAACGGCCTCATGAGCACCGAAGCAAAGAGCTATGTCATTCCGCAGCCGCCGCAGCCGTCCATTCCGGTTGCCGGCACCAATCAATATTTTCCGGTTCGCCGCCTGTGGTGCGTCGGCCGCAATTATGTCGAGCACATCAAGGAGATGGGTCAGGACGTGCGCGAGCCGCCGTTCTTCTTCGCCAAGCCCGCCGACGCGATCGTGCCCGACGGCGGCACAGTGCCCTACCCGTCGCTGACCAAGGACATGCATCACGAAGTCGAGCTGGTCGTGGCGCTCAAAAGCGGCGGCCGCAATATCAAGACCGAAAACGCGCTCGCCTGCATCTACGGCTATGGCGTCGGCATCGACTTGACCCGACGTGATTTGCAGATCGCTTCGCGCGACATCAAGCGGCCATGGGAGATCGGCAAGGCGTTCGATCACTCGGCGCCATGCGGGCCGCTCAAGCCGGCGTCCGCGATCGGCCATCCGTCGAAAGGCCGCATCGTGCTCAAGGTCAACGGCAAGGTGCGCCAGGACGGCGATCTCAATCAGATGATCTGGAACGTACCGGAGATCATCTCGAAACTTTCGGAGATGGTCGAGCTCGCCGCCGGTGACATCATCATGACCGGCACGCCGTCGGGCGTCGCCGCCACCGTTGCCGGCGACAAGATCGAGTGCGAGGTCGAGGGTGTCGGAAAACTCAGCGTGACGATAGGCCAGCCGCTCTGATTGGACGACGGAAGACGGACGACAGAGGACGGATGAATGATCTGCCCTCCGTCGTCTGTCGTCCGCTTACTGCAGGCCTTCCGCCTTCAACGCCTCCTGCACCTTCGGGCGCGCGGCGACGCGATCGACGTAAGCCTTGACGTTCGGCCATTTCGCCAGGTCGATCTCGACGCGTGGCGACCAGCGCAGCACCGTGAACAGATAGGCGTCGGCGACGGTAAACGTGTCGCCCATCAGGTACTCTTTGCCGGCGAGCTGCTTGTCGAGCCAGTCGAAACGCTTGCCGAGATTTTCCTTCGAGATCTTCTTGTATTCGTCGGGCGTGGTCGGCCGGAAAATCGGGCCGTAGGATTTGTGCAGCTCCGAAGTGACGAAGTTGAGCCATTCCTGCACGCGGTAACGATCGAGCGTGCCGGCTGCCGGCATGAGGCCGGAGGCCGGCTTCTGGTCGGCGAGATATTGCACGATCGCCGGGCCCTCGGTCAGGCGCTGACCGTTATCGATCTCCAGCACCGGCACATAGCCTTTCGCGTTGATGGTCCAAAAATCGACCCCGCTTTTGGTCTTCTTTTCGCGGCTGTCGACCTGCTCGTATTCGAGCGGGATGCCGGCTTCGCGCGAGACGATATGCGGCGAGAGTGAGCAGGCCCCGGGCGAAAAATACAGTTTCATGACAAGAACCTCCTTGGGACCGCGGCTTGGCGCCGTCTCCATCGTGTGAATGCCACAGGCATATAGAGCACGGCGGCTCAAGCCACAACGCGCGCGCCGGCAGCCGCTCCGGCCAGGGGGAACCTGACTAAGGCTGGCGCGTTGTGAAGCCACGGTCATTCGACCGGGCTTGGACTGGAGCTGATTTCATGGGCGCCCGCCGTATTACCTTACGCGTTCAACCCCCCATTCCGTTCGGCGAGTTCACCATGGTGCCGGCGCCGCTCAGCGGCCGGCCTGAGGCGGAGATGGCGCGGGCCATGGCTGCTGCGCTTTCGGATATCGAGGCGCCGACGGCAGCCGACGTTTACAACCGCCTGCGTCAGGCTTTCCCAATGGCGCCGCTGCGTGCTCGCGTGGTTGCGCTCGGCGTTCTGATGGACCGCTTGCGGCGTATCGCCTGAACGACTTTATAGCCCGAGATAGGCGGTGCGGACGCGGTCGTCGGCCAACAGTTCGGTGCCGCTGCCCGACAGCGTCACGCGGCCGTTTTCCAGTACATAGGCGCGACTCGCGAGCTTCAGCGACTGGGCCACGTTCTGCTCGACCAGCAAGCAGGTAAGGCCATCGCGATTGAGCTCGCGGATGGTGTTGAGCACGTCGTGGATGATGGCCGGCGCCAGACCCAGCGATGGCTCGTCGAACATGATGAGATCGGGCGCGCCCATCAGACAGCGGCCGATGGCGAGCATCTGCTGCTCGCCGCCGGACAGCGTGCCGGCCGCTTGCCGCGCCCGCTCGGCGAGCACCGGAAACAACGCCAGCACGCGGTCTTTGTTTTTCGCGCGCCCGGCGCGAGCGCGCGGCAGCATGGCGCCGACATCGAGATTTTCGGCAACTGTCAGCGTCGGAAAGACTTGTCGTCCTTCGGCGACTTGGCCGATGCCGAGATCGCAGACGCGATAGCTCGGCCAGCCGGAAATATCGGTGCCGCGATAAATGATTTGGCCGCGAATACGCCGTTGCATTCCGGCGATGGCGCGAATGAGCGTCGTCTTGCCGGCACCGTTGGCACCGACGATGGCGACAATGGCACCCTCCTCGATGTCAAGCGACACGCCGTTGAGCGCCTGCACGTCGCCGTAAAACACATCGAGGTTTTCGACGCGCAGCATCACAAAACCTCGGCGCCGAGATAGGACCGAACGACTGCAGGATCGCGTACCACTTCGTCGGGCGTGCCCGCCGCGATAGCCACGCCGTGGTCGAGCACCACCACGCGGGCAGCGAGCGCCATCACCGCGCGCATGACGTGCTCAATGAGGAGAATGGTCAATCCACTCTCGCGATTGATCTCGCGCAAGGTCGCCACCATGCGGTCGGTCTCGGTCGGCCGCAGCCCCGCCATCACTTCGTCGAGCAGCAACAATTTCGGCTCGGTCGCCAAGGCGCGCGCGACTTCGAGCCGTTTGCGGTCCGGCAAGGTCAGCGTCGCGGCGATCTGATGGCGCGTGTCGAACAAATCGAGGCGGCGGAGCACGGCCAACGCACGCTCGCGCGCCGCACCGACGTCGCGGTGATGCAGCAAGGCGCCGACGATGACGTTGTCCTCGACGCTCAACGCCGGGAACGGCCGCACCAACTGAAAGGTCCGCGCGACGCCGCGCCGGCACACCGCGTCGGACGTCAGACCGTTGATTGCTTGGCCGGCGAATGCAATCGAGCCATCGTCGGGCGCCATCGCGCCTGCGATCATGTTGAACAGCGTCGTTTTGCCGGCGCCGTTAGGGCCGATCACGGCAAAGATAACGCCCTCCGGCACGTCGAAGCTGACGGCATCGACGGCGAGAAGGCCACGGAAGCGCTTGCTGACACGGTCGAGCGAGAGCAGCGCGGTCATCGCTTGCGCTCCGCCACGCCGAGCCGGCGCGCCAGCCACGGCCAAATACCTTCCGGCAGCGCCACGACGACGAGCAACAAACAGATGCCGTAAAAGATCTGCTTGGCGCCCGGCAGATCGAGACCGAACGCGGCCATCGCCGAAGTGACGGATTCGGCAAGCCCGGTAAGCACGAAGGCGCCGAGGATCGGCCCGAACAATGTGCCGATGCCGCCGATAATCGGGCCGAGGATCATTTCGATGGAGCGGGAAATATTGAACACCTGCTCGGGAAACAGGTTGTTGTAGAAGAATGCGTAGAACACGCCGGCAAACGAGGTGACCGCCGCCGAGATCATCACCGCGTACATTTTGTAGCGGAAGGTATCGATGCCGGCGGCGCGCGCCGCGTGCTCGTCCTCGCGGATGGCGAGCCAGAAATAACCCATGCGGCTGCGCAGCAACAGACGCGAGAGGATGAGCGCGAACACCGTTGCGGCGAGGATCACGTAATAGAACATGGTCGGACTGCCGCGCAGCCGCCACAGATCGTTGTGCGCCAATTGCGCCACCGGCAGGAACAGGCCGGCCGACGCGTTGACGATCGTCAGATGATCGAAACCGATACGGGCAAACTCGGCAAAAGCGATGGTGAGGATCGCGAAATAAACGCCGGCAACGCCGAAGCGGAACGCCAGGAAGCCGATGATCGCCCCGCATGCCGCAGCCACCGGTATCGCCGCCAGGAGGCCGATCCATGGACCGATGCCGAGCCGGGTAAACAGCACCGCCGGGATGTAAGCGCCCAGTCCCGCATAGATCGCGTGGCCGAGCGAAAGCTGGCCGGCGAAACCCATCATGATGTTCCAGGCCTGGCCGGTATAGGCGAGATAGAGAATGACGATGAGGACCGTGAGCAGATAATCGTTGGCGATCCACGGCGCGGCCAGCAACACCGCCAGCAGCGCCGCGAGGAGACCCAAAGCCCGGCGCGACAGACCATCGGTGAGGCGCCCGATCATCGCATCCATCACGTCAGCCTTCTGCCGAGAATGCCCTGCGGCCGGAACAGCAGCACCAGCACCAGGATGCCGAAGGCGAACATGCTCTTGGCCGACGGAGTGAACAGCAAGCCCGCGATCGCCTCGGTGAGCCCGATCAGCACGCCGCCGATCAGCGCACCGGGCATCGAACCGAGCCCGCCGGTGATGACGATGACGAAGGCGAGCAAGGTGTAGCCCGGCCCCAGCGCCGGCGTCACGTCGGTGATCAAGGTCATCATCGTGCCGGCGGCGCCGACGCACGCCGCGCCGAGCCCAAAGGTCAGCGCGTAAAGCCGGTTGACATTAAGGCCGACCACCAGCGCCCCGGTATAGTTGTCGGCGCAGGCGCGGATCGCTTTGCCAATGAGCGTGTAGCGGAAGAAGGCGAACAGCGCCGCCGTCACGACGATCGCCGCGGCTGCGGCATAAGCCTTGGACGCATCGACGATCACCGGGCCGATTTCGAAACTGTCGTAGGCATATGACGTCTGCACGGTGCGGGCGTCCGGGCCGAAGATGATCAGCAGCGCATTGACGATGATGATCGCCAGTGCCACCACCAGCAGGAATTGGCTATGCTCCGGTCGGGTGATGAACGGATTGATCAGACCAGACTGCAGCGCGTAGCCGAACACGAACATCACCGCCGCGATAGGCACCAGCATGACCAGCGGATCGAGGTGAAACGACGAGAACAGCACGACGGCGATATACATCGCGATCGACATCATCTCGCCATGGGCGAAATTGACCACCCGCACCACGCCAAAGATGACCGACAATCCAAGCGCCATCAGGCCGTAGACCAAGCCGGTCAGAACGCCGGCCACGGCAACGTTCAGGTAGACGCCTACCCCCACCGATCGGTCCTAAGCCCGCGTCATGCGCGATCCTGATACGACTTCATCGGCCATTCCGGCTGGCCGTTGGCGGCCTCTTTGGGCGCGATCGTGATCAGCTTGCCGCCGCGGTTCTGAATGGCGCCGCCGATGATCTTGTCGTTCTGCCCCTTTTCGTCGAAAGAGATGCCGGGACCGATGCTGGCATTGTCGGTAATGTTGGTGGTCCGCACCGCTTCGGCCAACGCCTTGGGATCGGTCGAGCCGGCGCGCTTGTAGGCATCGGCGGCAACCAACAAGGCTTCGAACGTGTAGACGTGGTTGGTGCTCAGATTGATGCCCGGGTAGGCCTTGGCCAACGCGGCGTCGAGCGCCTTGGAGAGCTTTTTGTTCGGGTCGTACCAGGGCACGAAGCTCATCGGTCCGTCAGACAGCTTGCCCAGCGTCTTGATGTATTGATCCTCATACCAGCCGGGTCCGACGCTAAGGATCGCCTGCGGCGTCCAGCGCTGCTTGACCAATTCGCGCGTGATCAGCATGGCGTCGTTGAGGCGGCCGACGACGAGTATGGCGTCGGCATTGGTGGCCTTGGCCTTGGTCACCTCGACCGAAAGGTCGCGCGCGGCCGGATCGTAGGAAATCTCGTCGGCGATCGTGTAGGGCATATTGAATTTCGGCAGCATCGCGGCGACCGCCTTCGACATGCCGGTGCCGAAGGTGTCATTGACGCGCATGAAGACCACCGTCTTCGGCGCTTTGCCGACGATGTCGAAGACCGCCTTTTGCTGCAGGAAACCGTCGCGGGTCAGCATCGGCGCGGTCGGGAAGTTGCGAAACACGAACTTATAGCCCTGCTCGGTGATAGCGGCCGCACCGGCGATATTGATGACGAGCGGAATACCCTTCTGCTCGGCCACCTGCGCGATGGCGGTCGATTGGCCGGAATCGAATGCGCCGACCAGGAGTTGGGCGCCGTCACTGATCAGCTTCTCGGCATGCTCGCGCGCGGTATCCACGTTCGATTCCGTGTCGCCGTTCATGATCGTCAAATCCGGCAGACCGAGCGACTTCAGAATGCCGGGCGCGATATCGACCCCGCGCTGGCAGTCCTGGCCGATGCCGGCCTCATAGCCCGAGCGCGGCAACAGCACGCCGACTTTCAGGGGTCCGCCCTGGGCGCGCAGAATCGCGGGTGCGGCGACAGTGGCGGCGGTGGCGGCAACGCCGGCCAAGAGGTGGCGGCGGTTGGGCAGCATGTGTGTGTTATTCACGGCATTATCCTCCCAGGATTTGGCGAAATGCTAGGAAACTGTTGCGGCGGCGGCAAGCGCGATCATGTGCCGAAAAGCTGCGCCGTTGCCGCAGCGATGCGTAACAGCCGATGGTCATGGCCGTTGCGCGCGATCAGCATCAGCCCGACCGGCAGCTTGGCTTGCAGCGGCAGCGAGATGGCACAGAGGTCGAAGAAGTTGATGATCGCGGTGTTGCGTAGCACCGCGGCGTTACGTGCAGCAAAGGTTTTGCTGTCCGCCACCTCAGCGATGGTGGGCGCCACGATCGAGGTCGTCGGCATCAACAGCGCATCGAGTGTGGCAAGCCGGTCGTCCATGACGTGCACCAGCCGCTCGCGCTGGCGCACCATGTCGGTGTAATCAGCAGCGGAAGTAGCGCAGCCGCGCGCGATGCGGTCCCGGACATTGGGATCGATGTCGGCGGCGCGCCGGTTCATCCGGTCGCGATGGATAGCGCAGGCCTCATACGGCGAAATGCCGCCTTTGGCATTGACCGCGCCCATGTCGTCGAACAAGGCCAATGTTTCGTGGGTGACGCGCACGCCGGCATCGTCGAGCCGTTTGACCGCCAAGGCGAAGGCGGCAGCGACCGTGTCATCCAGCCGGTCGAGCGGCAGTCCCTCGGCGACGCCGAAGCGCAGGCCGGCGAGCGCAATCGGCTCGAGTGGCAAAATATCCTCGCCGGCCATCACGGCGTCGGCCGCGGCGCAGTCGGCAACGCTACGCCCGATCGGGCCTATGGAATCGAGTGTCGTACTCAGCGGAAACGCGCCGTCGGTCGGCACGCGCTGCCGGCTCGGCTTGAAACCAACGAGGCCGCACAGCGACGCCGGGATGCGCACCGAACCGCCGGTATCGGTGCCGATCGCGATGTCGCACATGCCGTCAGCAACGCTGATGGGTGCGCCGGCCGAGGAGCCGCCGGGCACGCGCGTGCGGTCGCGCGGATTGCCCGGCGTGCCGAAATGCGGATTGGCGCCGATGCCGGAAAAGGCGAACTCAGTCATGTTGGTCTTGGCGATAATCACAGCGCCCGCCGCGCGCAGCCGTTGCACGATCGTCGCGTCGGCTTTTGCCGGCGCCGCTTCCTCGGCGAGAACCTTTGAGCCGGCCCGCGTCGGCTCGCCGGCCACATCGAACAGATCCTTGATGCTGACGATGGTGCCGTCGAACGGCCCGAGCGAAGCGCCGCGCGCCGCCCGCGCATCGGCGGCATCGGCCGAGGAGCGCGCGGCGTCGGCATAAACGGTGAGG
>JBAUYI010000242.1:0-4523 GCA_049584715.1 Xanthobacteraceae bacterium
GATCCACCGTGCGCGAGCGGGCGCCGATTGGCGGCAGCGACGATGCGCCGCCGCCGGCTCCGACGGCGCCCGCGGCCCCTGCCCCCGAACCGGCCGGCACCGAAGTCGCCGAGACCGAGGGCACCGATCGTCCGCGCAAGACCGGATGGTGGTCGCGACGTTTCGCCGGCGGTTGATGCAACAAGCGATGCTGGGCGGGCGCCATGAAAAGCGGCTGGGTCGACCGTGACGCCGAGGCCATCATCGGCGAAGGCGCGAAATCGGGCATCGACCGCGATCTCGCGCTGCGCATCTACACGACGCGGCTCCTTGGCCGCGACCCGAAACTCGTCCTGCACGGCGGCGGCAACACCTCGCTGAAGGAAGTGACGCGCGACCGCCTCGGCACCGACGTCGAGGTGCTGCGCGTCAAGGCGACCGGCGCCGACATGGCGATGATCGATCTTGCAGGCCTCCCGGCGGTGCGGCTTGCGCCATTGCGCAAGCTGCGCGCCCTCGGCGAGATTGGCGACGACGAGCTGGTCGGCATCGAGCGCGCAAGCCTGATCGATCCTGCGGCGGCCAATCCGTCGGTCGAAATCATGCTGCACGCGTTCCTACCGCACAAATTCGTCGATCACACTCACGCCACTGCGGTGCTCGGCGTCATCGATCAGCCCGACGGCGAAAAGAAATGCGCGGACGTTTTCGGCGGCCGGCTCGCCTTCGTGCCTTACGTCATGCCGGGTTTCGGCTTGGCCAAGAAGGCGATCGATGTTTTCGAGCGGGCGAAACCGAGTGACGGCCTCATTCTGTCGAAACATGGCATCGTCACTTACGGCGAGAGCGCGCGCGAAGCCTATGAGCGCATGATCGAGATGGTGTCGCGCGCCGAGGACTTTATCGCCCGCCGCCGCAAAGCCGTTGCCGCAACGGCGCCGGCGCGGCGCGGCGGCGCCGACGTGGCGCAGATCGCGCCGATCGTGCGTGGCGCCTGCAGCGAAAAAGACAAGACAATCGAAGGCGCCTGGCGCCGGCTGGTGCTCGAATTCCGCGCTACCGATGCGGTGCTCAATTTCATCAATGCCAAGGATTTGGCCCGCTTAAGCCAGGCCGGCGTGGTGACGCCGGACCACACCATCCGTACCAAGAACTGGCCGCTGGTGCTGCCGCCGCCCGACCCCGGAAAACTTGCCGAGTTCGCCCGCGTCGCGCACGACACTGCGGGCCAATTCGCCGCGCGCTATCACCGCTATTTCGAGCAGCACAATGCCCGCGTCGGCCATATCAAACATGAGCTCGATCCCCTGCCCCGCGTCGTGCTGGTGCCGGGGCTCGGCCTGTTCGGCCTCGGCCGCACCAAGCGCGATGCCGAGATCGCCGCCGATATCGCCGAAGGCTGGATCGAAGGCGTCAGCGACGCCGAAGCGATCGGTCGTTTCGAGTCGATCTCCGAAGCCGACATGTTCGATTGCGAATATTGGCCGCTGGAGCAGGCCAAGCTCGGCACGCGCAAGGAACCGCCGCTTGCAGGCCAGATCGCTGCCGTCACCGGCGCCGGCGGCGCCATTGGCGCCGCGACTGCGAAGGCGTTTGCGGCGGCCGGCGCCGAGGTCGCGCTGCTCGATGTCAATTTCGCCGCGGCGAGCGAACAGGCAAAGACAATCGGACCGTCGGCGCTACCCGTCGTCTGCGACGTGACCAGCGCGGCCTCGGTGCGCGCCGCCTTCGACGCCGTAGCTGCGGCTTTCGGCGGCGTCGACATCGTCGTCTCCAACGCCGGCGCCGCCTGGCAGGGGCGCATCGGCGAAGTCGATGAAGACGTCATGCGCAAGAGTTTCGAGCTGAATTTTTATGGCCACCAGCGCGTGGCGCAGGCCGCGGTGAAGATCATGCTGGCGCAGGGTACCGGCGGCTGCCTGTTGTTCAATGTCTCCAAGCAAGCGGTCAATCCAGGCCCGAATTTCGGGCCCTACGGCATTCCGAAAGCCGCCGAGCTGGCGCTGATGCGCCAATATGCGCTCGACTATGGCGCCGACGGCATCCGCGCCAACGCGGTGAACGCCGACCGTATCCGCTCCGGCCTCCTCACCGCCGACATGATCGCCTCGCGTTCAAAAGCGCGCGGCCTGACCGAGAAGGATTACATGAGCGGCAACCTGCTCGGCCGCGAAGTCACCGCCGACGACGTGGCGCAGGCGTTTTTGCACCAGGCGCTGGCGCTCAAGACGACGGCCGACGTTACCACGGTCGACGGCGGCAATATCGCAGCGGCGATGCGGTGAGCCGCACCCTCATGGCCAGAACGCCGCAAGCGCCGACGCGCTACACGCCAAGATCAACGTCTTCCGCCACATCATGCGGGTAGATTGCGCTATGGCTTGTCGATGGCGCCGCCAGAGTCGGCCCAGTCTTTGAAGCCGCCGAGATTGTGGACTTTCTCGTAACCCAAATCCTTGAGCAGCTTGCCGGCCAGCGCCGCGCGGCCGCCGGAGCCGCAATAAAGAATGACATCCTTGTCCTTAGCGAAATTCTTGTCGTGCGACGGCAATTCCGGATCGGCGCGGAATTCCAGCAGACCACGCGACACATGCACGGCGCCCGCGACCTTGCCGCTCGCCGCCACCTCGGTGCCGTCACGCACATCGACCACCAGCGTATTGCCCTTGGCGATCATCTCCTTCGCCTGCGCCGGCGTGATCTTCGGCACCGCGGCATTGGCGGCTTCCATCATTTGCTTGACGCTTGTGGCCATGGCGTTTCCGTCCCTGTTCGTCCTGCCCAGAGGCTAAGACTACTCGGATTCAGACGGCTGTACGATATGGCACAGAGGCGCTGCTTCCGCTCAATCGCTCGACAAAATCACGTTCTTCAAGATCGGATAAATCTGGTTCTCCCAGCGCTTGCCGGAGAATACGCCGTAGTGCCCGACGCCGGCCTGCATGTGGTGGCGCTTGAGATACGGACGCAGCTTGCTGCACAAATCGTGCGCGGCCACCGTCTGGCCGACGGCGCAGATGTCGTCGCGCTCGCCCTCGACGGTGAGCAGCATGGTGCGCCGGATCGCGGTCGGATCGACCTTGTTGCCGTGCCATTGCAGCTTGCCGAGCGGCAGCGCGTATTCCTGGAAGATGATCCGCACCGTCTCCAGATAGAATTCGGCGGTGAGGTCGAGCACGGCGAAATATTCGTCATAGAACGCTTTCGTCACCGCAGCTTTTTCCAGCTCGCCGTTGGCAAGGTTCTCGTAGAGCTCGCGGTGCGCTTTGACGTGGCGCTCGACGGTCATGCTCATGAAGGCCGCAAGCTGCACGAAGCCCGGATAGACGCGGCGGAACGCGCCCGGATCGCGCAGCGGCACCGAGGCGGTCAGCGTGCGCTCGAACCATTCGATGGAATGCTTCTTGGCAAGTTCGTCGACGGTGGTCGAATTGACGCGCACGTCGATCGGTCCGGCCATCAAGGTCATGCTGCGCGGCTGCGCCTTATTGCCGGCCTGCGCCATCACGGCGGCGGCGGCGAGTACGGCGACGCAGGGCTGGCACACCGCGAGCACGTGGGTGCCCGGCCCCAACACCTCGAGAAACTTGATCAGATGGTCGATATATTCGTCAAAGCCGAACCGGCCGGCGGTCAGCGGCACGTCACGGGCATTATGCCAATCGGTGATGTAGACGTCGTGGTCGGGCAGCATGGTGCGCACGGTCGCCCGCAGGAGCGTAGAGAAATGGCCGGACAGCGGCGCCACCATGAGGACGCGCGGCTGCACCGCCGCGATATCCTTCTTGAAGTGCAGCAGCGTGCCGAACGGCGTTACGTGCGCGGACTCCTCGCGCACGTCGACTTCCCGATTGCCGACGGTGACACGATCGATGGCAAACGGCGGGCGTGTGTGGGTCAGCCCGGCACGCGCGATCAGCTCATAGACCGCGGTGAGATTGCGCATCGCCGGGTGGTTGGAGAGCAGCGGCGCGCCGCCGGAATTGGCCACCATGCCCGCCCAGGTCCGGACGGGGACCATGATGTCGGTGTGCATTTGATAGGCGACGTACAGCATCCCGCGATCCACGGGCGCCGTGGGCCGTCCGACGACGGCGGACTGCGACCCCTCACCCAACCGGGAAGCTAGTGCATTTTTTGTTGCACTGCGACAAGAATATGAACATCCTGCACAATTGGACTTGCCGGGATGCTTCGACTGCGCAGACGTTGCCATGGAGGCGGCGTTTGTCTAGACCTTAAGTGTTTGATTGGGCTGCAAATTCAAAAGAGAACGACGGGATGTCCAAGGCTACTCTCACCATTGCCAGCAAGAATTACGGGTCCTGGTCGCTGCGCGGCTGGTTGCTGTGCAAAATGGCAAGCATCGACTTCGAGGAGAAATTTGCCTCGACCGACGATCCCTCGACCCGCGCCGAACTGCTGCTGCTGTCGCCGTCGTTCCTGGTGCCGTGCCTGGTTCATGACGGGCTGAAAGTCTGGGATACGCTCGCCATCGTCGAATATCTCGACGAGATCGCGCCCGATGCCGGCCTGCTGCCGGC
>JBAUYI010000243.1:0-2704 GCA_049584715.1 Xanthobacteraceae bacterium
CTTGACGACTCATCGCCCGAGCTTGCGGCGGCGCGTAAAGCCGACCGGCAATTCGATGCCTGGGTCGGCAACTCGGTCGCCAACCACAAAATGCCGGGCTACGCTATCGTGACGCTGTCGCTCAAGCCGGAAGGCGGCACGCCGGGCGACGCCACCGCGGCGCAGATGGACGCTATCGCCGACCTGGCCGACCGCTATTCATTCGGCGAGATTCGTGTCGGCCACGAGCAAAACCTGGTGCTGCCCCATGTCGCGCAGCGCGATTTGCCGGCGCTGTGGCGTGCGCTCGATGCCATCGGTGTCGCCGTACCGAACGTCAATCTGGTGTCCGACATCATCTCCTGCCCGGGCCTCGATTATTGCAGCCTCGCCAATGCGCGCTCGATCCCGATCGCGCAGGAGATCACGCGGCGCTTCAGCAACGGCGACCTGGCGCGCGACCTCGGCCGGCTGCACATCAACATTTCCGGCTGCATCAATGCCTGCGGCCATCACCATGTCGGCCATATCGGCATTCTCGGCGTCGAGAAGAACGGCGAGGAGTTTTATCAGATCACGCTCGGCGGCAAGGCCGACGAGAATGCCACGCTCGGCACATTGATCGGCCCCGCCGTGCCCTATGCGCAGGTCGCCGACGTGGTCGAGGACATCGCCGCGGCCTATCTGGAACTGCGGCAGCGGCCCGACGAGTTGTTCATCGACACGGTCAAGCGTACCGGCGTCGAGCCGTTCAGGGAGCGCGTCTATGCCACTCGTTGAGAATGGCCAAATCATCGAGGATCGTTACGTGCGCGTCGACGACGACGCGCCGATCCCCGAGCGCGTTCCGGTCATCGTGTCGGCGAAGCGATTTTTGGCGGAAGCTGACGCGCTGATCCGGCGCGACGGCTCGCTGGGCGTGTCATGGCCGAATAGCCGCCGGGTCGCGGAGCTGCAGCCATGGCTCGGCCACCTTGCGCTCATCGCGCTGCATTTCCCGAAATTCCGCGACGGCCGCGCCTATAGCCAGGCGCGCCTGCTGCGCGAGACTCTCGGCTTTCGCGGCACGCTGCGCGCCACCGGCGATATCTTGCGCGATCAGTTTCATTTTCTGGTGCGCGCCGGCTTCGATTCATTCGAGGTGAAGAAGCCGGCCGATGCGCGCGTCTTCGCCGAAGTCGTGGGCCGCTACAGCGTCTACTATCAGCCCGGCGCCGATGGCCGCACCTCGGCGCTGCGGCGGCGATTGCAGAGCGGCGCCAAAACGCCGAACACCCGCGAAACCGTCTGAGCTGCCAGCGCCGCGAAAGTCTAGCCCTTGGCGAATGCAAGCTGGTATGGTGAGCCTTGTTTCATAAAGCGAGGCCAATATGACTCCTGTCGTTGCAGTGATCGCGCCGGGCATGATGGGCGCAGCCGTCGGAAAAAGGCTGGTCGATAACGGCGTCAAGGTGCTGACCTCGCTCACAGGCCGCAGCGCGGAGACGGCGACGCGGGCGAACGCCGCGGGCATGGCGGCCGCAGGCGACGAGGAAATCGCGGCGTGCGATTTCATCCTGTCGATCCTGCCGCCGGGCGACGCGGTAGCGCTTGCCGAGCGCTTCCAGCCCGCGCTCAAGGCCAGCAACGCCAAGCCGGTCTATGTCGATTGCAACGCCATCAATCCGAAGACGGTCGACCGTGTCGCCGCCGTCATCGCGCCGACCGATTGTCCGTTCGTCGATTCCGGCATCATCGGCTCGCCGCCGAAGCCGGGCGACGCCGGACCGCGCTTCTACGCCTCCGGCCCGGCCGCACCGCACTTTGCCACGCTTCGCCAATACGGCCTCGACGTCCGCGTGCTGGATGGTGCGATGAGCGCCGCTTCCGCGCTGAAAATGTCCTACGCCGGCATCACCAAGGGTACGCAAGCGATCGGAGCCGCGATGATGCTGGCGGCGACCCGCGCCGGCTCGGCCGACGCGCTGTTCGCGGAGCTGAGCTCGAGCCAGAAGGAGATGTTCGCCTGGTTCAAGCGCGGCTTGGCGCTGATGCCGCCCAAGGCCTATCGCTGGGTCGCCGAGATGCACGAGATCGCCGGCTTCGTTGGCGAAGACCCGACGGCGCATGAGCTCTATGAAGGCGCGGCGCATTTTTACGAGCGGATTGCCGAGGATTTCGACGGCGACAAAAAAGATGTGAAAGCGCTCACGGAGTTTTTGGGCAAAAATTCTCCGGGCAGTTGAGGACCGCGCGCGGCCGCTATCGATTAAGCCACCTTCGCGCAAAGCCAAGTATCCCCTGCGGCAGAAAAATGATCATCGCGATGAAAATCGCGCCGAGCGGGATCAGGTAAGGGAACTGATCGCCGAACAGCCGCGCCATGAGTTCGCGCATGAGCTGGAAGAAGCCGGCGCCGACGATCGGCCCGACCAGCGTGCCGATGCCGCCGATGACGTTGTAGATCACCGTATCGCCCGAGGTCAGAAAGTAGACGAAGTCGGGTGCGGCGAACTGGTTCTGGACGGCGTAGAGTACGCCGGCCAGTCCAGCAAACAGGCCGGACAACATGACCGATACGATCTTGTAGCGCTCGACCGGATAGCCGATGGCCCGGGTGCGCGGCTCGTTCTCGCGGATCGATCGCAGCACCATGCCGAACGGCGATTGGGTGACGCGGCGCAAGATCAGATAGGACGCCGTCACCATCGCCAGCACGAACCAGTGCATGGTCGTGGTCGTGAAG